>JAPPEG010000014.1 GCA_028875345.1 Gemmatimonadota bacterium
AAAGCAGAAGACGCATTTGTTGTTGCAGCTACGCAAGCGCATATCCTCAAAGACCAACCCTAAGGACTCGCCACTTCGGCGCTCGATCTCGGCCTCGTACAGGTCTTCGCCGCGCTCGATTTCTACGCAGATCATTTCCTCGGCACTATTGACCTGAACGTCTATCAAATCGCGCACTTCTTCACCATTGATGCGCAAAATGCGATCACCAATGAGAAAACCCGCACGCGCGCCAAGACTATCGGGCTCGATTTGTTTTACGACAACCATAGTGAATCAAGCAATTAATCTACGTATCATAATGCGGGGCAAGATGTTCTCTCGGTATCGGTAAAGGTATATGGATATTGCGCCGACGGCAACACCTTGGGAAGAAATAAAAAATCCGCCCGACCTAGTTGGCCAGGCGGATAGTGGAGCGGGAGACGGGAATCGAACCCGCGACATCAAGCTTGGGAAGCTTGCGCTCTACCCCTGAGCTACTCCCGCTGATTTTTGCGCATTAAGGTAAGTCAAGGCCTCAATCGCTGTCAACCCGCCCCGCTACCCCATCGATGCTCCCACTCGCCGACGATGCGCTGAACGACGCCAGCCTTTCCCCATACGTCGAGGTCCAATTCGCGCAGGCGGCGGTCGCGACGGCACCACGTTATTTGTCGTTTGGCCAAGTGGCGGGTGCGCTGTTTAGTCCGCTCAACGGCTTCTTGCCACGGACAATGCCCTGCCAGCGCACTGCATATTTCGAGATAACCCAAAGTCCCCAAGGCGCTGTCGCTTGGATCGTATCCCATTTCGCGCAAGGAGCGGACTTCCTCGATCCATCCCTGCTCGACCATCTGCTCGACTCGCTGATCGACCCGCTCGTAGAGTCGGCTGCGCGCCATGGTCAGACTGATCATTTGCGGCTGCCGCACAAGGGGCTGTCCCTTGCGCTCTCGCCAGAGCTTGCTGAGCGTGCCCTTCCCGACCATTGCCACCTCCAACGCCCGCAGGATCCGCTGCGCGTCGCCCGGCTGCAAACGCGCGTGTGCGACCGGATCTCGACGGCCCAAGTCCTCGTATAGGGATGCCAACCCCTCGCAATGCAGGCGATTTTGCAATTCGGCGCGGGTCGGCGCGTATTCGGTTACGTCCTCAAAGCATCCGTCTAAGGCGCTCTGCCAGTACAGGCCCGTTCCTCCAACCATAATGGGTAGGCCTCCTCTGTTCCAGACCTGCTCAATAATACTCCGCGCGGCTCGGGCATACGCTCCGGCGCTGTAGTTTTCCTCGGGACCGAACACATCGAGTAAGTGATGGGGACATTGATTCTGCTGTTCAGCAGTTGGCTTGGCCGTGCCGATATCCATGTAGCGGTAGATTTGCCGCGAGTCGGCCGAGATGATTTCCACTTTGGGTAAGTGCTGGGCTACCTCGAGGGCTATTTCTGTTTTACCTGTAGCGGTAGGTCCGGTTATTAGGATTAGTTGGTTGTTTAACATATTATTGATTATATGACTATTCTACCGATTCTTTCTCCAACAAAGCCGGCTCCACAATGATCGTCTTCTCGCGGCGCAACAGCGCCTGCCCGGGTGCGCCGCCACGCGGCTTGGTGACATGTTTTACCAAGGTGTACGCCACGGAGACCTTTTTCGCCGTTTTGCCCTTGCTCCAATACGCAGCTAAGGCCGCGGTCTCCTCAATAGTCTGCTTGCTGGGGGCCTCCTTGCGGCCTTCGCTCCGCAGGACGACGTGCGAGCCGGCGTATCCTCGGGCGTGAAACCACAGATCGTTTTGGGCAGACATTCTGTGCGTCAGCAGGTCGTTTTCCTTGTTGTTGCGCCCGACCCACACCGACCATCCCGTGGATGTCCTATAGCGCCGGGGATGGGCCTGGGGCTGCTTGCTTGCCTTTTTGTCGGTACTTATCACCTTGCTCTCCAACCAGTTTTGCAGCGCGTCGTTAGATTCCCAAGTGCTGGCATCCACCGCGCTAATCCAATGCTCGTATTGGTCGCACTGACGCCTGAGCTCGGCCAAGTGCTGCGGCAGGACTTGTTGGCGACGCTCGTATTTTTGCGCAGCCTTTAGATAGGATGCGGCGTTTTCCGCCAAGCTGCGGTTTATATCCAAATCAATTCGCAGGGTCGAGCCCCCTTGTGAATCGAAGAGGTCGGCCAGTTCTACTTGCGCGGGCCGACCGGATAACTGCCCTATGTTGGCCCATAGCGCGTGGCCCTTTCGCTTGTACTCCTCGGCTCGCGCGGCTTCGTCGAATTCTACTTGCATGGCGGCCAAACGCCGCCGGGCATTTTTCAGGGTTTGGCCCAGCCTCCGGCGAATCTGTTGCTGCGTCTGCTGCTGACGGCGCTGTTCCTGCTCCTTCTGGTACGCCGCCCATATCCCTGGGCTGACCGCGTCAAACTGCTCGTAGGCCCCTTGCAAACGGCGTGGCTCAAGGGCGGAAAAATGAACCCGACCCGCCTCTTGCCACATGTAGCTCTGGCCTGTTAGCGCAAGCGCACTGGTGTACGCCTCTGTAGCCGCGTTCCACAAGGCTGTGATCGGCTCGCCTCCCCCACCCTGCTGGCTGCGGAAGGTCAACTCGCGCACCACTGAGGCATCCGCTCCGGCCAACCAACGCCTCGCCGCCTTTTCCAAGACTGCATCAGCACTCGCCAGCCGGTCGCGCCACGCGCTGAGTTCGTCCGTGCCGGGCAGCAGTCGGCCCGATGGCTCGGGTGGTTGGTACGGATTGCCTACGGGCGACTTGTCCTTGGCTGTTCCCCAGTAGCCCAAAATCTCGTCATCAGCTTGGCGATGGAGAACAAATCGCACTTTGTTAGGAATGAGTTCGCACACTAAGACGCCAAAGCTCGGGCGGCCTCCGCGGTCTCGGCGCTCTAGACACAAACGCAAGATGCGCTCGTGGTGCTCGGCTTCCACGTCCACAATCCGTGCGCGCACCAAGTACTTTTCTGGGCCGTCGCCCGCTCGCCAAGACCGCGGCCAAGCTTCGTGCCGCAGGCAGAGCAAGCCCTCTCGGCCGCTCACACCGTACAGCCAATCGCCCTCGTCAACCGCAAAGGCGAGTTCCGTAGGCTGGGCACAGGCTCGCTCGATGACCGCCCCTTGCAGGCGTCCCTGTAGCTCCTGTGCGAGAGCTTGAATGGTGAAGTAATCAAACGCCATCTAGGCTTCGACGAGCTTGAGGCTGGCGCTTAGCTTCTCCTGAGTGGCGCGGTATTCGGCTTGGCGTTGGCGCTCCTGTGCGACGATTTTGGGCGGCGCTTTGGTCAGGAAGCGGTCATTGGCCAATTTGGCATCTAGGCCCTTGAGCAGGCCGTCCATCTTTTGGATCTCTCGTTTGAGCCGCTGCCGCTCTGCATCTAGGTCGATCAATCCCTCTAAGGGCACGAAAATCTCGGCCGCAGCCGTCATCGCGCTACCCGAAGCTGGCGGCCGGACGAGCCCTTGGCCGACTTGCACGGATTCGGCCCGGGTCAACAGCGAGATGTAGGGGATGGATTGGCGCAGGGTTTGTTCGACCTCGTCCGAGGCCGCCGAAATCAAGACCTCAACTTTGCGGCCCGGTGGAACATTCATCTCGCCGCGAATGATCCGCACCCCGGTCACCACCTCTTGCAAACACTGCATTTGCGCTTCGGCCTCCTGGTCTATCAGCGCGTCATCGCACTTCGGCCAATCCGCGACCATGATGCTGTTAGCCGACAAGCCGTGGGGCAGGGCCTGCCACAGGGTCTCGGTGATAAAGGGCATAATGGGGTGCAACAGCCGCAGGGCAGTTTCGAGCACGCGCACGAGATGCTCTTGGGCCACGCGCCGCGCCTGGGGATCGCCTCCCTGCAAGCGCACCTTGGCCAATTCGAGGTACCAATCGCAATAATCGCGCCAGACGAAGTCGTAGATCGCCCGTGTCAAGTCGCTGAAGCGGTAGGATTGCATGGCCTCAGTCATCTCGCGCACGGCCACCTGCAACCGGCTCCAGATCCAGCGGTCGGCCAACTCACTCCGCTCGCAGGAGCCGGGCTCGTATCCATCGATGTTCATCAGCACGAAGCGGGTCGCATTCCACAGCTTGTTGCCAAAGTTGCGGCCGGCCTCCGCACTGGCCGAAGCCTGCACTTGGTTGTTCTCGACCGCGGCATCAAAGCGCACATCTTGGACGGCACCGGCCTGTGCCAACAGACAGTAGCGGGTCGCATCCGCACCGTAGCGCGCAACCAAGTCGAGCGGGTTGAGGCCCGTACCCAAGCTCTTGCTCATACGGCGGCCGTCTTGGGTCAGAATGGTCGGGTGGACCAGCACCGTCTTAAAGGGAATCTGCTCTACGAACTCTAGCGAGGTCATGGCCATCCGCAAAACCCACAAATAGAGAATGTCGCGGGCCGTGATCATCAAATCCGTGGGATAAAAGTACTCCAGCGCGTCGCGTCTCTGCGGCCAACCGAGGGTGGCAAATGGCCACAGCGCGGAAGAAAACCACGTGTCGAGCACATCTGGGTCTTGCACCCAATCTTGGCCACCGCATTCGGGACAGGCCTCTGGCTTAGCCACACTAACCACGGGCTTGGCCCCAGCCGCCACCGAAACTCTGAAGTTGCCCTCGCACAGGGCTTGCTCCCGGTCCAAGTTGCCCATGGCGCTCAGCCCATCGGCGCTGCAATGGGTGCAATACCAAGCGGGAATGCGATGTCCCCACCAGATCTGTCGCGACAAAGCCCAATCGCGTATTTGGTCCAACCACTCGATGGCATAGTGGCGGAAGCGGTCGGGCGCGTATTGGATATCCTGCTGCACGAGCACGGGCCGCACCTTGGCCGCTATCTCCTTCATGTTCATAAACCACTGCTCCATCGGCAGGGGTTCGACGACCGTGCCACACTTGTCGTGGTGGGGTACGGCGTGTTCGTGATCCTCTATTTTTGCCAGTAGCCCTTCGGCTTCCAACGCAGCCACCACGGCCTCGCGAGCTGCGTAGCGATCCAACCCCTCAAAACGGCCGGCTGCCTCGGTCATAACCCCGTCAAAGCCAATGACTTGGATTTGTGCTAGGTCGTGGCGCAACCCTAGCTCGTAGTCATTGGGATCGTGGGCTGGAGTAACTTTGACCGCCCCGCTGCCCAGTTCGGGATCGGCGTATTCATCGGCGACGATGGGGATGGCTCTATCCATCAGCGGTAGCTCAACTTGCAGGCCGATGGCTTCGCGCCAGCGGTCGTCGTTGGGATGGACGGCCACGCCCGTATCCCCGAGCATCGTCTCCGGCCGAGTGGTAGCGACCACGACTTGCAGTGCGCCGTCTTGGGCCGGGTAGCGAATGTGCCATAAGTGGCCGGCGACCTCGCGCTCTTCGGTCTCTAGGTCGGAAATGACGGTGCGGCACTGCGGGCACCAGTTGATCATGCGGGTTCCGCGGTAAATCCACCCTTTTTCCGCAAAATGCTCGAAAGCCCGCAATACGGCTTCGGCGTACTCATCGTCGAGCGTGAACCGCTCCCATCGCCAATCGTAGCTGGCCCCGAGTTGGCGCAATTGGCGATAGATGGCGTCTCCGTATTTTTCCTTCCACTGCCAAATCCGGTCGAGCATGGCGTCGCGTCCCAAGTCGTAGCGATTCTTGCCCTCAACTTCTAAAAGCTCCTGCTCGACCTTCATCTGGGTGGCAATGCCCGCGTGATCCGTGCCCGGCAGACAGAGCGTCTCAAAGCCCTGCATCCGCTTCCACCGCACCACTAGGTCGTGGATGGCGTGTTGAATCGCGTGGCCCATATGCAACTCGCCCGTCACGTTGGGTGGAGGAATTACTATGCTGTAAGAGGGCTTGTCCGGGTTGATCCCCGCGTTAAAATGGCCGTTTTCCTCCCAGAAATCGTACCATTTTTTTTCAATCGCCACGGGATCGTACGTCTTGGCCAATTCTTCCGTCATACCGCGTCCTTATCCTTGTGTTTAATATGAAGGTTAAACTAAAAATATAACTCTTTCCCCTGACCTGACAATTTTGCTCGCCGGGCTTGGCTGTCTATTTTGTGTCCAGTTCATTTCATTTGTGCTAGGCGATTCAATATGGGCAATTGGTCCAAGCTGCAAACCGAACAGCGCAATCCAGCCACTGAGTGCATCGACGAAGTCTCGACGCTAGAGATGCTGGCGATCATCAATCGAGAAGACGCCCTCGTGCCAACCGCGGTCGCCACGCAATTGGCCCCTATCGCCGAGGCGGTTGACTTGATAGCCAGTCAGCTTGGGAACGGAGGCCGCCTGTTCTACCTCGGCGCGGGTACCAGCGGTCGGCTCGGCGTACTGGATGCGGCTGAATGCCCCCCCACCTTTGGCGCAAGTCCTCAGTTGGTGCAGGGCCTAATCGCCGGCGGACCAGCGGCCCTGCGCCAAGCCGTAGAAGGCGCAGAAGACGACCGCGAGGCCGCGCCAAGCGAATTGGCCCTGCGGGACTTGGGGCCGAACGATGTGCTCATGGGCATTGCTGCCAGCGGCGTAACCCCTTTCGTTATCAGTGGCATGGAGTACGCCGCGCAGCAGGGTTGTCCGACGATCTTTTTTACTTGCAGTCCCACGGCTGCCAAATCCGTTGCAGCGTCGATCAAGATCGTCCCCGAGGTCGGCCCGGAAGTCCTCACCGGATCAACGCGGATGAAGGCTGGAACAGCGACCAAGCTGGTGCTCAACATGATCAGCACCGGCGCGATGGTGAAATTGGGCAAGACATACGGCAACCTCATGGTCGATCTCCAACCCACTAATGCCAAGCTGCGCGACCGCGCCGAGCGCATCTTTGCGACGCTGACCGGAGCCTCGCCACAAGTGGCCGCCGCCCGGCTGCAAGCGGCTGAAGGAGGCTTGAAGCTGGCGCTGGTCATGGAGCTGTGCCAACTAGATCGCGCCCAAGCACAACACCTTCTCGACACCTGCGGCGGAAGCGTCAAGGCCGCCACCCTTGCCACTGGAGCATCCCCTTGCAATACGCAAACCTAGGCCACACGAACTTGCGCCTGTCCGTCTTGGGTCTTGGCACCGTGCAATTGGGCATAGCGTATGGCTTGGATCAACAGCCGCCGCCGCCAGATGACCGCGTGATTAAGTTGATCCGCCGCGCCTTGGAGCTAGGTATCAACTACATCGACACGGCCGCGGAGTACGGCCGCAGTGAAAGTCTCGTGGGCCGTGCGTGTGCTGGACTGACGTGTCAGCCCGTAATTGCTACCAAGCTCTCCATCCGAGATGCCGATAACGCAGGGCTGTTGACCGGGCAGGCGCTGCGTCAGTCCGTCGAGCAGTCGCTGCGCCAGAGCTTGCAGAGGCTCGGCGTCGATGTGCTCGAACTCGTGCAGTTGCACAGCCTCGACACGCGCTTTGCAACCCCAGAACTGCTGGACCTGCTAGCGCAGTACTGCCAACGCGGCTGGGTGCGCTATTGGGGCGTTACCACGTACGGAGAAGAGGCACCGCTCGACGCCTTAGATCATCCCGAGCTAATTCGTGCGCTGCAAATACCCTATAGCGCGCTCGACCGCCGGATGGAACGCGAGGTGATTCCCCGCGCCCAAGCACAGGGTACGGGCGTCTTCCTGCGCTCGATCTTCCTCCAAGGCGTCCTGTCGCATCGGCTCGACTCGCTCCCGGCCGCGCTCAACGGTCTGTCCCCTTTGGCGGCTCCCCTACTGCGGCTAGCACAGGACGCAGGCATGGACTTGGCCGAACTGGCTTTGCGCTTTGCGGCCTTTGCTTCCGGCGCTCATTCAGCTATTTTCGGCACCACGAACGTCTCCGAACTCGAAGCCAATATCCGCGCAGTCGAGGCCGGTCCTCTACCGCCCGATTTAGTAGCAGCCGTGCGCGCAATCGAGGTCGAGGATTCAGCCCTGCTCAACCCCGGCAACTGGAGGTTATCTACGCCGTGAATGACCCCACACCTGGCCAATCCCTAGACGACTTAGAAACCCCGGTGCTGCTGCTCGATCTCGACCGCTTTGAGTCCAATGTGCAGCACATGGCCGCGTATTGCCGCGACAATGGCAAAGAATGGCGGCCCCACAGCAAGGCACACAAATCCCCAGCCATAGCCCACATCGAGTTGGCCAACGGGGCCTGCGGCATCACCTGCGCCAAATTGAGCGAAGCCGAGTGGATGGTCGCGCATGGCGTATCTTCCATCCTGCTGGCCAATCAGATCGTCAGTCCGGTGAAATTCGCCGCCCTAGCCCGCCTGCAACACCAAGCCGAAGTCATTGCCGCAGTCGATAATATCGCCGTCGTCGAACCGATGGCCGCCGCAGCCATCGACGAGGGCGTCCGCATCCCCGTGGTCGCGGAAATCGACATTGGCATGAAGCGGGTCGGCGTGGAGCCTGGCCCCCCTCTCCTCGCCTTGTCCAAGGCCATTAGCGACCAACCTGGGCTGACGTTCAAGGGCCTGATGGGCTACGAGGGCCACGTACTCGACTGTTGGCCACTACCGGCCAAGCAAAAGGCCTGTTACCAAGCACTGGATATATTAGTAGAATCTCGTAATTTACTGGAAGACAATGGAATACAAGTAGAAATCGTCAGTGCCGGTGGCACGGGTTCGTACGAGCTCAGTGCCCTCCACGACGGGGTCACTGAACTCCAAGCTGGCGGCGGCGTGTTCATGGACGTCATGTATCGCCGGAAATGTCACGTCGAAGCGCTCACCCCCGCCCTAACGGTGCTCACCACAGTCACCAGCCGCGCGGCTGACCGAGTCGTCGTCGATGCTGGCTTTAAGACGCTGTCGTCCGGCCATCAGCCGCCGGAGGTGTTGGGCCGAGACGAGCTGCGCTTGCGCGGCCTGTCTGCCGAACACGGGATCTTCGACATCGTAGAAGGTCAGGCCGGCCCGGCTTTGGGTGAGCGGATCGAATTGCTCGTCGGTTATTCCGATTCGACGACCTTTTTGCACAATTACTTTGTCGCCGTCCGCAAGGGACGCGTGGAGAAAATATGGGACATCTCGGCGCGGGGCCTCTTGCGCTGACGCCGAATAATAGCAACGGAGAAAGCAGATGACTAAAGCCGAAATCGCCCAGCAGCTAGCCCAGAGTACGGGCCTCTCCCAAGTGGACACCGCGGCCGTTATCGAGGGGTTCATCGAAGCCATAGCCCAAGCATTGGAAAAGGGCGACCACGTCGAAATCCGCGGCTTTGGCACCTTCAAAGTCGTGGAGCGCGCACCGCGCACCGGCCGCAATCCCAAAGCCGGCGCGACCATCGCAATCCCCAAGCGCAAGACCCCGACCTTCAAACCCTCTAACGCCGTAAAGAACAGAATCGTCTAGCGCTAACATGAACCTGCTGTTGATTTCGGTCGATAGCCTGCGCTTGGACTTTGCCCCCGGGATCAGTGCGGCCGTGCGCACGCCCCGATTTTCCGCTTTGACGCGCGATTTTCACCTCTGTCAGCACTGCTTTTCGGTTTCTTCGGCAACTCGTCCGGTCCACACCTCGATTTTTACCGGGCTATACCCGTTTGAACACGGCATCGAAGGCCAGCATTCCCCCGCTATGCGGCAGGGCGCGGCCGACCTTTTCGACCTCTGCCGTCGAGCTGGCTATGCGGTCGGCGCGTTCTCAGAGGCCCCAGACATTTTCACCGGACTAAGCTACGCTGACTATATAGCTCCCTTGCCAGACGACGAGCAACTCACCGGCTGGCTGCAACGCCGCGAGCCGACCTTTCTCTTTATTCACTACTGGAGCGTTCATCCTCCTTACGGTGCCGCAGACGGGCTAGCCTTTGGGGAAGTCGGCCGGTTGCTGACGGCTGGGCGCATTAGCGAGGTGCAGGCGCGCTACCGCATGGCCGTTGAACAACTATTTGAGCGGCATATAGCCCGGCTGTTGGCCGCCTTAGACCTAAGCGCATGGGCTGTTTTCATCATCAGCGACCACGGCCAGAGCTGGCGGGACGACGAACCCTATCACGGCCAGACCCTGTGCAACGACGTGCTGCGGGTGCCTCTATACTACCGACTTCCCTCGCAGGAACCCGTCGGACGCACCCTCATTTCGCTGGTGGATCTCTTCCCGACTTTTTTATCACTGTTGCAGTTGGATTATCCCTACAGCGGCTTTGCCCGCGACATCCGCACCTCTTCTTCACCTGAGTATTGCTTAGCCGAAATTGACCCTGGCCCGGCCGCGCAATACGGACGCCAGTGGTCTCTTTTTGATGCCAGCGCCAAATTCACCTGCGATCAATCGACCCAGCGCGAGACTATGGTCGAAACGTTTAGCGAGCAGCCGCTCCCAGCGCTGGACACTCGTCCATACCACCAAGCGTACGCAGCACTCAGAGCGGCTTCCAGATATGTACAAGCAGGGTTTACCCCAGCCGCTGATCGCGCGATATTGGAGCAGCGGCTGCGCGCCTTGGGTTACCTCGACTGATTTGAGGCGACGAACGCGGGTTTTAGGGCCTGATAGTCCGCCCCCAAATGGGCAAAAATGTCGGCCCACCGGTGCGGGTAGGATGGATGGCTGTTATTGGGTAAGAAGCCCAACTTGATATAGCAGCGCAGAGCCGGAATGCGGAAATCGTCGGTCAACAAGTATATGGGCCTAGAGCCTAGCGCCTTGGCTTGAGCCACCGCCGCTGCTACGATGAATTTGCCTAGGCCGCGCCCCTGAAAGTCCGGGTGAACTGCAACCCAACCTATTTCCCAACACGGCCGCAGTTCACGGGTGCGGTCGTTGCAACCTGTACAGGCGACGATCTGCCCCTCGCACTCGACGAAGAGTTGGACTCGAGTTCCTGCCAAGACGTCCTCTAGCCGCTGTCGATCCCAATGACCCAGCTCCCCGTTGGCCTGCAATAGAGCCAGCCAGCCCTCCTCGTCGCCCGGCTGGTACGTCCGCAGTCGGCAGCCCTCTATCTCAGGCAAGTCCGGGGCCACCTCTCGTCCATACCAGAGGATGAGCTGGGGCAAGGGACTCAAGTGCGGCCTTCCCGACGCCGGAAAAGGGATGACTTAAACTGCTCAGGGCGATGGGGCTGGAGCACGACGATTTCGCACTGGGGAAAGGCTTCGGCCAAGCCCGCTGGCCTCCTTTGGTCGTAGCCGAGGGCAATAATGTTGGGGGCGATCTCGCAGACGATGCGCAAAAAGTTGCACCCTTCGTGGCCGAGACGGACTTCGGTGACTTCGGGCAGCTTCGCCAGCGCAGCTTTGCGCTCATCTTGGGATTGGTCGGGATAGTGTCCCTTGATGCGTCGGACATTCTCGTCGCGGGCGACCACGACGAACAGTTCGTCGCCCAGCGCAGCCGCCTGCGCGATGAAGGAGCGGTGGCCTGGGTGCAGATAATCAAAAGTGCCGCAGCACAGTACGCGAGTTTTACTCATCGGCGCGCTGATCTATCCAATACTCGACACCGCGATCCTTGGCAAAAATGCGGCCAAAGCGATCAGCGTCGGCGCGGTTGGCGAAATAGCCGATCCGCACCCGCACGCCAGCATCGCTCTGCAGGCTATAGGCCGGATAGCCCGCGTCCTTCAATTCGCCCACCTTCTGATCGGCGCGTTTCGCGTCCTGAAAGACGCCGACTTGAACGGTGAATTCGCCGTCGGGATCAAAAAATACGGGGCTAGCGTCGCCGGTATCGCTAGCGTCGCTAGCGTCACTGGCATCATTGGCATCGTTAGCATCGCTGGCACCGGCTGGGGTGGACACAGAGTCAGCCGGCGCTAAAATGACTATTTCGCTGCGGCCCGAGGGTTCGGATTCAGGGACCGGTTCGTCCTCGCGGACATCGCCGTCGGCGCATCCCCCGATCCAGAGGACTGTCCAAGAGAGCATCCATAGCCGATTGGGATTCGCCGCGCTCAATGTATGGCCTTGAGCGCGTCAAAGTGAATGCGGAGCGTTTCTTCGATATCCCCTTCCCCATGGACGAGCGAGGGGAACATGCATTCGTATTGGGAGGGCGCTAGATAGAGGCCCCGCTCTAGGCAAGCCCAGAAGTAGCGCTTAAAGCGCGCCAGATCAACCGTTTCGACACTGGCAAAATCCACCACCGGTTGCGACGTAAAAAACATGCAGAGCATGGCACCGACCCGGTTTAGCGCGTAGTTCAAGCCCAGCTTCCGCAGGTTGTCAGCCATGCCGTCCGCCAAGTCGGCACAGCGGCTCTCCAGCGTTTCATAGACTCCGGATTCAGACAGCATGGTCAGTTGTTCCAAACCTGCGGCCATGGCGAGCGGGTTGCCCGATAAGGTGCCGGCCTGCGAGACCTTTATGCCCAGCGGAGATACGTTTTCCATGATCTCCCGTTTGCCGCCGTATGCAGCAGCTGGCAAGCCGCCCCCGACGATCTTGCCCAAGCACGTCAGGTCGGGCATCACCTCATAGCGCTCTTGCGCCCCACCTGGGCCGATGCGGAACCCGGTAATGACCTCGTCAAAAATGAGGACGATCCCCTCTTCGTCGGCTATTTGGCGCAGCGCGGGGAGAAAACCCTCGCGCGGAGGCACGGTTCCCATGTTGCCGGCCACTGGCTCGACGATGATGGCGGCGATCTGCCCGCTATGCTCCCGTGCAGCCGCGCGCACGGCATCCGCGTCGTTATACGGCAGCGTCAAGGTCGAATCAACCACGCTTTGCGGCACGCCTGGGCTGGTGGGAACCCCCAAGGTCAGGGCCGAAGACCCAGCCTCACTCAGGAAACTGTCTCCATGCCCGTGCCAGCAGCCCTCAAATTTGGCGATTCTGTCCCTGCCGGTATGGCCGCGGGCCAAGCGCACCGCCGCCATCGTCGCCTCGGTCCCCGAACTGACCATCCGCACCATTTCGATGGAAGGCACCATCTCCACAATGCGCTCGGCCAGCGCGATTTCCAGCTCCGTCGGGGCACCAAAACTGGTCCCCTTTGCACAGGCTTGCTGCACGGCTTTTACGACGCAAGGATGGGCATGGCCGAAAATGAGGGGGCCCCAAGAGCACACGTAATCGATGTATTCGCGGCCATCAACATCAAAAATCCGCGAACCAGCCCCCCGGTCTATAAAGCGAGGGCCACCACCCACTGCACCAAAGGCCCGCGCCGGACTGTTCACGCCTCCAGGGATGACCTGCTGTGCTTGGGTAAAGGCTGCTGCGGATCTAGGTGCCGACATGAGTCCATCTCAGAGGCTGTTGACTTGGAAGAAGCGCACTCAATCCAATGAATATCTGACCAACTCGACCGATGCGCAATAATGGCGAGTCCATACCCTGTTCTCTGAGAAGATCAGGGCTAGCTCCACTGCTCTACTTGTAAGAGTCCAGCATCTTCCTCTGCCAAACGCTCCAGAACGACCAGCCGATACGCCCGCCCGCGCTCGTGCATCTCCAAGTCGGCCAAGACTTCTAGAGGATAGTCCTCGGCTTCCAAAAGGGCGATGAAGTGATCAAAATCAGCGACTTGGACCACGGCAATTCCACCGGAGCGCAACACCCGCGCCAATTCGGCCAACTCAGCGGCAGGGTTTTCTCCGGCCAAGCTGAACGCGTAATCGAGGTGCTCGCCCACAAAAGGCAGATGATCCAGCGCGGCGATTAGGTGCGCTGGGATACCTACTAGCAGGCGCGGCCCAAATGCCTCTTGTAGTGCGGCCAATTCGCACGGGTCGCGGCGCGCCCACAAGACGCATGCCTCCGGCTGCATGGCCACCAAGCGGGCCAAGCAATACGCCACGGCCGCATTCGGCCCTATGCCTTCCCCTAGCCGCAGTCCCAACAGGGCACGCCGTCCGGTCAGTTGCAAGTGAAGGCGCAGCAGGTGCGGCCCTTTGCCTGGACGCAATCCGTGCTTATCGCGCAAAACCGCCGCCACGGCTGCGGTTAGCTCGGCCGCACTGAATCGGTACCGGCCCCGCAGCGTCGCGCTCAAGGCAAAAGCGTGGGTGTCAATCGCAGTGGATTGGACTTGAGCGAGGCTTTTGACTGGCGTTAGATCGCAGCGGGCGATGCGTTTGCAGATGTATTCAAGGCCCGGTCGCCCTACCGTAACACCGTGCATCTGAACGATTAAACCAGCGCACTGCATGGCCGAGCGCAACTGTAGCAGCCGTCCCGGGCTGCGCTTGTACGTGAAGAAAATCTGGCCCACGCGCCCGCCCGGTTCGACATCGACCTGCTGCACCTCAGGCGCGTACTCGCGCAACTCGTCGAGTGCCACCGCCTCCAACCCGCTCGGCACCGCGATCCAATAGCGATAGATCTTGTCGGCCATTACTCCGCGCGTCCGCTCGGCACGATCTGCATCGCGCTTTGGTGCGCTGGCGACAAACAGCTCTCCAACACCTCGAGGATATCGCCGGCCCCGATCTGCTCGTGTACGTCAAAATAGACGCTGGGATCAGCCCCGCTGGCCGCGGCCGAACAAAGCATATCGGCTACGTCCTCGGCTTGCTCCCACGCGCGCAGCAGCAAGCCGTAGACTTTGCGCTTGGCGCGGCCCAAATCCGCGGTCACAACGCGCTCGTCGAGACCGGCCAATGCGGCACCTATTTCCTCGCACAATCGCTCGCTCTGCTGGGTATATCCGCCCACCGTACAAAAGCAGAACGTCGGCTCGGCATAGACCTCGGCTCCAAAGGCTTCGCCGTCAATCAGGCCATCTTCGTAGTGCGCGGCAAAAAAATCGCTCGCTGGCCCCAAGGCAATGTCCAAGGCCAGCTCTAAGGCCAATTCCCGCAAGAGCAAGTCGCGGCCCGACCGGCCCGCCTTGTCATCGCCGAAAAACAGCAAGGTATAGGGACGACTGACCGGCAGGGCTAAGGCCCTGAGCGGATGCGGAGTGGGCAATACCACGGGGCGTTCCACTCGGTCCCATGTGGAGCGTGACCGACTGTACTTTAGCAAAGTGGATTCGACAGCCGCGTAAGTAGTCTCTACGTCGAAATCCCCGCACAAGTACAGCCCCATGTATTCGGGCCGATAAAATACCTCGTGGCAACGAGTTAGCGTGTCCTGGTCAATCTGCCCAATGCTCTCCCGCGTGCCAGCCATGTCCCAAGCCAAGAGGCCATTCTGATACAGTCCCTCAAGGCCGCGCAAAAACCCGATCCACTCCGGGTCGTCGCAGCTTATCTGTAGCTCGTGGTCAATGATTTCGCGCTCTTGAGCGACACCGTCTGGCAGGACGTGCAGGTCCAACGCGAGTTCAAAGAGCAACGCTAAATGGTCGGCAAAATGCTCAATGCACGTCAGAGAAAAGATGGTTGAAGTAAAACTGGTACTGGCGTTTACGTCACCGCCAAGGCGGCTGATTTGCTCGGTGATGTCGCCATAAAATTTTGCAAAAAGGCGGTGTTCGAGAAAGTGCGCGGTGCCAGCCGGCGTGGTCTGTACCTGTCCAGAGCGGGATCGCAAATGCAGATCAACCGAACCGTAGTCTATGTACAGCACGGCCGCCTTTTGCCGACTGCCCGGCCGCGGTACTGCCCATACATCGAGGCCGCCCAAGCGGCTGCGGTACACCCCTTCCCCCAATAGCGCATCCGCGATCACGTTCTCACGTCCCGTGCAATAAAAAGGCCGTGTCCGCTACAATGCCACCGGCCACGCGAGTTAGGTCCTCAACGCCGACTTGCTCGATGCGCTGCCATAGCGTTTCCGGGGACTGGCTGCCCCCTATCAGTCCCTCCCGCAATTGATAGCGAAAAAAGCCCTCGCGGTCTTCGGCTAGCCCCAGCAGCCGCGCTCGCAACAAGTGGCGAGCCGCTTCGATTTCGCGGTACTCAAAGGCCCCTGCGCGCAGCGACTGGATCTCCTGTTCCACCTTATCCCGGACCTTGGGGTATGCGGCGGCCTCAATGCCCGCGGCCACAAAAAGCAGCCCACTCAATGCCTCGATATGCGATGCGATGTAGTAGCACAAGCCCTCCTCTTCGCGGAGATGTTTGAACAGCCGTGATGGACCATCACCACCGAGTATCAGGTTTAGGAGTGCCAAAGCCGGATAGTCGTCTGTACCGTCCGCGCCATAAGCAACTTGAGTGCGATAGCCCAGCACTACTTTTGCTTCTCGTACCGCTTGGCATTCAAAAATCTCGCGCTGCGGACCAGCAATGCGCGGGCGCAGTGGCTGGAGCTGAGGCTGATTCATTGCCCGATCCCAAGTAAAGAGCGACTCCATCAAGGGCTGAATCTGCTCCAAGCACAGATCGCCGCTTACGAAAAGATCTAGGCGGTCGGTAGCCGTCCGCTCGCGGTGGAAAGCTCGCAGTTCATTGGCCTGCACGGCAGCAAAGTCTGCGGGGTTGCCCAGCGGCGACAGGCCCATGGGTTCGCCCCGGCACATCTCTTCGCTGCATCGCCTTTGTGCGTAGCCTAGTTTGTCGTTGAAGCCATCGGCGATTTGCCGCTCGAGGCGGTGCTTTTCGCGCTCCAGATGGCTGCGTTGGAATCCACTACCATCGCGCAGGACGTCGCGGAGGAAGGTCAGACCGCGCTCTAGTATCCCCTTCTCCCCGAGGAAGTTTTCATCGATGACTTCTAGGCATAAATGAATGACCTGATGCTCCCCCAAGCGATCAACTTGCACCGAGTAATGCGCTCCGTAGAGGTCGTCGATAAAGCGGTTGAGGCTCTGTATATTGGGCAGCTTGTGCGTGCCTCGGGCCAGCAGTCGGCTGCTCAGGGCCACCAGTGAATGTCGCGGCACACACAGCGGCGTGCTCAGGCACACATCCACCCGGATCGTCTTGTACAGCCCAATGCTGTGTAGATGCAAATAAACGCCGTCCACGAGTTGGACGCGAGTGAATTCACCGGCGGTGTGCATTGGCGCGCAGGGTCTTTCTTGGTTTAGTTTGGCGAGCCGCATGAATCCTCTCGACAACATCCGCGTCGTGCTCGTCGAGCCAGCGACGCCCGGCAACATCGGCGCTACGGCCCGCGTGCTCAAAACTACGGGTATTAGCCAGTTGGCCTTAATCAATCCCAAGGCGTGGGATACGCCGGAAACGCGCGCCTTTGCCCACGGCGCGGGCGAGATTCTCGACGGCAGTCAAATTTTTCCCAGCCTCGCCGCGGCCGTAGCCGATTGCCACATCGTCGTCGGCACGACCCATCGGCAGGGCCGCTTCCGCGCGGTTACTTCCACGCCGAATCTCCTTATTGACCAACTAGCCGCCCAAGCACATCACCGCCGAATCGCCCTTGTATTCGGGCGTGAAAGGGACGGCTTGTGGCATGAGGAACTCGCGCTCTGCCACCAAGTGCTGAGGTTCCCCACAGCCGTGGCCTATCCCTCCCTCAATCTCTCTCACGCCGTGCTCCTGCTCACCTACGGCCTGTATGCGACCGTGAGCGAAAAATCGCCGGATCCGCCTGTGCAACTGGCTACGGCTGACGAGCGCGAGCGCATGTTCGCTCAGATCCTGCAAGCCCTTGCCGAGATAGAGTTTACCCCGTATAACAACAAGCCGGATCACTTCGGCCGAGTACTGCGTCGCTTCTTCAACAAGGTCGATTTGGAAGTGCGCGATGTGCGGGCAATTCAGACGATATGCGGCCAGATTCGCAAGTTCAGCCGCCGCTATCGCCGCAGTGCCGGGCGTACTGGGGCCGACTGATGAGCCACCTGCTCTAAGTCCCAGTCAACCATCTGCCGAACCATTTCCTCAAAGCCGACCTCGGGCTCCCAACCTAATTTTTCCCGCGCCTTAGTCGCATCGCCCAACAGGGTATATACCTCGGCGGGGCGCAAAAAGCGCTCATCCATGACCACGTATTGCCGCCAGTCCAAGCCGACGTGGGCAAAGGCGACCTCGCAGAATTCGCCAATGGTGCGGGAGGTGCCCGTGGCGACGACGTAATCGTCGGGTTCATCTTGCTGGAGCATCATCCACATCGCGCGGACAAAGTCGCCCGCATAGCCCCAATCGCGGCGGGAATCGAGGTTGCCGAGGCGCAACTCTTGGTCTAGCCCGTGTTTGATGCGGGCCACGCCATGCGTGATTTTGCGGGTGACGAATTCTCGCCCGCGGCGCGGTGACTCGTGATTGAAGAGAATGCCCGTGCAGGCGAACAGACCGTAGCTTTCGCGGTAGTTGATGGTGATCCAATGCGCGTAGAGCTTGGACACCCCATAGGGCGAACGCGGATAAAAGGCCGTTTGCTCGTTCTGCGGCGTTTCCTGTGCCTTGCCGAATAGCTCGCTGGTGCTGGCTTGGTAAAAGCGAATATTTTCGTCGCAGGTGCGGATGGCTTCCAAAAGCCGCGTCACGCCCAAGCCGGTGACCTCGCCGGTCAACATGGGCTGCTCCCAAGAAACCGGCACAAAGGACTGGGCACCTAGGTTATACACTTCTTGTGGTCGCGCGGTCTGCAGCGCTGAAACCAAAGACTTCTGGTCCAACAGATCGCCGGAGATCAGCTCGATTTGGTCCTGCAAATGGCCGATCCGTTCGAAATTGACCGTGCTGCTGCGGCGCACCAATCCGAAAACCTCATAGTCCTTTTCCAGCAGCAATTCGGCCAAGTACGAACCGTCTTGGCCGGTAATACCAGTGATTAAAGCGCGCTTCTGGCTCATTTTATTTCCCTTGAGAATATGCCTCTACAGGCGGACAGGAACAGATCAGGTTGCGATCGCCCTGCGCGTCGTTCAGTCTCCCAACGGCTGGCCAGAACTTGCGCTCCAACAGCCAAGGAGCCGGCAGGGCGGCAACGGTTCTAGAATAAGGCCGATCCCACTCGGTGGCCAACACGACATCCATCGGGTGCGGTGCGTGGACGAGAGGGTTGTTGGCGCGGTCTACTTCCCCGGCAGCTATTTGCTGGATTTCGCCACCAATGGCGATCATGGCCTCACAAAATCGGTCCAATTCGGCCTTGGACTCGCTTTCGGTAGGTTCGACCATCAGAGTCCCGACGACCGGGAAGGATACCGTAGGCGCGTGGAACCCGTAGTCTATCAAGCGTTTAGCCACGTCTTCTACGCCAATGCCATGCTCCCGCGCCCAGCGCAGGTCGAGGATGCACTCGTGGGCTACGCGCCCGTTGCGTCCCTTGTACAGCACGGGAAAGGAATCCGCGAGGCGGCTGCTCAGATAATTGGCATTGAGAATCGCCACTTCGGTCGCCTCGGCGAGTCCTGCGCCGCCCATTAGCCGCAAGTACGCCCAAGATATGAGCAGAATCGAGGCACTGCCCCACGGAGCAGCCGCAATAGGGCCAATTGACTTAGCTCCACCAGTATGGACGAGGGGATGCGAGGGTAGGAACTCCATCAAGTGCTCGGCCACGGCGATAGGCCCCATCCCCGGACCGCCCCCACCGTGGGGAATGCAAAAGGTCTTGTGCAAATTCAAATGGCACACGTCAATGCCGATTTCCCCAGGCCGGCACAATCCGACCAAGGCATTCATATTGGCACCATCCATATAGACCTGACCACCTGCTTGGTGGACGACCGCGCAGATCTCGCCGATGGCCTCTTCAAATACCCCGTGGGTCGATGGATACGTCACCATCAGAGCGGCCAACCGCTCGCGGTGTGCGTCGGCTTTCGCCCGCAGGTCCGCCAAGTCGATGTTGCCGTCCGCATCACAGGCGACGACGACCACGTCTAAGCCGGCCATGGTCGCGCTAGCTGGGTTCGTCCCATGAGCCGAGGCCGGAATAAGACAGACGTTGCGCTGGGCTTCTCCGCGCGTCTGGTGGTATTTGCGCACGATGAGTAGGCCGGCGTATTCACCCTGCGAACCCGCGTTGGGTTGCAGCGAAATGCCCTTGAGGCCGGTGATTTCGCGCAGCATGTTCTCCATTTCGGCGAAAATCGCCGCGTACCCTTGGGCTTGCTCTACGGGTGCAAACGGATGCAGCCCAGCGAATTCGGGCCAAGTAATCGCCATCATTTCCGCGGTTGCATTGAGCTTCATGGTACACGAGCCGAGGGGAATCATCGCGTGGACCAACGACAGATCCTTGGATTCGAGTCGGCGCATGTAGCGCATCATTTCAGTCTCGGAGTGATGCGATGCAAAGACGGGATGCTCCATGAAGCGCGAGTGGCGGACGTGATCAGGCCCCCAAGCAGGCCCCTCATCGACTTTGGTGGGCAACTTGCCGCCCAGTAAGGTGAGGATGGCTTGTAAATCGGCCTTGTCGGTCGTTTCGTCGAAGGCAATGCCCCAGTGTCCGTCTCCTAGATCGCGGAAGTTCATCCCCTCGGCCCGCGCCTGTGCCAACAGCTCGTCTCCCCGCGCTCCCACTTCAACGCGCAGTGTGTCGAAGTACTGGTCGTGGACGACGCGATAGTCGGCTTCCTCCAACCCTCGGGCGAGCGCCCGCGCCTGGCAGTGTATGCGACGAGCTATCCGCTGCAACCGATCCGGCCCGTGATAGACCGCGTACATGCTCGCCACCACGGCCGGCAAGACCTCGGCAGTACAAATGTTACTCGTCGCTCGTTCTCGTTTGATGTGCTGTTCGCGGGTTTGCAGAGCCATGCGCAAGGCCGGCTGGCCGCGGACGTCCTCGGAGACACCAATGATGCGCCCAGGCACCTGCCGCTGGAATTCGGGTCGCGTCGCCAAAAAGGCTGCGTGCGGGCCGCCGTACCCCATTGGCATGCCAAAGCGCTGCGCGCTCCCGATGGCCGCATCGGCCCCAAATTCCCCAGGAGGCCGCAGCAAACACAGGGCGAGCAAATCGACTGCCACGCACACGAGCGTCTGATGGACGTGAGCCTGGGCGCAGAAGTCAGCGTAGTCGTGTAGAGCGCCGTCTGAGGCTGGGTACTGGAGTAGAGCGGCGAAGGCTCCAGTCGCAAAATCATATTCTCGGTGATCGCCCACTTCGACCTCCCATCCCCGCGATTCGGCCCGGACCTTGACTACCCCTATGGTTTGCGGGTGGCAATCCGACGAGACAAAAACGCGCTGGCTCGCGTTTTTCTTTTGCACCGCCCGCAGCATGGCAATGGCTTCGGCCGCGGCCGTGGCTTCGTCTAACAAGGAGGCATTGGCCAAAGCAAAACCCGTCAGGTCGCCGACCATGGTTTGGAAGTTGAGGAGAGCCTCTAGCCGCCCTTGGGCAATTTCGGACTGGTAGGGCGTGTATTGGGTGTACCAGCCTGGATTCTCCAAGATGTTGCGCTGGATCACCGGAGGGATTATGCAGTCCGAGTAGCCCATACCGATAAAACTGCGGTGGATGCGATTTTGGCTGGCCAATTCGCGCAACTGCCCCATCAGCTCGTACTCACTAATACCTTCTCCCAGCGCCAAGGAATCCTGCATGCGAATCGCCGCCGGCAGGGACTCGGCCATGAGATCGTCCAAGCTGTCGGCTCCCACCGCCGCGAGCATAGCGGTTATATCCGCGTCCGTAGGGCCGATGTGTCGGCGGACAAAAGCATCGCTAGGTCCAAATTCGTCGCCCATGCACCTCCGTTCACTGCCTAAAGGCAGCGGTTGCAACATTTCAGTCCTTATTTAATGCCTGAAGCCACAAAGGGTAGCTTGGCCACCTCAGCGGGTTGCCGCTTACCCTTCATGTCAATGTACACTTGAGTGCCTATTTTTTGCGCGCCGCGCTGTAAATAGGCTAGCCCTATCCCCTCGCCAAGCACCGGCGAATGCGTCCCACTAGTCACGGTACCCACCGACTCCCCGCGCTGGTCGAAAATCGGATAATCCGACCGCGGAATGCCCCTTTCCAACATGCGGAAGCCGCGCAGACGCCGATAACCTCCGGCCGTGCGTTGCGCCCGCAGCGCCTCGGCCCCGACAAAATTCGCCTCTTTTTCTAAATCCAAGGTCCAAGCCAAACCCGCCTCTAAAGGGGTCGTCTGCCCATCCAATTCGCGGCCATAGAGGCAAAACCCCATCTCAAGGCGCAAGGTGTCGCGTGCGCCTAGCCCGCAAGGCTGAGCACCGGCTGCGCGGAGTTTGGCCCACAGTGCAGCAACTTGGTCGGCCGGACACATGATCTCAAACCCGTCTTCGCCGGTGTAGCCATTGCGGCTGAGCAAGGCTCGTATCCCGGCGATCTCCATCATCGCACAGCGATAATACCCTAGCGACACGCTAGCCGGCCCAGCGAGTGATTCGACTAGAGAGGCGGCCCGTGGCCCCTGCACCGCCACCATACCCTTTTCATCGCTCAAATCCTCGATTTTCACATCCGACCACTCGGCTGCGCGCGCGGTAATCCACTGCCAGTCAATGGCCTTCCGGCTCGCGTTGACCACCAAAAGGTACTCCTGCTGAGCGAGCTGGTACACCACCAGATCGTCCACGCATCCCCCCTGTTCATTGCACAGCGGCGCGTAGAGCATCCGGCCGATGGTCAATTCGCGAATCCGAGCTGGCAAGAGGCTATCGAGAAAGGCCAGCCCATGCTCCCCGGAAACGGCGATTCGACCCATGTGCGAGATGTCGAATAGCCCGACCTCTCGGCGCACTGCCCAGTGTTCGCTGCGAATGCCCTCAAACTGAACCGGCATTTCCCACCCACCAAAGGGTGCCATGCGCCCGCCTTCGGCCACGGCGACCTCATAGAGCGGGGTCCGCTGCAAACGCTCATTGGTCATGGTTACCTCTTTCCTGCGCGGCGCGGACCAACTCAGCCCACAGTGTTTCCGCTTGCACGGCGAGCGCGTCTAAGCCCTTGTTATTGTCGATGACAAAGTCGGCGCGGGCCTTTTTTTTTTCCGGATCCATCTGGCGCGCCATCCGCTGCCTAATCTCGCACACCGGCAAGCCGCTGCGCTGTTGCACCCGCGATACGCATCGTCCCTCCTCAGCATCGACTACCACGATCCGGTCAAAGTTCCCCTCGTTCCCCCACTCGTATATCAGCGGCGCGTCAAACACCACGACCCCGCCGCTGGCTTCTTCCACAGCCTGCGCCAGTCGGCGCTCTATGGCCGCTGATATAGGTGGCCGCATGATCGCTTCTAACCGCTGGCTCGCCTCGGTTGATCGCAGGGCACGACGCCCCAACTCCCGGCGGTTCAAGCGCCCGTCTGGACCGAGCAAATCGCGGCCGAATGCCGTTTGTAGGTTCTCGATCACCGCTGGAATTGTAGCTACTTCGCGGGCTACTTCATCGGCATCGACCCGCAGCGCGCCAAATTCGGTGAGCATCTGCGCCAGTGCGGACTTGCCCACCCCCATGCCGCCGGTAATGCCTACGAGCACGCGTTCCTGTGGCCAGCTAGGCCCAAACAATAGAATTCAAAAAACCGTAACACTATGCCCTGCAATTTATTAAGTGCTTTACTTTCGACAAACAACGACACGCTGTGAGCAGGTAAAATTTACCGAGCTAACCCAATATGGTCAACCAACTTGAGCGATGGCCCATTGACACTATATTGGGCATCGCCTATAGTCCATTAATCAGCAAATAGACTCTCTTCTAACGACAGAATAGCACATGGCCATCGTACCCGTAGTAATCGAACAGACCGGCCGCGGCGAGCGCGCCTACGACATTTTCTCTCGCCTCCTCAAGGAGCGAATAATCTTTATCAGCACTCCGATCGACGATCACGAAGCCAACCTCGTCATCGCCCAGCTACTCTTTCTGACCTCAGAAGATCCCAAGAAAGACATCTCGCTCTACATCAACAGCCCCGGCGGCAGCCTCACGGCCGGCTTGGCCATCTACGATACCATGAAGTACGTCCCCTGCGATGTAGCGACGCTCTGCATCGGCCAAGCGTACAGCATGAGCGCGATTCTCCTCGCCGGCGGGACCAAGGGCAAGCGCCACGCCCTTGCCCATTCTCGGCTCATGCTGCACCAGCCTTGGGGTGGCGTCCGCGGCCAAGCGGCTGATATCGAAATCCACGCCCGCGAAATCGTCGAGTGGCGCGACCGGCTCAACCAGATCTTAGTCCAAGATACCGGTCAGCCTCTCGAGCGCATCGAGCTGGTCACCGAACGCGATTACTTTCTGTCGCCCGAAGAGGCGATCGACTTCGGATTAATCGATGGTCTGCTGGCGTCCGAAAAAGAGCTAGCAGCTCTCGTCGACTAATGCCCCAGCGGAAAGGCGATCACCTCGTCTAAGCAAGACGCGCCGGCAACGATCATAACCAACCGGTCCAATCCCAAGGCCACGCCACCAGCCGGTGGAATGCCCCGCTCCATAGCTGCGAGAAATGCCTCGTCGGCTGGTGCGCCCCCCAGTCGCGCCCCCCGCGCAAAGCGCTCGCGCTGTTGGGCTGGGTCGTTTAACTCTGTATAGCCGTTTGACAACTCCACTCCCCCCAAATACGCCTCCGTCCTCTCTGCTATGGCTGAATCACCTTCTTTTAGTTTGGCCAATGCGGCCAATTGCCGGGGATAATCGAAAAGGTGGATAGCTCCTAATTTGGCCAGTTCTGGCTCGACTCTCTCCAGCAGAATTTTGTGATATAAGTCCTCCCAACTATCCTCTCGTCTAGCGCTACCATAGCCCAAGGCACGCGCGCGGCGAAAAAGCGATTCCGCATCTGTACTGGCATCCAAATCGACTGCGGCCCAGCGTGCAAAAGCATCGCGGACGCTGAGCCGCTCCCACGGCGGCTGCAAGTCGATCTCGCGCCCTGCTCGGACCACGCTCGACCGCCCCAAGACGCTTTTCGCCACATGCGACACCAAATCCTCGACATCGGCCATGATTTCCTCGTAACTAGCGTACGCCCGATACCATTCGATTAGGGTAAACTCGGGGTTGTGTTGCGGCCCCATCTCCCCATTGCGGTACGAGCGGCTGATCTGGTAAATCCGCTCAAAACCTGCCCCTAGCAATCGCTTCATGTACAGTTCGGGCGAAGGGGCGAGGTAAAGCTGCTTTTGCACCTTGTCGCCTTGGTACTCAGTGGCGAATAGTTGGATGTGTTCCTCTTGCGCCGAGGCGAGGATCAACGTGGGCGTCTCCACCGCGAGAAAGTCGGCGTCCTTGAAAAAATCGCGGACGGCGTCTAATACCGCAGCCCGCACCCACATATTCGCCCACAGTCCGTTGGCGTGGAACCGCGACCAATCTCCTTGATGCCATACTGCACTGCTGGGGGCTAATAATCGAACTTGAGTAGCGTCTATAATACTTTCTACCACAATACCATACAGCTCAACTATATCACCGGCTTTTATCCCTACTACCCGCTCTTTCACAACAAAATCAACCTCTCCACTCTCATCTGCGATCCTCCCGCGACCTGCGGTGAAGTGGAGAAGCCGACCTCGCACGGCCACTTCCCCAGTCGTGGTGGATGCTGTGGCCGCAGGCTGGTGTCGCCACAGCACCCGCGATGGATAATATCTAGCGTGCATGGCACTTTTCTCACAAAAAACCCTTCTCCTCCAGCGAACGCGCTAGTAGAGAAGGGATCTAGTTAAGCTCAACGCCCGGTTTGGGAATCAAGCCCGCTTCTTGTTGTACACGAAGGTGGGCGGGGCCTTTTTTTCGATAAATTCCTTGGTAATGACGCATTCGGCGATGTCGTCTCGGGTCGGGAGCTCAAACATGATTTCAAACATGACGGTTTCTAAAACTGCCCGCAGACCACGCGCACCCATTTCCTTTTCTTGGGTTAGTTCGACGACTTTGTACAGCGCCTCCTCCTCAAATCGCAGTGCAATACCGTCCATCTCAAACAGTTTCTGGTACTGTTTGACGAGTGCGTTCCGCGGTTTGAGCAGGATGTCCGTTAGCACCTGATCGCTCAGAGGGTGCAAGACGCCCACCACTGGCAAGCGGCCAATCAGTTCGGGAATCAGGCCGTACTGGATCAATTCCTCGGGTTCGACCCGCGCCAACAGGTTGGCCCCGCTCACTTCCTCGTGGTCGTCGAGGGAGCTGCCAAAGCCCATGGACTTGGTTCCGATTCGCTGGCTGATAATTCTATCTAGCCCATCGAAAGCCCCTCCACAAATAAAGAGAATATTTTTGGTGTTTATTTGTACCAAAGGCTGTTCGGGATGCTTGCGCCCTCCCTTCGGCGGCACCCCCGAGACGGTTCCCTCTAAGATCTTAAGGAGCTCCTGTTGGACGCCTTCGCCTGAAACGTCGCGGGTTATGGAGGGATTGCCGGATTTGCGGGCGACTTTGTCTAGCTCGTCAATAAACAAAATCCCGCGCTCGGCTTGTTTGACATCGTAATCCGCAGCTTGGAGGAGCCGCACGAGGATATTTTCCACGTCCTCGCCTACGTACCCGGCCTCGGTAAGGACCGTAGCATCAACGATTGCAAAGGGGACTTGCAATATGCGCGCCAACGTCTCCGCCAAAAGCGTCTTGCCCACTCCGGTGGGGCCGATAAGCAGGATATTGCTCTTGCTGAGCTGGACATCCCCAGCACCGGAATGCACCCGCTTGTAGTGGTTGTACACAGCGACCGAAAGCGCCTTTTTAGCGCGTTCTTGGCCGATAATATGAGCGTCGAGATGGGCCTTGATTTCGGCTGGTTTGGGCAAAGGACGGCCATTGAGACTAGGCTCGTGCTTATCGTCCTCTGACAGCCTCTCATTGCACAAGCCGATGCATTCACTGCATATATACACTGAGGGGCCCTGAATGATCTTCTCGACTTGGTCGCCCCCCTTGCCGCAAAACGAACAGGCTATATCGGACGTTTTTTTCTCCATCTTCTCCTACAGCTCGCCCTCGTCGTCTTGGGAGTCCGGGACACTGTCTTCACTCTCAGAGGGAGAGGGGTCGCCATCGGCGTTTTCGACCTCCTCGGTTTCGTCGGGGCTCTCTGTCTCCTCGACCGAGTCCGTCTCCTCTTCGGCTTTGTCTTGGCCAGCCTTCATCACGTTGATGGCTTGGAATCCCTTGGCGGTGCGAGTCACCATGAACTCAACTTCATCATCTTGGGTCAAAGTCCGGTCCCAAGATGAAATATCGCGCCAGTGGACGAAAACATCGACATGGCTGTCTGTAGAGATAAAACCATATCCCTTATCGTTGTTAAACCACTTGACTATGCCACGAGTCCAGGTGTTTTCCGCCAAGGCGCGGCGTTCGTGCGGCGGGGGGCTGCTCTCTGTACTGCCGGGAAGCGGACGAGACGGTTGTTTCTTTCCCTCGCTCTCTAGAACGCGGGCGAGCAGGTCTTGCTTGAGCCCTTGGCCACCCTCGGCATCTTGGGTTATCCATTCGACAGCCGTCATTACACCGATGACGTAAGGACTATCGTTGCCGTAGAGCTTGCGGGCGTCCCCTATGCGTTGAGCCAATTCGCTCACCGCCGTGCTTTCTAAGTGTATTGAACTACCCAATTAATCTATTCCTCCTACCCCTTAAAGGGCCTTAAGTACCTCGTACCACAGTTCAAGATGTAAGGTGTAGTTAAGCAATATAGATAGGTTTGTCAACCTATCTCAATCGGTATTGTTTCACCCCTTCGTAGATGGTTTGGCCGCTTACTTTCGCGATGCCCGTAAGCGGCACGGCGATCAGCATCCCGACGATGCCCATCAACTGGCTTCCCACCATGACGACAAAAAGGACGATCAAAGGGTGCAACTCGACGCTTTTGGCTACCATCGTGGGTTGAATGAGTACATTGTCGATCAGTTGAATGACCAAGAACATGACGATCACTTTGGCCACCATTGCCAAGCCACCGCCGGTAGCCAAGGCCACAATCGAAGAACAGACGATTCCGATCAATGGCCCGAGAAACGGGATTACGTTGGCCAATCCGGCGAGCAGCCCCAAAGGCAGGGCATAATAGACGCCAAGAATGGACAAACCGCTAATCGCGAGCACCGATACGACGAGGACGGCCAAAAGCTGGCCACGAATGTAATTCCCGATCTGTCTATTGGCTTGGTACATTAGGTTTAGGCACAATTCAAAATAGGCGTTGGGAACCAGTGTCATCAGGCATCGCGTCAAGCGCCGTCCTTCTTTGAGAAAGAAAAAGGCCACAAACGGCACGATCACCACAAAAGTAAGGCCCGAGATAACGCCCTCGATAAACAGCGTAGTGCCTCCCAACATGGTCCTCATCAGCCGCTCGCCATGCTCCCTAATCAACTCGGCGAGGCGAAAATCGCTCCCCAAATAGGGCTGTAACATGGGCTCAATTTTTGCAGCTCTGGTGCTGGTTTCCGCCAAGATCCTATCGCCTATTTCCACCAAGACGTTGGGGTCGGCCTTGCCAAAGCCAATATCGGCCCGCGAAAACACAACAGAACCCGACCTACCGGCTTGGCCTCCTACGACCACACCGCCATTGCCATGGACGCTAATGCGCTGACTGTGCTCATCTTGGCCCTGCGAGTACGCAATCAAGAGCGCGTTTGCAGCCGGTGCTTGGTCATTGGGCACAAAGCGCAGGAGAACGGCTAACTCCTCCATGGGGGCGATCTCGAGCGGCCAGCGGTGTTCCTCCCTTAAGACAAACGGCTGGTTCCGCGAATCGTCTTCCCAAACCATCCCGTGGATGATTAGAGGTTGGTCGCCGGTGTTAGCGATGGTAAAAACCCTATCTACCGTTTCTCCAGCCAGCTTGTCTCCAACCTTGAATGCGCCTAGCCCCAACCCCGCAAAAACGAGCGAAAAGACGAGCAGAGTACTCCAAGCCCGCCCCAATCCCCTTCTTTCCATCCAATCGATGATTGGGTAGAGGACATAGGCCAAGATAAAAGCCAAAACAAAAGGCGTGAGGATGCCGCGAATCTCATATACAAACCATCCGCCGACCACTATGGCCACCAAGGCGAGTACTACTTTAACTTGCCAATTCATCATTGAATACTGCCCGCGCGCCGTGCCCCTTTTAACAGGCGCTCAGAGTCGCGCAACTGCGTCGAGAGTTTCTCTATGACTTCGAGTAGGTCGGTCGAAATGGCTTGCGCCAAGCCTTCGACGATCTTCAAGGCGAGCGGCAGGTTGGTATCTATGAGTTCGAGTAAGTCGGGACGGCAAAAAACGAGGAGACTACAAGGTTGGAGGGCGTAAGCTGAAGCGGGGCGCGGCGATTGATCGACAAGGGCCTGGGCACCAAAAAAATTACCTCGGGTTAAGGTGGCTAGCTGCTTTTCAAACCCATCGTCGCCCATCTGGACGATCCGTATTTGGCCGGCGGCGACGATGTACATCCCCATCCCGGGATCTCCTTGGTTGATAATCGCCTCCCCAGCGCGCCAATCCCGCGGCCCGTAGAGCATCTCTTCTATCTTGTGTAGCTCGCGCCCGCTTAGTTCCTGAAAAATGGGCACTTTCTGCAAAAGCTTGCGGGAGGCAGTCTCTTCCTTCTTGCGGCCGCTCCTTACGCGCTCTTGCAGACGACGAAAGACATGCCTCCAGAGAGGATCAGACGGCATGTGCTTAGCACTCCCGCTTAGACAGACAACGCCCCACGCCCGCTCGTCCGCACAATTAGGCCAAGGCGGCCTCTAGCTTTTCGGTGATTTGCCCTTTGGGGACGGCACCAATAATCTGGTCGGCGACTTTACCCTCCTTGAAAATGAGCAAGGTAGGGATGCTGCGAATGCCGAATTCGGCCGCTGTTTTCTGGGCCGCGTCTACGTCCAATTTGCCCACTTTGGCCCGGCCTTCGTATTCGCTGCTCAATTCTTGAACAATCGGCGCGATCATTCGGCACGGACCGCACCACGTCGCCCAAAAATCCACGAGCACGGGTCGGCTGGCGTTGATGACTTCGGCGCTGAAATTGTCATCGGTTAAGACGATAGGTTCGCTCACGATAGATAATCCTTTGCTTGTTAGTTTATACTTTTCAATATGTTACAAACACAACACCTTGTGTTCCAATTATAGTTGTGGCACTACCCATTGTCAAGCTCAGTGCTTCCTGCACAACTTGATCACCAGCAGATCCAAAACCAGATGCTCTTGGCGTCGTCCCTGCGATTTCAGACGCCAATCGGCTTCGTTCAAGGCGCTTAACCCCGCCCACAGCCAAGCGGCGGAGCGGCGCTGGGCCTGCTCCAAATACCCGGGCAAAAAAAACGGCGCAACCCCCAATTCAGCGGCCATTTTGTCGCGCGGTAGCGACTGGTCCATTAGCCCCTTAGCCTTGAGCAAAAGCTGGAAGTGGCGGGTGACCATGGCTACGGCGCGAGTTGGCTCTTCTCCTTGGCTGAGGAACTTGTGTATCAGCTTTTGCGCTAGCTTGCCCTGTCCTTTGCCGAGAGCATCGGCGAGTTCGAACACGCTAGCCCCGCGCGTGATGCCAGCGACTTGTTCGACCGCAGAGGCGGTGATCGACTGGCCCACTCCGACAAAACTGACCAACTTTTCTACCTCGCTGACCAATTCGCGCGGCTTAGCCCCTACGTACTGGCTGAGTAGCTGGACGGCCGCAGGCTCGATCAGCACCCCCTGACGCTTGGCGTACCGCTGTATCCACTGCGGTACTTGATTGTCGTAGGGCGGCCTAAATTCTAGCGCGCGACCTCGTCGCGAAAGTTCGCGAAAGAACTTCCGCCGCATATCGACTTTTTGGCCTACTACTAGGAGGCGACTGGTCTCCACCGGAGTCGTAAGTACGCGCTCTAAGCCGCGACATTGGTCGGGCGTCAGAGCCTCGGCATCGCGCAGCACAATCAGCCTACTCTCGGCCATCATGGGATAGGTCTCATAGACCTGAAAAAAATCCAGTACTTCTAGGCGTCCAGCCCTCAGTACGTCGAGGTTAAAATCCCGCGTCTGAGTTGGCACCAAAGCTTCGATCATAGACGCGACCAAGGCTTCGCGCTCGTATTCTTCGTCCCCGTGCAGCAAATAAAAAGGCCGAACATCCCCCTTGGTGATTTCGGCCAGCAGTGCAGCGGGACTTGGCCCTTTAGCTCTCTTAGCCACAATCTTTGCGTTCGACCTCTTCTTCGTCCAATATGCTGTATTCGGCCTCGGCGACGCGGCCCGGATCAATGCTGCTGCGTTGGTTGGACGCTCCGCGGCGAGGACCGCCCCTTAGCTGCCGGTACACGGCGTAACACAGCAACACGATCGCCGTCGCCAGCAGTAATTTGAACAACACGAACATCATGGTTTGCTCACCCCTTCCTGCTGAGCGGGCATTGAACGCAAAAAGCTCCCCCTATTACCGGGGGAGCTCTACGCAGTGCAGTGGGCAGCGGACGCAACTATTACTTGGCTTCCCACTTGAGCGGGAAGGGTTCGGTCTTGTCGGCCCTCTGCCACATCAACTCTAGGTTGCCATATATCTTAGTGAATTCTTCTTCGACGCGCCCAATGCTCTTTTGGGCATTGGGCACAAAGGTCGGGAAGTCCGGCTCGACCAGCTTACGCATCGCCGCCTTCAAGGCCCGTTTCTTGGCGTTGTGCAAGGCCCTCAGGCGCTTGTCTTCGAGCTCGACCTTCTCCAGCTCGTCGAGCAAGGTCTGCATGACCTGCTCGACGTCGTGGGCCTGAGAGGTCATGCCCTCGGTCGTTAGGTAGACCTGATAGCGCATTAGCTGTTGGCTATGGCTTTCCAAGCCCTGCAAGGTCTGGATATAAGGAGTCAACTCATCTTTTTTGCCCTCACAGGCCAAAAGCCCGCTGACGATGAGTGCGATTAGGATTGAATTTTTGCGCATTGGTTCCTCCATTTCCCAAAGACATTACTGCTATAAACTCCAACCTAATAATCTGTCGGGTATGCGTCAAATGGATGGCGGCGGCGATAGAGCACCGCGTTCAACTCGCCGCCCAACAGTATTGAAAAAGCCAGCAAATACGCGGACAGCAAGAGGATGATGGCAGTCCCTAGTACGCCATAGATGATATTGTAATAGCTGAACCGCTCGACGTGATCTAAGGCAATGGCAATGATCCCGGCCAGCCCAGAAGACATCACACTCCCTGGCAACACGTCCAACCAACGCAGTCGCACGGCGGGCATGATGAAGTAAATGCAGGCAGCCGTGGTAATCATACCGATCACGACCACCGCGCGCCTCAACAAGGCTACCAACGGAGCAAAATGTGAGGAAGTCCAATAGCCCCGCAGCCAACTCTCGACGTGTTCGCCGAATATGATGAGGTTAAAGAAAAAAACAAAAGAAATTCCCAAGACCACGATTAAGACGAGCGAAAGAATGCGCCGCTTGTAGAAAGACCGATGCTCTTGCACGCCATAGGCTCGGTTGAGCGCCATCATCGTAGTGGACATGCTAGCCGACGCCGGCCAGATGACCCCCAAGAATCCGATGACGAACAAACTCTGCGACGAGAGAAAGTTGATATTGTCTTCGACGACTGCCAGCAGCGGGACGGGGATGACAATACCTAAAAATTCGAGAACTTTGATGAAATTCTCAGGCGATATGCCTAGGAAGCCCAACAGGGCAGTCAGCACGAGAATACCTGGGAAAATGGCAAAAATAAAGTCAAAGGCCATGGCCGGGGCCGCAGTCGTGCAATCGTGGCGGTACGTCGCCACCACGGCATCGCGGCCAACTGCTAGACAGAAGGCGATCCGGCTTCTAAGCGCCTCTATCACGGTGGCTGACCCAGATGCCCCATGATGGACTCAAAGAGATATCCATTGGAAGAGAAGGCGTCTTTGCCGTATATCGTCGGCACTCCCTGCCAATCGGTAAAGGTGCCTCCGGCTTCCTGCAGAATAGGCAGCAATGGCCCGCAATCCCACGGATTCATAATGGGGTCAAAGCTGGCCTCAGCCCGGCCGGTGGCCACGAGTATGTGGCCGTAACAATCGCCCCATCCCCGGCGCAGCCGAGTGCTGGTGACTAGCTTCTGCCACTCCTGTTCGCGGCCTTGTTCGGCAAAGCTCGGCCATGACGTATAGCAGATGCAGGCTTGGCCTAACTCAGCTACTGAGGACACTGCCGCCCGCCGGCCATTCCACCAACAGCCCTCACCCCTAGCGGCCCATACCATCTCGTCAAGGGCCGGCATGTAGCAACAGCCCACGTCAACCCCATCGGGCCCCTCCCGCGCGATAAGTACTCCGTAGAGCGGTACCCCTTGGACAAAGGATTTCGTTCCGTCAATGGGATCAATAATCCAGCGCGTACCGGAGCGTCCCTCGACCCGGCCAAATTCCTCGCCGACAATCCCATCGTCGGGATAGGCCTTGGCCAACAAGTCCCGTATCTTGGCCTCGGCTTCGCGGTCGGCGACGGTCACCGGTGAGAGGTCTTCCTTCCACTCGGCGCGGATTCCCGACTGGAAGTAGCGCAAAGTGATCTTGCCCGCTTGCCAAGCCGCATCTACTGCAAAATCCAAGCAACTCCGCAGCGACGCGCTCAACCCAAAATCTCTCGGCGCAGATCGGTGAGTAGTTGCAGAGCCGAGCGGATATCCCCGACTTGGTCCGGGGCGTATTCGCGCTCAATGGTCAGCGGCCCCTCATATCCCAAATCGCGTAACTTCAAAAGGAATGCCCGGATGTTGACGTCGCCTTGGCCAAGCGGCGCGTCCTCGTACCAAGGCTGGCCCGGGCGGCGCTCAATCGCGGCGTCTTTGCAGTGTACGCTGCGGACAAAGCGCCCCACCTGATCCAATGCCTCTAGCGGTGGGCCGGCCTGATAGAGGATCATATTGGCTGGATCGAAATTGACCGCGAGGTTCTGGCGATCGACAGCTTCGATAAAGGTGAGAAGTTCAGCGGCGGTCTCCTGACCGGTTTCTAGGTGAAAATACTGGCCGTGCCTCCGGCAGTGATCGCACACGGTGCGCGCAACTTCGACGACCGCGGCAAAATCCGGATCCGACGCCTCCGGCACAAAGCCCAAGTGCATGCCAACAGCATCTACACCTAGCACAGCAGCAAAGTCCACGATAGCCAGAGTCTCTTCGAGTCGGTGCCCCCGGCGCTCTAAAGGCACGAGCCCGACCGTTTGCTGGGCGATTTCCGGCGTGGTGTAATCGTCGTCGGGAAAACCGGCGAAAACCACGCTGATTTCGATCCCGGCCGCGGCGAACTGGGCCTTGATTTCCGCTGTTTTCTCTGCAGTGCGAAAATCGCGGCCTGGAGCGTGCAGATGCACAGTGGAAACCCCTAGCTCCTTCACCGAATCCAACCCGGCCCCTAAGCCCTCATCAATAGAGGTAAATATGCCTGTTGCCCATTTAGCCATTTCGGTCCTTTCCATTTGGTTGCAGACAAATTAAAAGAGGGGACAGCCAAGCCATCCCCTCTTTGATAAATCTACGCGTCGCTTATCGCCTCGCGCGCTCTTCCTTTTCGTTGCGCCGCGTTCCCTCGGCCTGGGCAGCGTCCAAAACGGCCCGCACCCGCTGGCGAAAATTTTTGATCTGATTGTCAACTTCGTCTATGGAATTCAGCAGATCCTCCTCAACTGCATCTTCTGGCATGGCATACTCCTGCGACTATTGGGGAGCAGGGGAGCCTTGTGGGGAACATCTTCAAGCGCGGCTATAGGAGCGCAGATGATCGCAGCGGCTGGGGTGGCGCAAGCGGTGCAGTGCTTTCTCCTTGATTTGCCGGACTCGCTCGCGCGTAAGACCAAAGCGCATACCAATCTGGTCTAAGGTCATAGGCTCTTCCCCGTTCAACCCAAAGTAGAGGCGGAGAATCTCGGCCTCGCGTCCGATGAGTCTATTCAGAGCCGTGTCAATCTGACCGCGCAGACAGCCGCGCATCACTTGGTTTTCAGGGGACTCTTGCCGCTCGTCTGGCAGCACGTCTAGCAGACTGTGATCTTCTTCGCCGAGAAAGGCCGCGTCGAGCGACCGCATCGAGCGACTGCACATCAAGGTCTCCTTGACCTCTTCAACCGGGACATCGAGCTGCTCAGCGATAGCTTCTGGGTGGGGATCGTCAGTGCGCTCTTGCTGCAAGATGCGGGATGCTTTGGATATCTTGTAGAGCAAACCGATCTTGTTCAGCGGCAAGCGGACCGTACGCGACTGTTCAGCTAACGTCTGTAGGATGGCTTGGCGGATCCACCAAACGGCATAGGAGATAAACTTGAATCCCTTGTCTTCGTCAAAGCGCTCAGCGGCTGTGATCAATCCCATGTTCCCAGCACTGACCAAATCTGCGAGGGGGACGCCGCGATTTTGGTATTCCTTTGCCACGCTGACCACAAAGCGCAAATTCGCTTCGACTAAGCGATTGCGTGCGTCCTCATCCCCTTGCTTGATTTTCCGCGCTAGATTGACCTCATCAGCCGGGGAGAGTGGCTTGGAATGGGCGATTTCGGCCAGATAACTCCCGAGGCAATCTTCCATATCCCAAAATGGTGCTTTAGTCATTCCCGCCATGGAACCATCCTCTTCTTTTAGAGTGGGGAGGAAAAGGAAAGCTACACGTGCATTAAACTAAAGATGTGCTATTAACTTAGCCGGGGTCACAAAACCTGTCAAGCAATTTCTCCCAACCCCTAAGCCTTTGTAAGTGCGCTTAAAACAGACTGTTGCACGGCCAACAGGCGCTCTATGCCCACCGCCGCCAAATCAAGCAATTCGACCGCTTGCGCACGAGTAAAGGGACGGCCCTCAGCCGTCCCTTGGATTTCGACGATCCCTCCCGGGCCGGTCATAACGACGTTCATATCCGTTTCGGCGCGACTATCTTCCTCATAGCACAGGTCCAATAGAGACTGGTCCCCTACTATCCCAACGCTAACCGCGGCGATCTGCTCTGCGAGCACATCGCCGGGCAGCGTCAGCAACGCCTCTGCCAAAGCCACATAAGCCCCTGTTATTGAGGCCGTGCGCGTTCCGCCATCAGCCTGTATGACATCGCAATCGACATACAGCGTCCGCTCGCCGAGTTGCTCCAAGTCTACTACCGCTCGCAGCGACCGACCGATTAGACGCTGAATTTCACGCGCTCGACTATTAGGCTCGCGGGTTACTCGGCGTGTAGAGGAGCCAGGGAGCATGCTGTACTCCGCGGTTAGCCACCCCTTGCCGGTCCCCGCCAAAAAGGGCGGAACCCCATCGACGGGCGATACCGTGCAGAGCACCTTTGTATCGCCCATCTCGATCAGAGCCGATCCAGCCGCTGTTTTCAGGTACCTAGGGGAGATCTGCACCGGCCGCAATTGATCGGGCCGTCGTCCATCACTGCGTTTCCAGCTTGTCTCACTCATTGAGATGCATCCGATAATCAGGGCCGTCCATGGGGATCGGTTGGCACATCTCTACTAGGCGCGAATAGATGCGACCCTTGGCTATATTCTTGAGTTCGTCGAGGGGCTGATTGGTAGTTACAACCGTGAATCGCTGATCGCCGTAGCGGGCATCTACGAGATCGTAGAGCATTTCTATTTCCCACTCGGTCCCCCGCTGGATGCCGAAGTCATCTAAGACGAGGTAGGGCATAGTGCACAACTCTTCGAGAATTGACCAAGTGTGACCATAGCGCTCGCTGTCGGCTGAATAGGTATCGCGCAATTTCTGAAAATACGTACGCGACAGACTGAGAAAGCGGCCTGGTTTGGCCCAGCGCAACATGAGTTCGTTGAGTGCAATGCAGCCCATCAAGGTCTTGCCCGTGCCGGGATTTCCGTGGAGGAGATAGCCGCGCTTAGGCTCCTCTGCTGCTTCGATCAGGTCTTGGTGAATGCGGAGATAGACCGTGGCCGCTAGGTCGATGCGCGTCCCATCTGGTGCCGCCATTCGGAAGTCGTCGACGAACTTCCACTTGTAGCGCTCGGGGATATCGGCCTGGCGAAACAGGCGGTTGGTTTCCGTCATTTTACGGCGATAGGGACGGCAGAGACACCACTGATTGCGCGAATCGTCGTCCCAGTATTGGTAGGGTGCCCTTCCCCCACAGCGGCACTCAACGCACTCGCAAAGCCGAAGTGTACCATAGCGGCCCACTTCGACTATCGGGTCGTAGTATAAGCCACCACCACCGCACTTAGAACAGCGCGTCGCTTTCTGGTCGGCCGCAGGCAAACTCACCGGTGTCGCTCCTTAAGGGTCCGGTCGACATCGCGGTCGGCCTGGCGTTGGGCCAAAGCTTGACGTTTGTCGAACTGCTTCTTGCCGCGGACCAGTGCCAATTCCACCTTGGCTCTGCCGCGCTTGAAGTAGATCTTAAGCGGCACCAAGGTAAGGCCCTGCTGTTGCGTCCTCCCGGTCAGCCTGCGGATTTCGCTGCGGTGCAAGAGCAATTTGCGCACGCGCTCTGGATCGTGGTTGAAACTGTTACCCCGCTCGTATTGGGCAATGTGGACGTTGTGCAGGAAAATTTCGCCTCGTTCAACCAACGCAAAGCTATCCTTGAGATTGGCGCGCCCAGCGCGCAGCGACTTGACTTCTGTGCCGCGCAAGACAATGCCGGTTTCATAGCGGCCCATTATCTCGTAGTCGTGCCGGGCTTTGCGGTTTTGCACGGCGATCAACTCCCGCTTGGCATCACTTTCCGTTTTGGCCATAACCAGCCTATTTTCACGAAGAAACCGGGCTTGACGACTGCAAACCCTGCATTTAGCTTTTGCTTTTCAATTGCCGAAGTGGCGAAATTGGTAGACGCGCATGGTTCAGGACCATGTGGGGGCAACCCCGTGGAGGTTCGAGTCCTCTCTTCGGCACCATTTTTGCTTCTTTTTTGCTCCTGACTATTAATCTACACGCCTCGTTCCAACCCGCGCAAGGGACTGCCTACACGCGTGGCAATCCTTGCCCTAAATTATACACAACTCGCGAAAGGATGTCCCTATGGCCCGCTTTCTGCACACCCGCATCCGCGTCGGCGATCTCGATCGCTCCATTGAGTGGTATTGCACCCACCTCGGCTTTGAAGTTCGGAGCCGCTCCGATAAGTCGCCCGCTGGCAATCAGATCGTTCATCTCGAACTGCCCGGCAATGAACACACCTTAGAGCTGACCTATTCTGCCGATTACCAACTCGCCGTCCCCGAAGATCTCATGCACCTCGCTATCGCGGTTCCCGACTTAATCGGCTTTTGCGACACGCTGGAAAACAACGGGATTGAAATATGGCCTAGCGATTGGCGCGAGACTTTCCCTACCGGCCGCAAGATGGCCTTTATCGACGATCCCGACGGTTACGAAATCGAGCTACTTGAAGGTTGATTTAACTGGTCCTTGTCGCGTAAGTACTGCGGCAAGTAGGCGACGATGAAATCCCGCGCCGTCCGGCCTCCGACTAAATCGTGGTTGTGCCGCATCCGCCAAACCTCAAAGGCGGCCAATAATTCCTCTTCGGGCAGGTCAATCCCTGCCCGACGCGCATAGGACAGTACCATAGAGTGATATTGCTGTCTGCTGGGCAGGTCGAGAAATACCTTGAGGGCAAAACGGTCGTCAAGCGCCCGCTCCTGATCGAGGCGTTGCAGTTGTTGAGGATCGTAGAATTCAGCTTGAATGCCTTGGTTGACTAGATTGGGACGCTCGTCGTCTAGCTGCATCTGGCCTAACCCTTGCGGTCGCTCGCCCTCCCGATCAACTAGATCCTTATAGTTGGAAGTTGCATAGAAGACCAAATTGTCTGGGCACGCTTCTAACCCCCCGTCGAGCACGCGCGACAGTAGATGCAAACTATTGTCGCCCCGGCTCAAGGACACATTGTCCAGCACGCCCACAAATCGTTGGCGACGCCCCCGGACCAGGGCAAAAAGGTCGGGTAACAGATGGTAGCAAGACGGATCGATCTCGATGGCGCGCAGACCGCGATCAAAGAATTGCCCTATCAAGGCCCGTATCAGCGTCGATTTGCCGCCGCCGCGCGGTCCCCAAATTAGCGCGTTGTGTGCCCGATAACCGGCGAGAAAATGGCGCGTGTTTTTCTCTAATACTTGGATTCTAGCTCCGTTGCCCTCCAGCCAGCCGAGGGGAAATTCCGCGAAATGGCGGATAGGTTCCAAGATGGGCTTGTCCCCCCTGCCGACGAGGCGAAAGGCCGGGAATCGGCGCAGCGAACCCCGGCCGTGCTCGTGGATCAGGCATCCGAGCTCTCCTGCTAACCCAGCCCACTCCTCGCTGCAGGCAAAACGCTCTTTCAGTTGGTCAACGACTGCTGGTTCCACCCCATCTCCGGTCATGGGGGCCAAAGGCTCCGCATCGCCGCCGACCAGCCGCAGCCATATTCCCCAGCGAGGACGAGCCAAGACCGCGGCACTTTGCAAATCGCGGCACGCAACCTGATGCAGCGCGGCGGGAACGTCTGCTGGAGATTGCCTTTCGCAAGCCCGCAAAAACGGATGTCGGCCATCGAGGATCCGGTTGAGCAACAGCCCTTGTAAATCCGGCGCGCCACCACCCCAATCGCCGTTAAGCGCTGCCGCGAGGAGTGTATCTGAACAACGTTGGTGTTGCGCGATCAATTCGTCCGCAGTGCGCTGTGCCTCTTTATCTGCAGCCAGCCTATCGGCACACGCCTGCGCACAGCGCAGCAAGGAGCGCAATTGCTCAATCTCATTGGGCTCGAGTAGCCGACTGAAGGAGGAGAGCCGGTCCAAAGCAGTCAGCATGGCTTCGACTTGGCTGGCTATTTGTAGCGTCTTTTCACTCCTTGTCATCTCAATGCGCAACCTATTGACCTGAGTTATACAATTCACTGCTATATAGAGACGTGTCGTACGACCGTAACTGCTTGGGGGGCAGTCGTTAGCAAAGAAATAAACTACCCCCGGGCGGATTCGAACCGCCGACCCACAGATTAGGAATCTGTTGCTCTATCCTGCTGAGCTACGGGGGCTATAGGAGGGGCGCTATTCATATTATACCGCGAGAGACTCAAAGTCAAATATCTATGTTTTTTATCGCATGTATTGACACCAAATTAAACTGGCCTAATTTACAAGACTGTTTTGGCCTGAAGAGGTAAGGCCAGCTTTCTACAACCTCAGCTAAACATATAAAACATGGCTCAAGTATTTCCGCGCAGCGCTAACTGGGCTTCCAAAGCCAGCATCCTCGTTGGCCTCGTCCTAGTCGGCAGTATCCTCGGTATCGTACTCAACATCAATCGCATTTACTTCGTCAATCAAGTCAATGTGCCCATCGATCAGCCCGTTCCCTTCAGCCACAAACACCACGTCACCGGCATGGGCATCGATTGCCGCTATTGCCACACCACTGTCGAGGAGAGTGCTTTTGCCGGCATTCCCCCGACCGAAACCTGCATGACTTGCCACTCTCAGATCTGGACCGAAGCGCCCATCCTCGAACCCGTGCGCGCCAGCTTCCGCGATAACGTGCCCATCGAGTGGAATCGCGTCCACGACTTGCCCGACTTCGCTTATTTCAATCACAGCATCCACGTCAACCAAGGTATCGGCTGCCAGTCGTGCCACGGTCAAGTCGATCAAATGCCCCTGATGTGGAAAGCCGAATCGCTGAATATGGAGTGGTGTCTCGATTGCCACCGCGATCCTGCCCAGTACATCCGTCCACGCGACCAAGTCTTTAACATGAACTATCAGTATCCAGCCGACCAAGAAAGCTTGGGCACCCAACTCGTCGCCGAATACGGCGTGCAGACCAGTCAACTCACCAACTGCTCTATCTGCCACCGCTAACACATGGAAACCAGAAAAAACATCGATCTCTCGGCCATCCGTGCCCGCCTTGAAGCCGCTCAGGGCCAAGAGTACTGGCGCAGCTTGGACCAATTGGCCCAGACCGAAGAATTCGCCGCCATGGTCCAGCGCGAGTTCCCCGAGCAAGCTGCCGAGTTGAAGGATCCGGTAAGTCGGCGGAATTTTCTCAAGCTCATGAGTGCATCGCTGGCACTAGGCGGGCTTTCAAGCTGCACGATTCAGCCCAGCGAAAAAATAGTTCCCCAAGTCCGAGCACCCGAAAACGTTATCCCCGGTAAGCCTCAGTACTTTGCCTCCGCCGCCTCGCTCGGAGGTATTGGCATGGGCATCCTAGTCGAAAGCCACATGGGGCGACCAACCAAAATCGAGGGCAATCCCGAGCATCCCTCCGGCAGCAGAGGCTCCAATGCGCTCGTACAGGCTTCGATTCTCGACCTCTACGATCCCGACCGGTCACAAACCGTCAAAAACGCCGGTCGCATCAGCGCTTGGAGCATCTTCCTAGCCGATCTGACGCAGCGGCTGAGTTGGCACGAATCCAACGGCGGTGCCGGCCTGCGCATCCTAACCCAGACGGTGACTTCTCCGACCCTCGGACACCAATTGCATGCTCTGCGGGCCAAATTTCCCCAAGCCCAGTGGCACCAGTACGAACCCGTCAATCGCGACAACGCCCGAGCCGGGGCCCAAATGGCGTTTGGCGAGCCGGTCCATGCGTCTTACGACGTAGCCAAAGCCAAGGTCATTCTATCGCTGGATGCGGACTTTACCTGCAGCGGTGCTGGCAATGTCCGCCACGCTCGGGATTTCGCGGCCGGTCGCAGGGTCCGCAACGGCTCCAAGGCCAGCAATCGGCTCTATGCGGTCGAAAGCAGTCCAACGGCCACCGGTAGCATCGCCGATCATCGTTTGGCCCTAGGCACGGCGCACATCGAAGCCTTGGCCTTAAAGGTGGCCCAAGGGCTTGGCATCGATTGGAAGGGGCCGAGCGTTCCCGCCGACTTCTCTGCCCACGACGCTTGGATTGCGGCTCTGGTCGACGACTTAAAGTCCAATCCCGGCCAAAGCCTCGTGCTCGCCGGTGACCAACAGTCCCCAGCTGTACACGCTTTGGCCCATGCCATCAACCACGCCCTAGGCAATGCGGGCGCAACCGTACACTACACCGAACCTCTCGAAGTCGAGTCGGTTGATCAACACGAATCACTATCCGCGTTAGTAGCCGACATGAACGCCGGTCGAGTCGAGTCTCTGTTCATTCTCGGCGGCAACCCGGTGTACGACGCGCCTGCGGATCTCGACTTTGCTTCAGCACTCGGCAAAGTTGGCTACCGCGTCCACCTCGGCCAGTACGACAACGAAACGTCGGAACTCTGCCACTGGCACATCCCGGAATCTCACTTCCTTGAAGCGTGGAGCGACATCCGCGCCCACGACGGCCTCGCCACGATCGTCCAGCCGCTGATTCAGCCACTCTACAAGAGCAAATCAGCGCACGACCTCCTAGCGGTACTCAACGGCCAGCCCGGGGTTCCAGATCTCGACATTGTGCGCCAGTACTGGGAAGGCCAAGGGATAGACGCAACCGCTTGGCGCCGCGCACTGCACGACGGCTTCGTCGAGGGCACGCGCCCCGAAATCCAATCCCCGCAGCTAGTTCCTCTGCTCCTGCCGGCAACGACCGGGAACCTTCCCGAGGAAGAGGATCTCGAAATCCACTTTCGGCCCGATCCCATGGTGTGGGACGGTCGCTTTACCAACAACGCTTGGCTACAGGAAACTCCGAAGCCCATCACGAAGCTTACTTGGGACAACGCCGCCCTCGTCAGCCCAGCCACAGCCGAACGCTTGCGACTCGATAGCGAATTCCTTGCCGAGTTGCGCTTTGACGGGCGCGCGATCAATGCCGCAGTTTGGATCGTACCCGGCCAAGCCGACGGCGTCGTCACCCTGCACTTGGGCTACGGCCAACAGCGCAGTGGCCGCGTCGGGCGCGACACAGGCTTCAATGCCTATGCCCTGCGTCCTGCGGCGGCCTTGTGGAGCGGTATCGGCCTACAGGTCAGCGGCTCGTACGACAACTATCGCCTCGCCTGTACCCAAGATCACCACAGCATGGAAGGCCGCAACCTCTTACGCCAAGCCTCCCTAGACTACTACCAAGCGCATCCGCACTTTGCCCACGAGGGTGCCCACGATCCGCCCGATGACTTGACGCTGCACAACCGCACGGATCACCAGTACACGGGCTACGCTTGGGGCATGGTGATTGATTTGGGTGCCTGCATCGGCTGCAATGCTTGTGCAACGGCCTGCCAAGCCGAAAACAACATCCCCATCGTCGGCAAAGACGAAGTCCTCAACGGCCGCGAAATGCCTTGGATTCGCGTCGATCGCTACTACCAAGGCTCGCCTGACAACCCCCAGATCATGCACCAACCCGTGCCTTGCATGCAGTGCGAAAACGCTCCTTGCGAGTTGGTCTGTCCGGTCGCAGCGACGACGCACAGCGACGAAGGGCTCAACGACATGACCTACAATCGCTGCGTCGGCACCCGTTACTGCGCCAACAACTGTCCCTACAAGGTCCGGCGCTTCAATTTCCTCCAATACGCCGACCGCGATACCGAAAGCTTAAAACTACAGCGTAACCCAGATGTCACCACGCGCTCCCGCGGCGTAATGGAAAAATGCACGTACTGCGTCCAGCGCATCAATCAAGCGCGCATTGAGGCTAAAAAGGCCAACCGCACCATAGGCGATGGCGAGATCGTCACCGCCTGCGAGCAGGCCTGTCCCACCGAAGCCATCGTCTTCGGCGACATCAACGATCCCAATAGCCGGGTCACTGCCCTCAAGGCATCGCCGCTCAACTACGGCATCCTCA
>JAPPEG010000320.1 GCA_028875345.1 Gemmatimonadota bacterium
AGTGGTTCCCCAGCACCCACCGGGGCGTGGCCTATTGGGAAGAGGACGGGGCCAAGCGCGTGCTCTTTGGCACGACCGACGGCTATTTCTACTCGCTCGACGCCGAGAGTGGCCGGCCCGACCCAGCCTTCGGCGACAGCGGCCGCGTTGATCTGACCCAAGGCATGCGCCGGGAGGTGCAGCGCGGCGAGTATGTTTCGGTCTCGCCACCGATGATCTACGGCAGCTTGGCCATCGTTGGCTCGTCTATCCCCGACATTCGCGGTCGGCCCGTGCCCCGGCCCATGCCGCCGGGCGATGTGCGCGCCTTTGATGTGCGCACAGGCGAGCAAAAGTGGATCTTTGAGACGATTCCTCAAGAAGGCGACTTCGGCAATGAGACTTGGGGCGCAGAGTCGTGGAAGGATTTTGGGGGTGCCAATGTGTGGTCGATGATGAGCCTCGACCCGGCGTTGGGCTACGTCTATCTGCCGGTTAGCACGCCGAGCAATGACTTTTACGGCGGCGAGCGCCCCGGCGACAACCTCTTCGGCGACAGCATCGTCTGCCTCGACGCCCGGACTGGTGCTCGGGTCTGGCACTTCCAGATAGCCCATCACGGAGTTTGGGACTACGATCCGCCCGCTGCGCCGATCCTCGTCGATATCGAGGTTGACGGCAAGCCGATCAAAGCCGTAGTCCAGCTAACCAAACAGGCCTTCTGCTTTGTCTTCGACCGGGTCACGGGCGCGCCCGTGTGGCCGATTATCGAAATGCCGGTGCCCGGCTCGACCATTGTCGGCGAAGCGGTTTCCGAGACCCAGCCGATCCCCGTCTGGCCCCGGCCCTACGACCGCCAAGGCTTAAGTGTGGACGATCTGATTGACTTCACGCCCGAGTTACGGCAAATGGCGATGGAGGCGATTGAAGGGCATAGGTACGGCTCCTTGTATGCGCCGCCTGCGGAAAAGGGAACGGTTTTCGTGCCGGGCCTCTTGGGTGGCTCAGATTGGTCGGGAGGTGCCGTGAATCCGGCGACGGGCGTCCTCTACGTGCCTTCCAAGACCATGCCTTATCTAGTAACGCTGCGCCCGACCGACGATGACGAGGCTTCTTCGACCTATATTGGCGTCTTCAACCACAACTTCACCGCGGCGAAGAACCTGCCGCTGCTCAAGCCGCCCTACGGTCGCCTCACCGCCATTGATCTCAACACGGGTCGGCATCTGTGGATGCGGCCGATAGGTCGCGGCCCGGTCGGCCATCCCCTGCTGCGCGACCTCGAAATTAAAGAGGATCTGGGCTGGCCTTCGCGGACCTTTCCACTGCTGACCCCGACGCTGCTGCTGACTGCGACCGAAGACCCACGCGATGGCCAGTTCGGCCCAGCGGCTGGTCAAGGATACTTCGTTGATCGCGAGGCGTATTTGCGGGCCTTTGACCCAGCGACGGGCGAATTGGTAGGCCAAGTCGAATTGCCGGGCAATGCGTATGCCAGCCCGGCTGTATATCGAGCGGCCGGACGCCAATACGTGGTCTTGTCGCTGGGCGACTCCTACCGGCCGAGCGAGCTGGTAGCCTTGGCCATTCCGCGCCCGGGCGAGGCCATCCCCGAGCAGGGCAAGAGCCGCAAAGACGCCGATCACAGGGCGTTCTACGAGGCCGTAGCGGCACTCGACGCGGGCGATAGCGAGCAGCTAAGCAAGCTCCTCAAAAAGCACGCAGGGTTAGTGAGGGCGCGCGGCTTTTTGGACGAGTGGTACGAGTTTCCCAACTTGCGCGGTGCCACGCTCTTGCACCTGACAGCCGGCGCACCGCTGCGCGCGGCCTTGCCCGATAATGCCGTGAGCTTGGCCGAGATCCTGCTCGACGCGGGTGCCGATCCCAATGCTGCGACGCTCGATTCGACAACTACAGCAGAGCTTGCGGCTACCGCTATTCAACTTGAGTGGGCCGGGATCAAGAGCGACCTGCTCGCGCTGCTATACGAGAAGGGGGCCGACCCGAACCGCAACAACGGCAAGCTGCTGCACGACCTGCTGATCAGCCGCGAAAGAGAGCTGGCCGAGATGCTCCTCAGCGCCGGGGCCGAGGTCGATTTGCGCTTTGCCGCTGGACTCAACCGCACCGATTTGATGGCTAGCTTTTTCAAAGACGGTATCCCGACGCCCGAGGCCAATCGCCTCTACCGCGCCAACCCAGACACCGTCCTCACTGGCCAGCAGGTCGTCGATGAGGCACTGCACTACGCAGTGTACAGCGGCGGTCGGGAGGCCATTGACTTCCTATTGGAGAAAGGTGCCAATATCGACGCTTTAGTCGGCTTTTTCTGGGAGTGGGATTGGGGTAGCACGGCCCTGCACAAGGCCGTGGATACCGAAGACGTCGAATTGATTCGCTATTTGCTAGAAAAGGGTGCATCCACGACAATTGGAGATGCGCGCTGGAGCGAGACAGCCTACGAGTGGGCGGGCTACTACGAAAACGACGCTATGCGCAAGGCCATCGGCGCACATGACGCGGCGGCCAAGGAAACGAAAAAACAATAGAGGAGAAAGCGTGAACAAACGAGCCTGTGGGACCTTGCTGGCGTTATTGTCACTTTTGCTCGCGACGGCGGCATTTGCCGACGAGGTCGATTGGCCGTACTACGGGGCCGACCAGGGCGGCACCCGCTATACTCCGGCGGACCAGATCAATCGCGACAATTTCGATCAGTTGCGCGTGATCTGGCGCTACCGCCCCCCCGATCAGCAAATCTACGAGACGGCTGGCCCCAACCCGGTGGGGCGCAATCTTTACTTCGACAACAATCGCGGCACTCCACTCGCCGTCAATGGCGTGCTCTACTATGCCTCGCCCTTCAACATCCTCGTAGCTCTCGACGGCCAAAGCGGCGAGGAACTGTGGACCTTTGACCCAGAGGCTTGGCGGATGAACTTCCGCTTCTTGGGTAACGTGCGCGGAGTTAGCTATTGGACCGATGGCGAGGTTGAGCGGGTGTTTATGGCGACTTCGACTTCCCATTTGTATTCCATAGACGCCAAGACCGGCCTGCCCGATCCGAATTTTGGCGAGGATGGCCGCGTCGATTTGGGGGCTTCGTTGCGCCGGCCGCTGAGCGACGAGGATCGCTGGAACTACGGAATCACGTCCCCGCCCGTGGTTTGCCGCGACGTGGTCGCCGTTGGCTCGGCTATGGGCGACTGGCGCTTCCAGCCGCCGCCCGAGTACACCCCTCCCGGCGACGTGCAGGCCTTCGACGTGCGTACCGGCGAGAAGGTCTGGGAATTCCACACGATTCCGTTAGAGGGCGAATACGGCAACGAGACGTGGGAAAACGATGCGTGGAAAAAGTACGGCGCGGCCAATGTGTGGGCGACGATGACCGCCGACGAGGAGTTGGGCAACTTCTACCTGCCGGTGAGCACGGCCAGCCACGACTACTACGGCGGCGAGCGTCCCGGCGACAACCTGTTCAGCGAGTCGGTCGTCTGCCTGAAAGCCGAGACCGGCGAGCGGGTGTGGCACTACCAGCTGGTCCACCACGGTCTGTGGGACTACGACCCGCCGGCCGTCCCTCTACTGTTGGACGTGGTCGTCGATGGCCAACAGCGCAAGATCGTCGCCCAGCTAACTAAACAGGCTTTTTGCTTTGTCTTTGACCGCATAACTGGCGAGCCGATCTGGCCGATTGAGGAAAAGCCGGTGCCGCAATCGCAAGTGCCCAGCGAGAAGACCTCGCCGACGCAGCCTTTTCCGACCAAGCCGGCCCCTTTCGAGCGCCAAGGCATCAGCGAAGACGACCTGATCGACTTCACGCCTGAGTTGCGCGAGGAAGCCAAGGCCATTCTCGCCGAATTCGACTACGGTCCGCTCTACACGCCGCCGACGGAGAAGGGTGCCTTGTCAGTTCCGGGCCAATGGGGTGGTGCTGACTGGGCGGGCGGTGCGGCGGATCCGCGCACGGGCGTGCTGTATGTGCCGTCGCACATGGCCATTACCACCGTGCAGTTGAATCCGGTAGAGGACCCAGAGGCTCATTCGGCGTTTTCTGCTAGCAATAACATGCACGTCCTCGGCCCTCGGGGTCTGCCGCTGGTCAAGCCTCCGTACGGCAGTATCACCGCCATTGACCTCAACAGCGGAGAACACCTGTGGCGGACGACGGTGGGCAAGGGGCCAGTGGATCACCCGGCGCTCAAGGGCCTCGACCTGCCGGATATGGGCTGGGACAACCGCACCTTCGTCTTGGCCACGCCGAACCTCCTGTTGGCCACTTCGCAGGACCCGCACGGCCCAGCCGAAGCCGGCGAGGATTACTTCGTCGATCGCGACGCATACCTGCGGGCGTACGAGTTAGCTTCGGGTGAAGAGATCGGCCGCGTCGAGTTACCCAGCAACGCCTATGGCGCGCCGATGAGCTATACGGCTGACGACCGCCAATACGTGGTCGTGCCGCTGGGCAACTATCTAGGCGAGTCAGGTCGTCCGCCCGAATTAATCGCCTTGGCCATTCCACACGAAGGCGAGCAACTGCCGCCCCAAGGACGCGACCGCGGCGACGCCGACCACAAAGCCTTTTACGAAGCTGTAAAAGCCATTGATGCCGGCGACGCCGAAGCCCTGCAAAAGCTGCTTGCTGAGTACCCCGAGTTAGCGACGGCGCGCGGCTATTTCGACAAGTATTACGAATATCCTTACTTTCGCGGGGCCACGCTCTTGCACCACCTAGCCGGCGAGCCGCAGCGAATGCCGCTGCCTGAAAACGCGATTGAACTAGCCGCGGCCCTGCTCTCCGCAGGTGCCGACCCCAATGCAGCGACGCTGGATTCGGTCGCCGTGCTGGACTTGGTGGTAAGCAGTGCCCAACTCGGTTGGGCTGAGAGCAAGGACGAGATGGTTCAGCTCTTGGCCGCCGAGGGCGCGGACTTAGGGCGCAACCGAGGTCGGGTGCTGTGGGACGTCCTTATTGAGGAAGACTTGGACCTGGCTCGCATGTTGATTGCGGCGGGCGCGCCCGTGGATTTGCGCTTTGCCGCTGGGGTCAACCGCGTTGATCTGATGGCCGAATTCTTCGACTCGGAGGGCAAGTTGAAAGAGGGAACCGGCCACCTCTATCACCCGAATCCAGACACCGTGCTCACTGCCGAGCAGATCGTGGTGGAAGCGCTTAACTTTGCGGCCTATAGCGGTGCGTTGGAAGCGGCGGAATTTTTACTGGATCGGGGTGCGGATATCGACGGCTTTGCCGGTGAGTTTCACCGTTTCGACCACGGCAGTACGCCTCTGCACAAAACCGTCATGACCAACCAGCTAGAGATGGCCCAGTTGCTTTTGGCGCGGGGCGCGAACTCGCTCTTGGGAGACCGGGCCTATGACACCACACCTTATGGGTGGACTTACTATTTAGATACCTCTAAGGCCTTGAATGAACTGCTCAAAGAGCACCATGAGGCCGCCGTAGAGAAGGCGGGTCCCCGAATAGAAGAGGAAAATTCCAGTGAATAAACGCGCCTATCGAGCCTTGTCGGTTTTGTTGTCGCTGTCGCTTGCGACGGCGGCGTTTGCCGACGAGGTCGATTGGCCGTACTACGGAGCCGATCAGGGCGGTACCCGCTATACTCCAGCGGACCAGATCAACCGCGACAATTTCGATCAATTGCGCGTGATCTGGCGCTACCGGCCCCGCGATCAGCAGATCTACGAGACTGCTAGAGCTAACCGAAGCCGGGATCGGGACCGGGGTCGGGGTCGGGGGGATCGGCGGCGCGGAGGTCTCCGCTTCAGCAACAATCGCGGCACGCCGCTGGCCGTCAATGGCGTGCTCTACTACGGCTCGCCATACAACGTCCTCTCGGCTGTCGATGGCCAAAGCGGCGAGGAGTTGTGGGCGTTCGACCCGGAGTCTTGGAAAGCTCCTTCCACGTTCTTGGGCAATTCGCGCGGGGTGAGCTATTGGACCGATGGGGAAGTTGAGCGGGTGTTTCTGGCCACTTCGACTGCCCATTTGTATTCCATTGACGCCAAGACCGGCATCCCGGACCCAAATTTTGGCGAGGGTGGTCGCGTCGATTTGGGGGCCTTGCTGCGCCGACCGCTGAGTGAAGAGGAGCGCAGGAGCTACGGAGTTACGGCTCCGCCCGTGGTCTGCCGCGACGTGGTCGCCGTTGGCTCGGCGATCGTGGATGCGCTCTTCAGGCCGCCGCCCGAATACATGCCCCCGGGCGATGTGCAGGCCTTCGACGTGCGTACCGGCGAGAAGGTGTGGGAATTCCACACGATTCCGCAGGAGGGCGAGTACGGCAACGAGACGTGGGAAAGCGATGCGTGGAAAACCTACGGCGCGGCCAATGTCTGGGCGACGATGACGGCTGACGAGGAGTTGGGCTATCTCTACCTGCCGGTGAGCACGGCCAGCCACGACTACTACGGGGGCGAGCGCCCTGGCGATAACCTCTTCAGCGAATCGGTCGTCTGCCTGAAAGCCGAGACCGGCGAACGGGTTTGGCACTATCAGCTGGTCCATCACGGCCTGTGGGACTACGACCCGGCGGCTGTTCCCCTGCTGTTGGACGTGGTCGTCGATGGTCAAAAGCGCAAGGTCGTCGCCCAGCTCACGAAACAGGCTTTTTGCTTTGTCTTTGACCGCGTGACCGGCGAGCCGATCTGGCCGATTGAGGAAAAGCCGGTGCCACAGTCACAGGTAGCGTGGGAAAAGACCTCGCCGACGCAGCCTTTTCCGACCAAACCGGCTCCCTTTGAGCGCCAGGGCATCAGCGAAGACGACTTGATCGACTTCACGCCTGAGTTGCGCGAGGAGGCCAAGGCCATTCTCGCCGAATACGACTACGGTCCGCTCTATACGCCGCCGACGGAAAAGGGCGTCTTATCGGTTCCCGGCCAAGCGGGCGGCGCCGATTGGGCTGGGGGCGCAGCGGATCCGCGTACGGGCGTGCTGTATGTGCCGTCGCACATGGCCATCACCAACGTGGAACTGCGGCCGGTGCGCGACCTAGAGGCTTATTCGGCGTTTTCTGCCCGCGCCGGTCGGCACATCCGCGGCCCTCGGGGTCTGCCACTGGTCAAGCCGCCGTACGGCAGCATCACTGCCATTGACCTCAATAGCGGCGAGCATCTGTGGCGGACCGCAGTGGGCAAGGGGCCGGTCGATCACCCGGCGCTTAAGGGCATCGACCTACCGGATATGGGCTGGGACAACCGCACCTTCGTCTTGGCCACGCCGAACCTCCTGTTGGCTACTTCCGAGGACCCGCACGGCCTAGCCGACGCTGGCAGGGACTACTTCGTCGATCGCGACGCGTGCCTGCGGGCGTACGATTTGGCGTCGGGCGAGGAGATCGGCCGCGTCGAGTTGCCTAGCAATGCCTACGGTGCGCCGATGAGCTATATGGCCGGTGGCCGCCAATACGTGGTCGTGCCGTTGGGCAACCGTCTAGGCCGGTCTGGGCGTCCGCCCGAATTGGTCGCCTTGGCCATTCCGCACGCGGGAGAAGAACTGCCGCCCCAAGGCCGCGACCGAGGCGACGCCGACCACAAAGCCTTTTACAAGGCTGTAGAGGCCATGGACGCCGGCGACAGCAAGACGCTACAGAAGCTGCTCACTGAGTACCCTGAGCTAGCGACGGCGCGCGGCTATCTCGACGAGTACTACGAATACCCTTACTTCCGCGGGGCCACGCTCTTGCACCACCTTGCCGGCGAGCCGCAGCGAGTGCCGCTGCCCGAAAACGCGGTTGAACTAGCTGCGGCTCTGATCTCAGCAGGTGCCGACCCGAACGCCGCCACGCACGACTCGATCAGCATGCTGGATATGTTCATAGAAAGCGATCCGCTCGAATGGGCCGAGAGCAAGCCAGAAATGATCCAACTCCTAGTGACCAATGGCGTGGATGTGAACCGCAACCGGGGCCAAATCTTATGGAACGCGCTTAGAGAGAGGGATATAGAGTTGGCAAGCATGTTGGTCGCCGAGGGAGCGGACGTGGATTTGCGCTTTGCCGCTGGCGTCAACCGCGTCGATCTGATGGCCGAGTTTTTCGACGCCGAGGGCCAGCCAAAAGAGGGAATCGGCCATCTGTACCATCCTGATCCGGACACCGTGCTCACCGCCGAGCAGATTATGGTGGAAGCGCTCAATTTTGCGGCCTATAGCGGCGCGTTGGAAGCGGCGGAGTTTTTGCTGGACCGCGGTGTGGATATCAATGGGTTGGCCAGTGGATTTACCCGTTACGACCGAGGTAGTACGCCCTTGCACAAAACCGTCATGGCCGATCAGCTAGAGATGGCACGCCTGCTTTTGGTACGGGGCGCGGATCCACTAGCGAGGGCGCGGCGCTTTAGGATCACGCCTTATGAATTGTCTAACTATTTGAATACCTCCGAAGCCCTCGATGAGCTACTCAGAGAGTACTCTGAGGCCGCCGCAGGGCCGGCGGACGCAGACTCCAGCACCGCTCCTCCGCGGATGTGCCGGGGGAACCGAGGGGGGTCGCGATAAAACGCATAGAAGCATCGCACGGCCTTCTCTACCGCTAATAGATGGAGCATCACGGGCCAAATGACGGAACCATTAGACAAAAGGCTGCGCGGGTTATTCGGCACAGACGCCCGCAGCGAGGGCCCACTGGCCGCTAGCGGTGCCGGGCGGCGCTTCACCGGTATCGATCTGTGCCGCCCGCTCAATCCCGAGCAAGTCGCCTTGCTGCTGGACGCCCTGAGCCAGTTTCGGATCGTCAGCATTGCCGGGCAGGACTTGGAAGCCTTTTCTCTAGCCCACTTTGAGCGCTTCGCCAACCACTGGGGCGCACCGGTGCCGCATCCCAGCAACTTCATGCGCGGGGGTAAGCCGGCCCAGCAAGATGGCGACAGCGACGGTCCCTTTGGGTTGATTCCCTTCGAGCGGCGCACGGCCGCTGCGGTCAACGCCGCCTTCCCCGGCCAACTACAATGCCTGCCGCACGAGTCGCCGGCGGTGCTGGTGGTGGCCAACTTTCGGGGGGAGCGCACGGACGCCCCTGTCGAGGTGACGCAGGGCGGCTCGTGGCACACGGACATTGAGTACGAGCCTTTGCCGATCTATGTCTCGATGTTCCTCGCCCACAAGTCGCCGGTGGCGCGCGATGCCCCTAGCGGGAATTGGGTGCAGGCACTCGACGACGGCAAGGCTCATCCGTACTACGAAGGATCGGATCGCGAACTCATGCGGCTGCGCAAGTGTCTGCCGTTGAACGGCGAGACGGCCTTTGCCGACACTGCGGCGGCCTTCGCGGCACTGCCGCTGACAGAGCAGGCAACTCTGGAGCAAGTGCAGTTGCGGCGGCGGTTGAACGAGGACGACGAAGGCTGGCTCGCTCCGCTGGTGCGCACCAACCCACGTTCTGGCATCAAGTCCCTACACAGTCCAATTTGGGCGTCGCGGCCACGAGTGCGGCCGGCGATCGAAGTGGAAGGGATGTCGGCGGAAGCATCGCGCGCGTTTCTCGACCGGCTCGAAGCGCATGTGTTGCAGCCGCAGTTCCGCTACGACCACCCGCATGAAACGGGCGATGTGACGCTGTGGGACAACTACATGACCCTGCACAACTCACCGCCGCTCAAGTCGAATATCAACTCGCTCGACGACGCTCGGCTGCTGTACCGCTTGAGTTGCAAGGGCGAGCCAGCCCTGTCGCTGCCGCGACGCGATACGCCGGAGTGGCGCACCGCCCACATCCCCGGTGGCTATGCCACGCCCCCGGAAATTATAGACCTCGCTTAAATCGACAGTGCTTGCGTGTGATATTGTATTATGATAGCATATATCTGTGAATAATCGCCATCGCAAGACGCTCGAAGCCATTTTTTCAGATCCGGTGTCGCGCAATATCGCGTGGCGGCGTATCGAAAACCTGCTCATTGCCGTCAACTGTGAAATGATCGAAGGCAGCGGGTCTCGGGTGGCTTTCAAAAGCGGTACACTTCGCGCTGATTTCCATCGGCCCCATCCAAATAAAGAGGCCAAACCCTATCAGGTGCGTGCCGTCCGCGAATTTCTGCGACAATTGGAGATTGAACCATGAAGCCTATGCGCTACAAGGGATACTCGGCCCGGATTGAATACAGCGACGAAGACGGCTGCTTCGTTGGGCGCGTGGCCGGTATCCGCGACCTACTCACGTTCCACGGCGAGAGCGTTGATGAAGTTCGGCAGGCGTTTGAGGAAGCACTAGATTTCTATTTGGAGACCAGTGCCGAACGGGGCGAGATGCCGAACAAGCCCTACTCGGGCAAACTCCTGTTGCGCGTTGCCCCCGAAGTACACGCTGCGGTAGCTACCGCAGCAGAAGTCAGCGGCAAGAGCATCAATCAATGGGCTGCTGAGAGGTTGTCAGAGGCAGCCAAGAACTGACCTTGTCGAAGAGTTGGCTATACTAAACGTTGCTGAAGTGGCTCGCTGCTCCCGTCCCCGGTGGCAAGCGTCCGTCGCACTGCTCTAGTGGCCGTGTCTAGCCTAGGCTCAGTCGAGATTGGCCTCGACGATTTCGGCATGAACTTGGAAGATATGGCTGTCGGCTGGATCGACGATCACCCGCAAATAGTGGATATCGGGCGTGCCAAAGGGTTCGATGCGCGTGAAGCGCGTCAAGCGCTGGCCCGTGGCCGCTTGGCGCAGCGGCTTGTCCACGCGGAAATAGTGGGAGTCGCCGTGGGCTAGGGCCACTGGCCGGCCAAAGCGGACGACTTCTTGCTCTAGGGCCTGCAAAAAAGCCGCGTATGGCCCGTCCGGCTCGTCTTCGCGCCTCTCAAAGCGCGGATTGGCGTGGATGATGAGAAAAACGGCGCGGTGATCCTGTTCCGCAGCTTGGGCGAATGTTTCGCGCATCCAGGCAATGGCGGCGGCGGTGCGGCTTGTGACTTCCTCGTCGTTGGCCCGAGTGCGGCCTTCAAACTTGGCGGTGGCATTGTGACTGCCGACGATGTGCAGCACCGCAAAGCTCGTCCGCCCGTGGGTCCAGCGCACGTGCTCGGGGAAAGTGCCCCCTTGGGTGTCGACGCGCATGGGATGCTGGCCTATAGTCCAACCGGGACGCGGAAAAAAGAGTGCCCGCACTCGCGCCAGCCGGTCCAGTGGCTGGTATCCGCTCCGGTGGCAATCGGTCCAATCGTTGTCGCCTGGGGCCAGAATAAAAGGGCGTGCAAATTGCTGGAACCACTCAAAGCGGCTCTGTAGTATGCCATCGCTGCAAGGACTGCTGCCGCCCTTGATATCACCCACGTGGATGACCCATTCCAAACCCTCGGCCCGGTTGATCTCCTCGACGAGCCGACCAAAGCGGACGCTGTCAGTCGGAGAATATGGCATATCCGCGATCAGGGCGAAGGCGAAGGGCTCCTCGGCGAGTGGATTTTGGGCGCTGGCGATGTCTAGCAGCGCGACGATTAGGGATAGACTCAGAAGATACCGGGCCATACATTTCCTCCAGTTGGCAGTGTTCCGCTTGAGGTTGGTTTTCTTAGGCGTAAGCGACCTAAAAAATAAAGATAGTTTTGGTAACAATGGTAAGGATCGACGTTTTTACCTGATTAGCAAAATCAACCATCTTCAGGGAAAGGCCGTAAAGCCATGAACTCACTCGTAGATCCCTCCCTAGCCGTAGAGTTGGCCCAAGGCACGCCGACCCAGAAAGTCGATGCCTTATTCGCGTATATGGAGCGGCGGGGCCAGTCCTTTTACGACGAAGTTGTGACCCAACTCGAACACGCCTTGCAATGCGCCCACCAAGCCCAACAGGCCGGGGCTGATTCGGAGCAAGTGGCCGCGGCCCTGCTGCACGATCTAGGTCATTTCCTAGTCGATGAGCACAGCGAAGAGGCTGATTTCCTCACCGAGGATTTACTGCACGAAGAAGTGGGAGCCGAGTATCTGGCGCCCTTTTTCATCGACGCAGTGACCGAGCCGGTCGGGCTGCACGTGCCGGCCAAGCGCTATATCTGCACGGTGGATAAGTCCTATTACCAGACCTTGTCTCGGGCGTCCAAGCGGAGTTTTGAGTTGCAGGGCGGCTTCATGTCGGTCGAAGAAAAGGCGGCGTTTGAACAGAATCCCCATTGGGAAAGTGCCGTGCAGTTGCGCAAGTGGGACGATTTGGCCAAGGAGAAGGACCTAAAGACGCCGGGCTTGGAGAGCCATCGAGCGGCTGTGCAGGGCTGCTTGAAGTAGTTGCGGACAGACTTTTGATGCTTCTTCGCGCCTTGGTTCACTTGACCAGCGACACCTTGCGCTCCTGCACAAAATCGCCCGTTTGCAAACGCACAAGGTACACCCCGCTGGCGAGCTCGCTCGCGTCCCAGAGCACTTGGTAAGCCCCTGGTTTGCGCCACGCCTCTACCAGCGTTTTCACCCGCTGTCCAGTCTGGCCGAAAACCTCTAGCCGCACTTTGCCGGCCTGACCCACGCTGAAATCGATATGCACCCGGCTGTTGAATGGGTTGGGATAAGGCGGCAGTAGATGCGTTTTTTGCGGCGTGCTCTCCACAGCCTGTACCGCGGTGGCTGCGGTCTCCCCCATGTACGCCTTTACATAGCCGTCCGTGGTCGTCACCACCGCATCCAAAAAGCCGTCCCTATCCGCGTCGGCCAAGGCGATATCGCTGCTGCGACCCTCAACCTCAAGGGTCCAGGCCCGGCGCAGAGTGTCTTCCTCCTGTTCCACGCAGATCAACTTGGTGCCACTGCCAAACAGGAACTCGTCGCGTCCATCGCCGTCCACATCGCCGGAGACCACGTCCGTATGGGCACGCACTCCATCGTCGAACTCCAGCAAAACCGCGCCGTTCGTCGCTTGAAACAGGCGCACGCCCTCGGCGGTGGAAGCCAGTAATTCCACGGTCCCATCGCCGTCGCTGTCGCCCACTCCCATCAGCGATCGCACTTCCGTGTTGTTGCGGTACGGGGTCTGCCAGATGCGCTCGCCGTCGCCGCTTAGCACGGCGCTCAAATAGCTGCAGTGCCCCCAGAGGAGTTCCGGTCGGCTGTCGCCAAACAAATCGACCACCGCGGGAAACGCATAGCCGACAAAGGAACCGCTCTCAAACAGCGAGTTGAGGCCGTCGCCATAGGCCTGACGCACCACCTGTGCCGTGCCCGTGACCCCATCGACAATGTGCAGCCGGTCGGGCCACATTATCACGATTTCTTCCAGGCCATCGCCGTCCACATCCCCTGCGGCACTGGGATGCCCGCCCAGACTGCGGCCGCTACCGTTCTCGGGCAGGATGAACCCCTTGGATTCCCAGATGATTTCGCCGCTGCGCCCGTCGATTAAAAAGCCCACTTCGCTGCCCAACTTGCCGCGCCGCAGGGTGGCGAATACATCCAGGTGCTCGTTGCTGCGGAAATACCCGACGCTCCAGTAGGACAGACCGCTGAAGTTCCATATTGGCATACTGCCGTCAAAGCCGACGAACTCGGTCTGCCAGCGGACGGAGCCATCGGTCGCGAGCGCCACCAAGCTGGCGTTGCCGCTGGCCGCCTCGCGCGCGGCCAGCACTTCTCGGCGGCCATCGCTATCCACGTCGGCGGCGACTAGTCCCCAGTGGTAGGGCGCGTTGTTGGTCTGGCCGTAGCCCGGCACCTGCCACCGCAGCCGGGGCTCGCCCCCGCCCTTCCCCGGAGCTTGCAGACACAGCACTTCCCGAGTCGCGGTCTGCACGACCACTTCCACCCGACCATCCCCCTCCAAATCGGCCACTACTGGCGTGCCGGCCGGGGTAAATGCTTGGCGACTCCACTGGTGCAGCACTCCCGAGGCCTGTTCTAGCATCAGCGCCTGATTAGGGAGCCCACTCCCCTTTAGATACAGCAAAGCCGCTCCATCGTCCGCCACCGCCGCCGTCTCCAGAGCCATCCCGGCCGGACCGCGCACCGACCAGCGCGCTTCAATGCGTCCCGCGCCGTCGCTGCCCAAGGCGGTCAACACTTCGCCTGTCCCGTCCGGCGCAAGCGCAAAGAAGTCGCGCCGTCCATCGCCATCCACATCGCCGGTTGACACCGTGCGCAATCCGTCGGCAGCCCCGGTGCTCACCGTTAGGGGCAATTGATTCAGCAATACCGTACTGAAGCGCCCCCGTTCGTGGCTCCAGCGCACGATTGCCGCCCCCGCCTCCAAAGACCAGACCGCCAGCGGCGCATAGGTCGGCAGGGCCTCGCCGCTCGTGGCCGAGACGAACAGCTCCAAGCGCCCGTCGCCGTCCACATCGGCCATACCGTGCAGATGGTGCTGTGGGAAATCAAAGCTAGCCTCGCCACTGAGCGCATCGATGCCGACGATGTGCCAGTGGCCGTCGCCCTGGTCGTTGTAAATGCTGTACACCAGTTCGAAGCGCCCATCGTCATCCACATCGACTAGAGCCTGCGGTTTGGGCCGCACTACCTTGGTCGATTGCGATGGGTCGGGCTGAATGTCGCGCAGCCAGCGCAGCGTCAGTTTTGTGCCGTCGTTGTCAATGACCTCGGAGTGCATGCTGAAATCGGCCACTACGCCGAATTCCGGGTACGGATCGTCGTCAATGTTGGCTGCCCCGAACCAGCCGTAGTTGCGGTACCCGTGGTACTGCAACTGCATCTTGGTTTCCCCGGTGGCTCCGTCGAAGACGAGGATGCGGTAGTGAGTGGCTACGACGATATCGAGTTGGCCATCAACATCGACATCAACTACGAGGACATTGGGGTCCCAGGTGTTGGTAAAGGATTCGGTCTCCCACACTACCCGAGGCTCGCCGCCGTCGTACGCGAGCAGCCAGCCGTGCTTGGGATCGGCCCCACCGTCGCTGAAAGAATTTCCCATCTCAAAGCGCTGCAAGCCTTCTACCCCGGGCAGGATCTGGGCCACTTTGAAGACGTTGTCCACCGGCATGACCACCTCGCTGCCACCGAGGTCGAAGATCTGGGGCCCGACCCCCCAGGCCCGCCCTTGAGTGCCGATGTATCCGGGATCTACCGGGGCGGCAAAGGGCAAGGAGACCGAGGCGTCGCCCCCGTGCTGGACCACTTCCACATAGCCCTCCCAGGCGGCGATGTCGTAGCGCCAGCGCTCTTGCGGTGGGTCGGGGTGCATTTGGCTGACTCCCGAGGCCCGGCCGCTCATGTGGCGGTCGCCGCGCAATTGCAGCCACTCGCCCGTTTGCCCGTGCGCCCCTCCCGCCAGCATCGTCAGGAGCAAGATCTTTTTGGTCATCTCGCAGCTTTGATCCCTAGGAGCACCAGTAGCCACGTCTTGTGCCAGTAGGCGCTGTTGATATAAGGGTTTTCTTCCGAGGGCCAGTTGGTCCAGTAGGTCTGATTGTGGGGAATTCGGTGGTACCACTGGACCAGAGGGATAGCGGGCAATTCGCGCAACCAGATGTCCATGGCCGCGCGAAACAGTTCCACTAGTTGCGGATCATCCGGCGGTGTGCGTCCCATGCGGTCCACTAGTTGATCGAATTCGGCATTGCGCCAGCGCCAATAGCGCTCGGAGTGGGTTCCGGTGGGTTGGACGTAGCGGCTGTGGAAAAAGTTGAGCGTGAAGTAGGGATCGCGGATTGAACCGACGCTTCCCATCATAAAGGCCCTTGCGGTTCCCTGGGCCATGCGCGTTATGCTGTCGGCTGTCATGCGATGACTCGCATTGAATCCGGCCCGCCTAAGTTGTGCCACCAGTACCGGTGCCAGATCTTGGTGCACGGTGCCAATGTCAATGGGGATCTTGAAGCGAGCGCCGTCCTGCGCCCAGAACCCTTCGTCATCCCGCTTCCATCCCTTCGCTCTCATTATGGCAGCCGTCCGAGCCGTGTCGTACGTCGCTATGCTGTACTTTTCTACCAATGGCGCGATCTCGTCGAGGTACTGTCGCAGTGCCGGAAAATTGGGGAAGGGAAGAAAATTCGCTTTTCCTGCTCCCTGCCAGCCAACTGCCACCAGTTCCTCGCGGTTGATGGCGTGATTGATGGCGTGGCGGATCTGCGCATCGCGGAAGGGCTCCTCTAAGTTGTTGAATCCGAGGTTGACCGGCCACCAGTCAACATACCCGTAGGGCGGTGCTTCACCCGTCCAAGAAACGATATTGGCATTCTCATCGAGGGACGTTTTGATATTGGGGGGGCGCAGGTCCAGAGAGATGTCGATGTCGTTGCTGATTAGAGCCTGAACGCGCTTGGCCTCGTCCATGTAGGGGAGAAAGATGAGTTGCTCGACTTCGGGCAAGGCATGGAAGCCGATCTCGGCCGCCCACCAGTCATCTCTCCTAGTGAGAATGCGCTGCTGCGGGACCGACAGACTGAGGCGATAGGGACCGCTGACGACCGGCTGGCCCTCGCCACAGCAATTCTCAAAGGTCTTGGGGTCTTCGCCCTCCCAGATGTGCTTGGGAACAACTACGATCCCGTTGAAGAAGCAGTTGGTCAGATAGTTGAACACAAAGCGCGGATTGGGTTGCTTGAGCACGAACCGCGCGGTCAGCTCGTCTTCTACTTCCACGCGCTCGACCCAAGTCTCCATGTCGGTGGAGAGGAATAGTTCGGGAGCGTTCTCCTTGAGGGCTGCGACTGTATAGGCCAAATCCGCGGCGGTCCACGGAGTGCCGTCGCTCCACGTTACGCCCTGCCGGATGTGAACCAAAACCTGCGTGAAGTCTTGGTTGTACTCGTGTCCGGTGGCGATCCACGGGATGAGTTGGTCGTCCTCGTCATAGGCGCTGTAGAAATACAGCGGCTCGTATAGGAAGTGCGCACCGGTGCGGGAGGACGAACCGAGGAGAAAAGGGTTGAAGGTATTGTAATCGACGATCTGTCCGCCGCAGGTATTTATGTCCGAGCAGTGGGTGACGAGCGTGCGCTCTCGAGGAATGGATTGGGTCTCCTCCTGCCCCGTCTTGCCCGGCCTCTCTTCCGCACAGGCCAGCAATCCCATGCTGCAAGTAAGAAACAGCCGGATCGCAGATTTCGAGGCGATGAAAAGGAAGTTCGGTCTGATCGCCATAATTTGCTACAGGCCTCCAACCTCGAGCGAGAGGCGTCGCGTTCCCTCCCACTCCTTTAGTTCCACTTGCGTACCGTCGTAGTCAATTCGCTCAACGCCGGCAAAGTCGCTTGGCACTTCGACAAGAAAGGCGGCATACGACCGACTAATCGTCTCGCCTGCATCGATGTAGTCGAAGAGAGTGCGGTCGAAGATGCGTCCCTTTTCTACGAGGAAGCCGAAGGGTGTACCCGGGCCCGTAGTACCGAATTCGAGGCCTCGGGCAAAGGGACGGCCATTGCGGATGTGCCGCCACGCTCGGAACCAAGGGTACTCAGCGGTCTTCCAAAGGTAGCCTAGGAGCAGGCCGTGCCCCGGCGCAGTGGCGGTGGTCCAGCCGTATTCATCGTCGATCACGTAGACGACCACGGCCGGGTCTTGATCGTCCACGAGTCGGCGCATATCGACGGGCATCCCCGCGTCGAGCGCTTGAGGCCAGTACACGGCTGGCTCCTCCGGGTTCGGCATGGGACTGCTGAGCATGAACCCTTTGCGCGCATTGGCGTCCACCACCGTGCTCTCGTCGAGGAACGGCGGCCCGATCGTGGGATGTTGCACTATGTTGTATATGCGCCCTAGCGCGTTGTTATTAGTCACTTCCTCGCGAACACTGAAGTGGGTTCCTGCTAGTCTCACGATGCGCCGCACGTGCATCCCCGCCAATGGCAGGTGGGTGCTCATTTCCGCCACTACGGCATCGCCTTGTTGCTCCGGCTCGCCGAGGAGTTCCCACATACTGCTCCCCGCCTCGCCGTGAAAGGGCATGCCATTGGCCTGCTCCGCGGCCGACGGACGGCCCACGCGGTCCAGACACAGGAAGTGCCCCCGATTGCGCGGCTCCAACTCACCTCCCTCGCCTTCCCACTTGAGCGGATTGATGCCGTTGGACCGCAGATGAAAATCGACGATGCCGCCACCTGCTAGATCAATGGACAGATGCGCTAGCTCGCCGCGAAGAGTAATCACAGGCCGCTCAGCGCCTCCTGCTTCCCCTGTCCAGAGGCCAGGGACTATCAGCGCTACGGCTATCCATACTTTCATATATCCTCCTTTGACGATTGTGTCGCCATTTGTTGCGACAAAGGACTCTCATATCCTCACAGTTTCCTTGTCGTCTGCTTGCCAGCGGCAAAGATCAGGGTACTCCCACGCTCACCCAATTGCCCACCATGCCCGTCAAGTAGTCTATAGCCATCCAGCTCGCACCACAGCTAATCTGTCCCGCGATCAGGCCGATGAAGAAGGGCCGTATGGTGCGATATAGACGCACTCCCCCATAGCGTACGATAAACAGTTTAAACAGCCAGCCGATCATAATACTGAACCAACCTACGCTGATCGGCAACGATGTGGCGATGGGTAGTCCTAGATAGTGAAGTGGCCAGTTGATAAATCGGTGCCGGGCGTACATCAGTCCAGCCATGACTGTGCCGCCCAACCCCGCAAAGACAACCCGAGGCAGGGTGATGTCGCTGCCAAGGGGGTTCTGCAGCTTGTCTCCCACGAACCCGAAGACGGTCTGGGGCAATCCTAAGAAAGCCCAGCGCTGCAGATTGATTCCCCCGTATGTATAGGCGAGCCACACGGTCATCAAGCCCGAACAGATCGTGCCGATCAGCGCCGCCAGCACAATGGCACCTAAGAGGGGCCGTGGCCGGCGAACGCCAATGCTGTCCATCATTTTCAGCGCGTGCATTACCGACGCCATCAGAGGGGAGCGAATCTCGGAGCTCCAGGTATAGGTGAAGCCTAGACTAGTTAGTCCCGTAGGCCCCACGAGCCCTGTCCCAAAGGTGTAAACTGTGAACACGGCTGGGACGAGTTGAGTCCGGGAAAAGCCGACGCCGCCTTCGGCGATGATTCGGGTCAGGGCGAAGAATGCGGCAAAGGCAGTGCCCACGAAGAAGGGCGTAAGCCACAGCGGCATCCCGCTAGCGTTGAGCCACAGACCCATGCCGACTAACCCAACCAATAGAGTAATCACTGCTGCCCGGTAGGACATGATCTCGTCCCTGTCATCCACGTGTGGGGCGGTGCCGAAGGCTTTGCCGAAAACCGAGGCTAGATGCCGGCGACTCGTCCATAGAACGAACAAAACCAGTGCGATGGTAGCTCCCATTGCCTCGTGGCCGACCGCGACCGTTCCCCCTCCGCCGACAAAGACCTCTTCGCGGCCTGGGATGTCGTAGCCAATAATGTTCAGCAGGCCCGACTGTAGCTTCATCAGCACGTGGAAGAACCAGAGGCTAAATCCGATTTCCAGGTTCACTAGGTAGGTAAACCCGATAACGGAAAAGCTCAGGAGAACGCGAAACGGAGTGGTATTCCTGAATAGCTCGAAGTAGGTGTTCGTCTCGATTCTAGGGATGTAGTTGAAATAGGCATGCAGCCCGTGCGTGCTCAGCACGATCCAAGGCAGCGCGATCCCCACCCACAGTAGCGGTTGCCGAAAAAGGGAGCCTAGGATGTGCCCTGTTTGAGGAGGCCGGAGCATCTCCAACGGCACTTGGGTCAAGGGGAAGACGAGTCGCTCGTGCTCCACCCACTGACGCCGGACGATCACCATGCTGCTGATCATCACGGCAAAGAAGGAAGCGATAAAAATCCCCCACGCCGCGAAGGGCACTAACCATGCCCCCCAAGGGACCGAGACATGGGAGGGGGCACCTTCGTAGAAATACTTTATTGCGAACGGGTCGTGGGGGCCTATCCAGTCCGGGATTAAGGGCAAGATCAACCCGGCCCACTCGTTCTCCGGCGTGGCGTAATAAATGGCTCCTGGTAGAACGGGGATCATATTCGCCATCAGCGTCTTGGTCGGGATCGTGGAAGCCACGATCATCATCGTGTAGATGACGACGAGTTCGCCCGTTGTAAACACCCAGGGGGGATGGATTTTCCGCAGTGCGGTGTTGACTACAAAGGTGAGCAGGAAAAACAGGAACACGGCGCCGGCCGTGATGGAGTCGGCGTTGAGTGGTGCCGTGTGATGGACGAACTGGACATAGAGCGGGCCAGTTCCAAGGAACGCCGTCAGCAGGCAACCGAGGAGAAAGGCGCGTACGGTAAACACGCGCCCTCCACCAGCCGACAAATCCGGCTGCCCCTGCGTAGTCATAGCATTAGCGCGCGTCGGGGTAGTGGTCGGGGGGGTGCTTCTCGAGTTCGGATTCGATCAAGTCTGACCCTAGACCGGGTCGTTCCGGTAGAATCAGGTGTCCATCCTGCACTTCAAAGGGATGACTCATTAGGTCGTCTCGCCACGGCGCGTCGTCCACATCGAATTCAAGGATGTAGAAATTGGGCACGGTGGCGCAGACATTGGCCGACACCAGCGTCGTCAGCGGGCTGTGGCAGTTGTGGGGAGAGAATAGCACGTCATAAGCGTGAGCTAGGTCGGCGAGACGCCGGCCCATCGCGATCCCGTTCCAAGCCAGATCGGGCATGACGATGTCTTGAGCGTGGAGTTCGAGAAAAGGTCGAAAGTCGGCGGTGCCAAAGAGGCTCTCGCCGGTGCAGATCGTCGTGGTCGTAGAATCGCGAATGGTTCGCAGTGCTGTGGCGTCGAGGGTCTCCGTCTCAAGCCACATAAGGTCGTACGGCTCCAAGGCCCTAGCAAGGCGCGCTGCGCCGCCCAACTTGAAGTGGAATCCCACATCCAGTGCGATGCCCACATCCGGTCCGAGGGCCTCCCGGAAGGTGCCGATTATTCGCTCCGCGTGGCGTAGGACAGAGGATGGTGCATCGCCAACGCCACTCGGCACACCAGTGCCATCGGGATCGCCCTCCAAGGGCATCAGGTTCGTCTTAATCGCCGTGAAGCCGCGCTCTAGCACCTCTCTGGCCAAATCCTCCAAGTCGGCGATGGTCCGCACTGGCCGCAGCCCCAACTTCTGCGTCCACGGTCCAGTTCGGGTCGTACCGCAGTGAGACCAGTAGAGCCGGAGCTTGTCTCGCATACGGCCGCCGAGCAGTTGCCACACGGGCGCGTTTAGAACCTTGCCGCGGATGTCCCACAGGGCCGAGTCAATGCCGGACATCGCCTTGTAGGCAATGCCCCCCGTGTGGCGAACCGAAAAGGCGGATAGTTCCCACCAGATCGCCTCGCTCGCCATGGGATCCTTGCCGATAATCCGCTCAGCGTACCGTTCTACGGTCGCCGCCACGGGTCCGGGCGAGCCCCAGTCGGTGCAGTCCCCCCACCCCACTAGGCCCGGGTCGCTGGTCTCGATCTTCACGAAGGTCCAGGGACGGAAACCGCCGTCTACGATGTACGTCTTGACTCTGGTGATCCGCATCGCCTGCACTCCAAAAATAAAGGGTGCCGACCGCCCCGGACGCGATCGCGTCCAAGACCTGCCGGCACCCTCTCTTCAAAAAGACCGCTGCTGCGATCCTTCAGATCTATCGGTACTGCGCCTTGACCCGCGCCCAACTCGTGGCTTCGACAGCCGTCTGTTGCTCGACGAACTCGATGCCTGGATCAACCGGCGACAGCAACACGTCGGTCGTCCCATTGGCCGCAGCGCCGGAAGGAGATGTGGACCACTGCGTCTCCCGCTTCTGGTCCTCTGTGCCTCCTTCGTCGGTGTCGCTGATCATATTGCCCCAATGGATGATCATCCCTTCCTGCAGGATGCCCTCGACCGCTTGATCCTCGGTGGCGCTCTCGCTATTGGGCATTTCGGCGATTGGCCGAATCCTGAGTTCGTAGAAGTAGGTACTCTCGCCAAACTCCTCACCTTCAAAAGTGATCCCAATATCGAACCACTTCGTCCCACTGGTCAGCCAAGGCAAGTTCCCTTGCGGCTCATAGAACTGCCACTCCCCTTCTAAGGGAGGGTAGGCGAACTTGTACTTCTGCAAGGTCACGATGTCCCCATCGTTGAAGGTTATATCCTCCGACGCTTGGTGCTTGAAATTCAATCCGTACTCGACGCTGTCGTCGAGCCAGAAGCGAGCGGGGTCGGGACGCCCGATGAAGTGCAGATCGTCGAACACCTCGGTCAGGATGTAAAAGCCGTTCGTCGTTGGGCTCCATCCTAGCTTGTGTTTAATCTGGAAGTCCGCGGGGTTGATGTCCCCTTGGGAGGCGTTTTCCAGCACTCGTCCTTCTCGCGTCGCCGCACCGACCGGATACAGCAGTTCGCCCACGGAACCGTAGGTCTCCACCGGAATGGGACCCCACTCGACGGGGTTGCCATCGATGACGGGTTCCGCCCCCGGTGGGAACTGCGCCGCCGGGATGAGTAGATCCGGTGGATCGTGGGCCCACGTTTGGGCCGACAGGCCAATAGTTAGGATCGCCGCACTCAGGATGATCCGCTTGCCTAGCATCATTCAAACCTCCTTTTAGGAGTGAGATAATTGCGATAGACTGCTACACGACAATGTGCCTCTTTCAATGCCTACCATAAGGAAATCCCTCCTCGCTATCAAGCCTTTTTTGGACGAAGTTTTCTACCCTTACCGCAGATTTTCCAGACCAGCAAAGACGGAAATGAACGCACGCGTATTGGTGAAGCTCTCCTCGCCCTCTGGATTCCTGCGCTCCAACAGAATCCCCGATTGCATCGTGATCACATAACCGAGGTACGAAGACCAGTTCGTCGCCTGGAAGGCGATCGATTGAGAATGGAAGTCCCCTTGTTCGTCGCCGAAGTCTTGCTGGAACAGAAACTCGCTGCCCATCTGTAGCTGCGTGGAGTGCAGAACATCCAGCACGGCGAATGCGCCAAATAGCTCGGTGAGCGTCTCCTTGTCCTCTGCGTCGAACAGGCCACGGGACTGCTTTCTGTATTCGCTCTTCCAGAAGGGCTGCAATCCCACTCGTCCCAATTCCCGCTGGTACATCGCCTTGTTGATCAATCCAAAGAAGAACTCGTTTTCGTCCAATCCTATCCGGCGACGTTCCTCGCGAGCCATGCGCTGATGGAAGAGCACGTGGTTCAGTTTAGATTCGATCAGTATTTTTTCTGTCTTGAGTTGATGACCGATGAAGAATTGATTGACGAAACTGTCGCGCCCCAAGAGGGGATCTTCCATCTCCCGCTTGCTTTCCTGGGGTTCGGCTAGGTCAATCAGCGTCTCGGGAGCATACTGGAGTAGCGGATCCTCAATGTCGTCCTGCACGGATTTGACCATCTCATACATTCTCACGCGGCCGTAACGCGGCCAAGTCTCGTCGTAGTCTAACATGCCATAGACCATGTGATTCTTCTGATCCGAAGAGATTAGCTGCTCCCGCAGGATTCCGCCCAGAATTCTCAGACCCGGTCGCAGGCGGAATCCCGTATAGACGTTCCACCCGTCGTGATCTCTGTCATAGGGATAGTCGGGGTCCTTGTCGTTTTCGTAGAGATCGGGCCAGAAGTTGTTGTTCATATCCCGTCCCCACAGCATTTCCGGGCGGTCCACCCACAACCGAATAAATGGTTCCCTCCAGTCGGGAATTGCATTGCGCCGGACCTCGTTATCATTTTGGTTGAAATCCGGTTGAAAGTCTCCATTCTGGTCCCACCCTGGAAAGATCAGAAGATCCGGGAATAGCCAGTCCCCGCGAAAGGCGTCGGGGACGCGATCTTGGTCGTCGTTATCCTCTACGAGATCGACCTTGTTCTGCGGTGCCTCGTAATCGATGAATCCACTTTCGTTTGAGATAAATGTCGTCGTGTTGTACTGGGGATCAATCCTATAGGCTTCGGCAAAGCCAAACCAGCGTCCGCGATGGTTAGACACGTTGATCAGCCAAGCATCGTTGTGCGGCTCGTCCGTCAGCCCGGAGCTGGTTTTGTGAATCTCTTGGGAGACATTTGGATACTGGCGGATATTCCAGTTTCGATCGAACTCTCCGTATAGCCGAAAGCCCAGCACATCGGAGACGCTGAGGCTGGCACCGAGGATCTGGGTGGCCGTTGGCAAGCCGTACTCAAACCGCAGGGTCCGCAGATTGCTCAGATCTTGGATATTCCCCTCGGCTTGGGTGACCGGAAGCAACACTCTCGCACCCGCGGAATTCAACTGGCGGTCGGAACTCATCGAGATGTCGTAATCGTTGGCAACAGTGAGTTCGAACTCGACCTTTGTGATCTCGTCCTTGGCACCGCTTGCGCGGTGGACAAAAATCTGGTCGTCGAAGGAGTAGAGGAGCCGGATCTCTTCACTGCCGTTGGCCTCCAACCGTCCCCCCGCTGGGATGCCGCCCTCCAGTACGGGTTCGAAGCCAATCTCCTTGCCCCGGTTGACGAGGCCGCTTTCATAGGTGATGATGATGTCCGAGGAGCCGGGGAAGAACGCGGCTCCGCCGGTGCCGTCCTCGGGCGATTCGTCGCGGAGTACGATCTCAATCGCGGAGATGGGCACGGCATTCTGATCTTCCGTCAGCCTTCCTTTGAACAAGCTCGCCACCGGAGCCTCGTCGATCTTCGAGTTCGACTGGTGGGAGTTAACCCCGTGCACGCCCAACATCACGAAATCGCCGACAGCGGCCGTAAGCCGTCCGCCGAAAAAGGTCGTGGTATTGGTGCGCCGGTCATCCCGGTTAAAGGTCAGCCGAGGGCCACTAATTCTAGAAAAGATCAGCGTCTGCTGGTACTTATCCGTCGCCATGTCGAACTGGATTCCGTCCATTTGGACTTTGCTCAAAACCAGCGGCGTAAGGGTCGTCCGCAGCGTGTTGGACGTTGTCAGCGCGTAGTACGTACCCCCTTTTGCATCGGCGGCGACCACGACTTGGCTGAACCACCGTTCGAATCGATTTCCCTTGAAGAGCCGGTTGCCGAACTCTTCGGGCGTGTTCTGCTCTGTGTTGTAGATGAGCCATCCCTTGGATACGGCATTGCCGAACATGTCGTAGAGGTAGTCGCCCTCAATGTCGGGGGCGACGTAGCGATCGAAATCGGTGCGGGCGTAGTTGGTCGTCTGCCACTGCCGCCATCGGTATTCGGCGAACAACTCTTGGGGCACGTACCACTTGCGCACCGCTGGATCAACCGAGTTGAGCGCTACTTGCACTCCTTGGGGCAGAAAGCTCGTCTCGTGCCCCCATTGCGTTCCCAGTCGGTTCCCATAGTCGGGCCGACTGCCCGATTGGGCGCTCGTCTCCCCGGCCATTCCCAACACCGCGGCCACGACGACGAGCTTCAGACTACGTCTCATTGTGTTTGTGCAACTCGACACTAGATCCTCAATAGCTACGCTAGCCATCCAGCGGACTCAATACACCACGGATACGGTACCCGTGTTCAACTGCTTCCCTAGGTCCGCCTCCACCTTTACCGTATAAACATACGTGCCCGGCGGCACGCGCTTTCCCGCTTCGTCCTGCCCATTCCACTCGCGCTCGTACACCCCCGCTGCTCCGGGAGCTGTCTCCAGCCGGCGAACCACCCTGCCCGCCAGATCGTACAAGGTCAGCACATGGGGCACGCTGTTGCCCAGAACGCGAACTTGGTATTGGATTAGGACTTGGTCGTTCACGCCGTCGCCGTTGGGACTGAAGGCCGCTGGAATGGCCTTCAGCTCGCCGATGAGTTCTCCTCCCCTAGGGGTTTTCACGGACAGGGAATTGGTACTGAAGCGCAAGGTGGCATTGCCCTCCTCCACCTGTTGGCGGATGTCGGGATCGTCGCTGGAGAAAGCGAAGCCAGTGAACTTTTGTCCGAAGCGCAAAACCGGCACCTCGAAGACCACCTCAATGCGCTTTTCAGTATCCTCGCTGCCCACGAGCTTGTCGAATCCAACGACGATGCGGTCGTCTTGGATGTCGCGGAGGAACTCCTCTCCTACCTCTACATCATCCACCTTTACCGAAAGCAGTCGCTCCACGCGAGTGGCGGTGGCGATTTCCAAGCGGTCGAAACCGCTGTTGCCCTCGCGCAGGATGGGCCGGACAACATAGGTGAAGGTGTGGGGTCGGAAATCCGTGGTCACCGTCGGTGAGATCTCCCCGATCACCGCGTCGGCCACTGAATCGCCAAAGAGCAGTTCGATTCGCTCAATGCGCGGAGCTGTTTCACCAGTCGGAAAAAACAGCACCTCGAACTGAAGGTAGCGGGCCGGACTCTTCGATAAGAAGGTTGCGCCGTCCGTCCACGCTGCAGGCGGCGCGGTCGCATCCCGCAGGCCAGCGGCGAAATCGTAGGCCGGAGACCAAAAGCTCCAGTTTTCGGTATCGACTTCCTTCTTGACCAGTTCAAATCCCCGCGTGCTGCCACTAGAGAAGGGATCGGCCACAGTCACCGCGTTGAAGACGTCGTTGTATTCCCGCCGGTCCACCGAGGCGAACTGCCCCGTGCGCTGCTTCCTGCTGTAGTGGAACGGCTGCTCGGTGTTGCCCGTGCGAGTCCGCACCTCCACCCTCGTTCCCTCCGGCTCTACTCCCTCCCAACGAATTTTGCTCCAAGCGACGGGCCGTCCGAAATCCAGAATGTCCGTGCGGTAAACAGTCTGCTGCACGTAGCCCTCGCCAAAGACTTGGAGTTCGGCGACCTCCCAGGTGCGCTCGGGATTGATGGGCCGGAGGGTGACCCACTTCACCGGCCGAGTGGGAAACCGTCGGTCCACCACTACATCGAGGTTTTCCGTAGTGCTTTCGATGATGTCGATGATTGGGTCGTTTTTAGCAGTCAAGCCCCGACTGATTTGATAGAACCACCGCTGACCCCGCCGGGCGATGGAAGGTCGGTCGACGATCGGTGCGCTGCCCGAGGCCACGCCCAACTCGAACCAGGGGAGGAAGTTGTCCTCAAAGGAGGGGCGGGGGAAGAACCGAATCCGGTTTATGGGTAACTCCCATCCGAGGTTGATGATGGCGTTCTTGATCCAGCCGTGGTTGACACCCGTTTCCGTCGGCGATAGATCCACTGCTCTGACCATCGCAGTAGTGGAATCCCCGTCGCCGATATTCTGCAAGACGCCCTGTTCGATTCTTCCCCCGACGCCGCCCCCAGAGCTAGCTACGAAGCCACCCCGTTCCTCGACCGTCTCCACTAGATTCTCGCTTGGGTTGATCCACACAGGACGAAGCGAGGATTCACTCAGATTCATCATGCCATTTGCCCGCGCCCCTTCGCCAATGGTGCCCCAGTCCCTGATTTCCTCGTCCGCGACCCGATCATAGGATACCGGCACAACGCTCCCTCGGTTGATGAGTTGCCCATCTTGGTCGAACACTAAGTATGCACCCCCCCCTTCGCTGGCCACGTCGATGAAGGAATTGTCCGCACCGACGCCCACTTGGAATTCAGACCGCGCCCATCCTCCATCTCCGCCCGCTAGTAACAGCGCGCAGTTCAACAGACAGATAGGTCTCCAGAGAAACATGCCTAACTCCTTGCGCCAGCCATGTGGCGCGATGGTCAATATGCGACCCCGATCGCTCGGGCCGCGCCAGTGCGGCGCGCATCGGCCTGAACTTCGACTCGGACCACGTACACGCCGGGTGCTACTAGCTGCCCCAACTCGTCCCGGCCATCCCAGGCCAAGTCGCCGAAACGCTGCGGATCGTACAGGCCATTCGTTCCTAGACGAGATAGGAGCTGTCTCACGCGCCGACCCGACAGGTCGAATACGGCGGCATTGATCCCGGCTTGGCCCACGATAGTCACTACTTCAAAACTGATTGACGCCCGATCCCAAATTCCATCCCCGTTGGGGGTCACCACGGGGTTGACCTCGAGATTGCGCACCAGCCGCCCTGTGGTGAGCTGTGGACTCAGCACCGTGACACTGGAGCGCCCTGGTGCGTCGTCGTCGCCGAGATAGGCTGCGTTGCCCGAAAGCACGTCCTGAAACGCTTCCTCTTCAACTAGCAGCACTCGTCCCTTGAAAGTATTGCTGAAAGAGAGCATCCTGCCCACGAATCGCACCATGACGACGGTGCCGCTCTCGCGCACCTGGGGAAAGCGCACCACGAAGCGCCTCTCATCCAACTCTTGGATAGCTGCATCCTCTTCCTCTGTCGGCGCATCTTGGACTGCGAAATTCCGTTCGAGAATGCGGTTCTGGTCGCCGTCGAGGATCTCGATTCCCTGAACGCTCTTGATCGGCTGGTCCGACCGCACCTCAATTGCGTCGAATCCTTGTAGTCCAGCTTCCATTTCCGTGCGCACCGCAAAGACAAAAGGCACGTCCGTTGCTCCCGCCACCTCGCGGGGGAATACCTCGCCCACCACCTCCCTAGCTAGTGGAGGTGAGGTGAAGGTGAAGGATAGGTTCTCAAGCACTACCGCGGAGTTCAGGTCCTCGCTGATGAAGTCCGCGCGGATTTGGACGTACTGTCGTGGGCCTGGCGAGGTGATGTCCGTACCTTCCTCGCCGGTGCCCACCACAGGGTCGTATGGTGCCGACCACGGGCTCCAGTTTTCCACATCGTCGCGCACAGATCCGCGCTCGAACTCGTCTTTTCCCACAACGCCCCGGACCGGCAAGGCCATGTATTCCTTTCGCGTCAGCGGGTCGAGCGAATTCGCAAGGGAGGTCGCGAGTTCCTCGGCATCCCTTCTGCCCACCTGTTTGCGGGTATATACAAAGGGCGTGATGTCGCTGCCGGTCCGGGTGCGGATCTCCACCCTCGCAGCCTCCTCATTGCCGATGGCGACCTGATCCCAGCGGAGTTGTCCCCAATTGGTACCGGCCTGCATGTCGATGATGGGCGAGATATATCTGGCGGTGGGAAGGAATCCCTCCCCGAAGATCTGTATCTTCTCTAGCTCGAAGGATATACCCGAAATCGCTTCTAGCCGCACGAACCTCAGCAGACGGGGCGGATTTAGTGGAATTGTGGTCACTGGATCAATGTTATCGTTTTCGACCAGAAATTCCTCCCAGATTGGATTGCCGGCGTCGGTTAGGTCGAGACCATCGTTTACCCGGATCCTGAACTTTCTTAGAAAGTCCGACTGGAACGGCGCTGTGGGGTTGGGAAACACTGTGTTGCGGGGGAAGAAGCGGATGCTGCGGACGCCTATGCGGGTTCCGAGGTCTATGTTGACGATGGTTCCGAGGGCGTTGTTGTCTTTGCGCGCCAAAGCCAGCCCGGTGGGGTCCTCAGTGATGAGGCTCTCGAGAACCTTCCTCTTTTCCTCGCCCTCGATGTCCGCTATCGATGGCGCGGTGATCGAACCCCCGAAATCGAAGACTTGGCTGGCGACGTTGGTTCCCTCTCTGACCTGCCGGGGCAGAATGGCCTCGGGGTGATTCCCGCTCTCAAACTCGATCAGGTTCGACGGTGCGATCCCTATCTCGGTGACATTGGGGTCGAGAAACGTGCGGTGCTCGGGGATGATCGTCTCCACGTCTGCTCCGCTCGACGCTCCCTCCAGCCAGTGGATCTCTCCGTTTTTGCCGAGCGTCAGCCTCTCGACCGCATGAAGCGCCTGCGGTCCGCTCAGGACTAGGCCCATCGCCACGAGCGCTAAATAGACCCACGGTGCCGATGCTCGCATTCTAGTGCCTTGCGTCGCCGGACAACTCCCCAATTGGGCGGTGCGTCGCCAATGCCGGCGACGGACGGCTGTGGAAATTCGCGTAGAAGAATAGTCGAACAGGGTCATATTCTCACATCCCCGCTACGGGGTGCCCCCTTGGAGCAATGCTTCTAAATTTCCCAAGACCCGGCGGTCGGCCCGCTGGCGCAGTCGCTTTTCCCGGTATAGCTCGGCGGCCCGGGCCGCTTCCTCGGGTCGCCCCATGGCTCGGTAAACGCTTTCCATCAAACCGTAGGCTCGGTACTCGTCTGGATGCATTGCCGCTATCCTCTGCAAGTGCATTAGGGCTTCTTCGTTGCGGCCGGTTCTGTGCAGTAAGCCTGCCATACACAATAGAGCCGGGGCCGAATCGGGGTGATCTGCCAGTACGTCGCGCAACAGCTTCTCAATTCGCCCCAAATTATCTTTTTCCATGCGGCCCAATACTTGCGCCAGACGCCACCCCACAAGGCCCTCCCACTCCGCTAGCCCGACTATGATTCCATAGTGGACTGCTGCGGAGTCCAGCGCGGACTGCTGCTCCCAAGTGCGGGCTAGCTGGAAGCGCACGCGATGGCTATCGGGCCAGACCGCTACGACCTTTTGGTAGGCTGCAATGGCGTCCTCAAGCGCCCCTTGGGCCGCACGGGCGTCGCCCAGTCTCCCCGCGAGAGAAGGCTCGTTCTCTTGTGCCGCCAGATCGGCGTAGATCTCCGCTGCTTCCTCCGCTCGACCTGCCCTTAAATACGACTCCGCCAGCGCGGTCCAGATGTCCCTGTTGACTACATGCCGCTGCACCAGCGAGTAGTAGATTTCCGCCGCGTGTTCGTACGCGCCGGTGTCGAAGTAGATTCTCGCCAGTTCCGCGTACGGTCGAATCCCAGCATCTTCGGCCTCGATGGCCCGCTCGTATGCGGCAATGGCATTGGCTTTCATGTCCAACTCTCGGTAGGCATAACCCGCCCAGGTGTCGTGCGAACTCTGAGCCCTGGCTGCAATAGGAAAATTTGCCGCCAATAGAATCAGAGCTAAGGCGATGCCCCAAACGCGCTGTCTTTTTCTTAGCAACAGAGGGATCGCCGCCAGCGCTCCCGGAAGCAAGACCAAGGCTGCACTCAGTCGCGAGCGACCGGACGCCTCCTCCAAGAGCGATCCCAGCATCCAAGCGCCGGCAAATAGCAGTAGCAGCGCGCGATACCGATCCATCCCCTCCCCGCGGACTGCGACGAGAAATCCCACTAGCGCCAGAGGCCCTACCAGCCCAAAGGGAAATCCCAATAAGGCTCGCCACATGAGCGGAGCCAATATCCACGAAGGCGCAGCGGCGCGATAGGGATCTATATCGCCCAAGACCTCGGCACCATGCCAAAACAAATACGCCCGCGTTGCCATTTCCTTCAGTCCTAAACCACTGATCGAGGGTACTAGCCCCTCCCAGCCCCATACCGCACCTCCTAGAACCAGTACCAGAGTTGCTCCCGCAAAAAACCAATACCCCGCCCTCCGGCCCCCACTTCCCTGCATCACCCATACAAATGCTGCGCCGACGACGAATAGCGCCCGGAAATCGACCAGTGCAGTCACGCCGCCCACTGCCCCCATAACCCCGGCCCTCAATGGCCCCATACCAGCCGATCCCACCAATCCCCGCAGGAGCAACAGGCCCGAAAAAGCGGCCAACACCGCCGGCGTTGTCTCGCCTTCGTAGTAGATCGCCGGACCGTACAGCACGGCCGCAATACCCGCCCATCGGCCCACCGCTGGCGAGAATAGCTGTCTGCCGATAGACCACACTAGCACGCAGGCGAGCCCTCCGATGCCGACCTGAATCACGCGCAGTACCCACAATCCCGTCTCCTCCTGCAGCGCGACCGCGCACAGCGCCGCATAAAGTCTCGAGTGCCACCCTACATCTCCCAATCCGCCCGCGTAGTACGCCGCAGCTCCTACTGCCACTTCTCCAAAAGCGCTCTGCTCCCACTGCCACATGTGCGCGAGCCGCACGGCAATACCGGCCGCCAACAGCCCTCCCCACTCCCAAGCATTCGCGCCCTTCATCGCCAGTCCTTCTTACACGACCCCAACGCATTTCTTTGCTTCCCGATGCCCATCTAGTTCAGACCTGCGAACACGCTTACGAAAGTCGTGTTGGTCGTGACGGCGTCTGATAATTCGAAATCCCTAGTCCGCAACCGCATCCCGGCCAAGGCCACGATCTTATACCCGAGGTACGTGGATCGGTTAGTCAACTGCAGCCCCAGCGACACAGACCTGAAGTCGTTGGCATCGTCCGCAAAATCCTCGTTCCAGAGATACTCTAGGCCCCCTTGCAGCGTACTGTCGGTCAGGAAGTCCATTTCTACAATGACGCTGAACAACTCTCTTAGCTGTTCGCGCTTCTCTTCGCCAAACAAGCCGCGCGTCTGTTTGAGGAACTCGCTCTTCCAGCGTGGCTCGATAGTCAAAACGCCTATTTGACGGCGATGCTTGACTTTGTTGATCGCCCCAAAGAAGAAGTCGCTTTTGCGCAGGTCGAGTTCTGTGCGCGTGCGCTCGTCCATGAGCTGGTGAAACAGGGTGTAGTTCATCCGCGTCTCGACTTTCGTCCGGCCGATGTGGACCCTGTGTCCGACGAAGAGGTGATTCACCCACGTGTCGCGCGCAAGCATGGGATCTTCCACCTGCGTCAATGTGCCTCCGTCGATAGACTGGCTGGGTAGCCATTGAAGCAGGCGATCGGGGATGTCGTCTTCGACTCGCTTCGACATCTCAAACAGTTTAAAATCACCCCACCGCGCCCAGCTTCCGTCCATTTTCACGAGCGCGTAGTATTGCTCATTCTTCTGGTCCGACGATATCTGGTGCTCGCGCATCGCGCCCCCTGCTACCTGCAGTTCGGGCGTCAAATCATACGCGGCATATACGTTGAATCCTCTGTGGTCTTTGCGGTACGGATAGTCCGGCTGATCGTCGTTTTCGAACTGGTCCACCCAGAAATTGTTGTTCATGTCAACACCGAACAGGAATTCCGGCCTATCGACGTCAAAGCGCAGGAACGGCTCGTCGTAATCGGGCCGGCGATTGGCGCGGACCGCGTTGTCGTTCTGGTTGAAATCGGGGATGAAATCGTTGTTCTGGTCCCAACCGGGAAAAACGCGGTCGTCGCCGGGCAGGAAGTCGAAGCGGACATTGTCCGGGTAGCGGTCGTGGTCGTCGTTGTCATCGACGAATTCCACTAGACCGCGGCGCGGACTCTCGTAGTCAATCTGGCCATTGCCAGCGGTCACGAATGTCGTGGTGTTGTAATGCGGGTCCATCCCGAAGGCCTCCGCGAATAAGGAGACAGGCCCGGCCCGCTTCCAAGCGTTGATGAACCAAGCGGGTCGATACGGCTCTCCGGCAGTCCCCGAACTCGTGCTGTGCCTCGCTAGGTTCTGATTGGGGAATTTCCGGTAGTTCCAGTTGAGGTCGGCCTCGCCGTAGAAGTTGAAGCCGTGCACATCGAGCAACTCGAAGGTTGCTCCCATGATATGGGTGGCCGTAGGTAGGCCGTATTCAAAGCCCACAGTGCGGATATTTGACACGTCCTGTACGTTCCCGGCGGCTCGTTCTATCAGCAGCAGCACGGTCTGGCCTTGCCGATTGATCTGTCTGTTTGAAGTAGCCCAAATCTGGTAGTCATTGCCCACCACCAACTCGAATTCCACCTGCATGATCGAGTCCTTTGGGGCGCTCGCGTTCGCCGTAAAACGGGGATTGTCGAAATCGTATTTCAGGCGGATCTCCTCCGTCCCATCTGCGGCGAGGAACCCAGCGCGCTGAAATCCTCCAGAGATCGCCGGGCCAAAGCCGATATCCGTCCCCCGATCTACGGTTCCGTCCGTATAGGTGATGACCACGTCAGAGCCAGATTCAAAGAACGCGGCTCCGCCCATCCCATCCCCTGGCGAATCGTCGCGCAGAACGACCTCGACAAAGTCGATCGTCTGATTCTGATCAATCGTCAGCCCGCCTTTGAATGGATTGCCCGCCAACTCGTCGCTCAAGGTGTTCGACTGGTGGGCGTTGATCATGGTCAGCCCCAGTATGGCGAAGTCCGTCAGTTGGCCCTGTAGGCGTCCGCCGACCAAGATGGTGTTGTTGGTGCGTTGCAGTTCTAGGTCGGCGGTTGATTCGCCACCGGGGTTGCTAATGCGCGAGTACAATACCGTGCCTTCGACTTGATCCGTGGCAATGTCGAATTGCACCCCGTCGAAGGTCGGCTTGCGGAAAGTCAGCGGTGTGAGGGTCGTGTTCAGTTCGCTGCTCACCGTCAGCGCATAACCGTACTGCCCCTTTTTGTCTTGGGCGATGACGACATTTGAGAACCAGTTATCAAAGCGAGTCGATTTGAACAGCGTATTGCCGAACTGGGCTGGGCGGTCTTGGGCATTGTTGTATATGAGAAAGCCACGAGTCACGAAATTTCCGTAGATGTCGTAAAAGGAGTCTCCTTCGAGGCGGATATCTACGTAGCGCTGGTATAAGGACCTCGCGTAATTGGTATATTCCCACTGCTGCCATTGGTACTCGCGGAACAACTCTTGGTTGACATACCAGCGCCGGAGGGCGGGATCTACGGCGTTGACTAAGACGATCGGGCCTTGGGTCCGCCCCGGTAAAGGCGCTCCGAGTGACTCCCCAATACGCGCACCGTAGTCGTCCCGGGCGGCGCTGCTGCCAATCTGGAAAACAAGTGCGCTCAATACGGCCCAAGCGGCTAGATATCCGCTTCTCACGAGTACCCTCCCTTGAGTTACCTGCTAGCGTCAAGTGCCATTGAAGCTCGAGTTCAGTAGGCGACGCCGACGACGCGGCTGCGCCGGGCGCTGGCAAGTCCTTGCTGATCGGCTCGTCCATGCACCTGGACAATGTACAGACCCGGAGGCACGAGGGTCCCTCCGGCATCTCGCCCATCCCATTGCACCAATCGGCGTCCACCGAGCAGATTCTGCTCGAAGCGCTTCACTTCTCGGCCGGCCAGCGTCGCTATCCGCACGGTCACCGGGCGGGGTTCGAACACGCGGAACAGCGAAAAGCCGATGGTTGCCACATCGTTAATTCCGTCGCCGTTTGGGGTAAATGGGTTGGGCTGGATTTCCATATCCCGCACCAAATCGTCGGCTCCAAGTGCGCTCACTACTAGCCCGCTTCCCGGCGTCAGGGACGTCACCTCCCCTCCCCCGCCCAACTGGAACGGCAGTCCGATCGTGGCGTTCCGGCCCGCCAGCTTCAAGCGGGTGCCGTGGAGGAAGACCTCGGCTGCGAACCGCAGGCGCACTAGGCGCGTCTGGCCAACCACTTTGCCCTGCCGACTCCTAGGCAGGCTTTCGTACGCCTCGGCCGTGAGTGGGTCGCCGCGCTGGTCGAAAGCGGTTTCTCCCGTCAACGACGTTGCCTTGCGGAAGAAGCGCACCGGACCTCTCGCCTCCGGCGCGAGACTGGCGAAGGTTTGTTCATCCACTTCCTCCAGACTCTCTCCGTCGTCTCCCGCGAGCTTTTGGAAGTAGCGGATCGCCCCTTGTTGCTGTTCGGGAAGCCTGCTGTATGCTACTTGATCCAGCAGAGTCCCTCCTTCGCTCGTTGGCACCTCTTCGCCCTCCTCGACGCGGCGATAGAATACGTTGCTTCCGTCGCCCATTGCCTGATACAAGACCTCGGGGAACCGAACTTGCAAGGAATCTCCCCGACCGCTCAGAACGCGCAAGAGGTCCCCTGTGGCCGAGGCCAGCCCCTCCTCCACGCGATTGGCGTACAACCGATAGGGCGCTCCCGCGGCAAATTCCCCTTCCGTGCCGAGGGCTGCGTCGATTAACTCCATGTCTAAGGCGGGCTCCGAGCGCAGTCGCAGTTCATCGAATCCGGGACTCGGATGGGGGCGCTCCACGACCGCGGCGCTGACAAACACCGCAAAGGTGTCGCGCCTTCCCGGGACGACCTCCTGAGGCCAGATTTCCCCGGCCAGTCCAACTACCGAAGGATCGGTGTACTCCATGCGCACCGACTTGATGGCTGGCGGATCGACTCCTGCCTCGGCCTTTAGACGCGCCTCAATCTGGACGAAGCGGCGCAGGCTCGGGGAAGTGATTTCGGACCCCGGCCGGATATAGGCTTCGCTCCACTCGCTCCAGTCAGCCGTGGGAACAAAGACGGTGTCGATCGGTCCCCTGAGAAAGAAGGCGAGCGTTTTGTGCTTTTTCGCCGTGACTTCGCCGCCGCCCGAGTTGTAGTACTTGATCTGGCGCTCAACCTCGCTGCCCGTCCGAGTCCTCAACTCGACACTGGTCCCTAGAGGAGTCTCCGCCTCCCAGTTTATCGACACGAGATTGGACTGCTCGGGCACTGTTAGCGGGCCGGAGGTGAGGATCACTTCGGCGGGAGGGCCTTCTGAAAAGACCATGAACTCGCCGATCCCTGGAGTCCGGCTGATCGTGACCGTGCCGCCGGGATCGTTCTCGAGGGCGCGGAACTCGAAGAATCGCACCTGCCGGGCCGGTTCGAGGAGGTCGGCCAATTCGAGGAAGAATCCCACGCTGGAATTGATCTCGCGCTCTTGAGAGCTGATCCGCGTGAACTTCAGTCGGCCCTCTGAATCGCGTTCACCCGCGCTGCCCCGGAGCAGGTAGCCCCGGATCGAAGGCGACTGGAAGTAGCCCTGAGACATCACCCGGAACTCTTTGGCCCACACGGTCCCGCCGAGGTCGGCGATCATCATATTCTCAGTCGGGGTTTCTTCCAGCCAGTAGTTGTTTTGGTAGAAACTGGCCAATACTCCGTCAAAGGCCTGCTCCCCTCCCCCGCTGGGAAGCTGTTGGATGATCCTGCCTCCGCCCTCAATCATGTTAAAGGCCACATTGTCGCCCCAGCCCCATACATCTACTTCTGCTAGGCGAGGCAGTTCGCGCCGGAAGAACCGCTTTTCGCCGCGGCGATCTGCTGGTAATTCGAAATAGGTCGTCGAATCCACCGGCTCTCCCCGCCCCGTCTCGCTTTTCGAGAGGTATTCGATGTCGCCACGCGCCTCGACGGGCAGTGCCAGATACTCGCTCTCCGAGATCTCTTCGGCTCTGCCTCCTTTGGTGTCGGTCACCTGAAAGCGAATCGTCTCGACGAGCTTCCCGTTCCAACTCAAACTCGCCCTAGGTTGCTCCAGCCGTTTCTCCACCAAGCCGCTCCCAGCCGGAGGCAATAGGCCGCTGGTCTGCGTCGCGTCGATGACGATCTCCCGTTGCTCCTCGTTGATGCCCGGAAGCGGTTCTAGTACCTCGAACTGAAAATTTGCATCTTCGTCCACCAGTGGAAACTGGGCGTCCTCAAAGAACACGAGCAAGCGCCGGAAAGGGTCGCCCAATTCCGCATCGACGTACTGCAAACGAAGCCGCTCCACCGGAACCGTCCGACCCAGCGAGATTTCCACCCACCAGTCTTCTATGGGATCGTTGAGATCTGGCTCCCAGAAGGTCGTTGGATCTCCATCCAAGAGATTAGGCGCTAGTTCTAAATTAGAGCCGGCCCTGCTGGGGCCGGGACGGAGGAAATGATCGAAAACAGGATTGCCGGCGGTGTCCTCCTTGAAGTTGCCCTTCACATCGACGGATCGAGTGCTATCCAGATTCATCACCCGAGGTTTGTCTGAGCTAATATCTACTTGTCGCCTGAAGGAGCGATCATCTAGGAGATTATAGACGGAGCGAAAGTCCCGGACCTGTACCGTCCCGCTGCTGTCTAGCCGCACCAAGTGGGTGGGCATTTTCCAGGTCTGCCAGTGCTCTGGGCGGCCCACGACGAGCTTGTTGCCCCGCAGATCGAATCCTTCTGCCGTTTGGGCTTGCACCGGTTTTAGAGTCAGCCCTCCTCCAAACCACAAGACCGGACCTGCCGCGACAAACCAGACCAGAATTTTACGGGGAGTCTTCATCCTCTACAATTCCTCCGCATCCGCTTCACCAACAGGAAGGTCGTAGAGCGTTATTGGGTTTTGGTGTTGTTCCCTGAGCTTGCGAATAAGGCCCGCCATGGCTTCGTCCGTTCTCGCCTTGAGTAGCAACCGGCGCGCTTCTGGGCGGGCTTTGTCATACGGCTGGACTTCCGGCTCTAGGTGCCCTAGCACCTCAAAGACCGCAAAGCCGTCCCCAACGGGCACCGGGCCTACGACATCGCCCGTCTCGGCGCCGAACGCCCCCGCGACCAACTCCGGAAAGTGCGCCTCGTGAATGCGGAAAAATCGCCGGATTCCCTGCAACCGGGGGTGGACGTGGCGGGCGACCAACGGGCGTTTGAGGAGGGCGGCGAGTTCTGCTCCCGCATCGATCTCCTCGCGCAAGTCCCGTGCCTGTTCCCAAGTATCCACATAGAGACGCCGGATGACGACGGACTCTGGCACCCGGAACTGTCCCTCATTGCGGTCGTAATATGCGCGGATGTCTTCTTCCTCCATGGGACCGCTCTCTGCCGCGGCCTGCTCCTCAAGAGCTTTTAGCATCAACTGTTGTTGCTTCTTCTCGGCAAATTCTTGGAACTCGGGCTCTTTATCCCACGCTTGGCTACGGGCCGCCGCTGCGAACAGATAGATTGGCAGCACCTCGGAGCTTGCCAACTGCATCACGTGGCCGCTGTCCCTCAAGGCACTGCGGAAGCCAATGCGCAGCAATGCGGTCAAAAAGTCGCGCACGGTCAGCGAGTCTCCGTCGAAGTCGCACAGCACCCGGGCACCCAAAGGCTCCTCTAGGCTCTGGGGAGCGACACCCGCGCCGCCGAGTGCGAGAGCGGCTTCCATTCCTTCCGGCCTCACGCGAAGCGCTAACTGGTGGGCGAGTTGCTCGTACTCTTGGTGGCTTTGCCGGCTCCGGTGTTCCCTAAGAGTACGTTCGTGCACCAACTCCCACACATCCGCCAAGGGCCGCGAGCGCGTGTTCTCAAACTGGTAGATCTGCCACGCCCCGCCCAAGTCGGCGACAGGAGCAAGACGCCTATCTTGGATAGAGAAGAACACTTCCTCTGGTATGCGGTAGCGCGCTAGGGCCTCGCGGCCGATCCAGCCGACGGTCCCATCCCCTAGCGCAAGCGAATCCATCTCTCCGTACGAATGCGCCACCTCAGCTAACTCCGCTCCAGAACGAACGCGCCCGAGGGCTTCCGCCAGCAGGTCTTCGTCGGCGACGATGAGCCGAGTGAGGAGGCGCTCCTTATCGAAGCCTAGGCGGAGAAAGGTCCGCTCTACATCGTCTGCGGAAACTGCGATATCCGCGATCCCGCTCCGCTCTCTGTATAGCTGCGCCAGCCAACGGCGTTCTTGGTGGGCTAGCTCGCGCTGAATCTCGGCATCGGTAGCCAACCCTCGTCGGCGAGCTTCCGCGAGAGTGAGGTGGTGGTCGATAAGGGACCAGACGTGATCCTCGATAGCGACGCGGCCGGTATCTTGGCTGCGTAGCCCTTGGGGCAGTCGCTCTACAAACCGCTCCACCTGCGACAGCGAGATTTCGGCGTCGCCGACTCGGGCAACGACCGGATCCTCTTGCCCGCAGGCGACCACTGAGACGGCTATTAGGACGAGGACGATTCTTGGCTTCATATAGTTCGTAAGTATTTATTTTTTAGCAGTTTGTGAATGTAAAAATCCTATCGCCATAAATCTTTATTTATCAACAACTTATAAAAATTATCTAAAGTGTTGGTCAAGATAATGTTTACAAGCTAAGTCCGTCAAGTAATTTAAGCTCTCCGAGGCTCTATTGTTCGGCAGGCAAATTTATCGCATGACCTTAGCGTGGCCCGCCGGTAGTAGCCTCTAGCACAAACAGCGTTTGGTCCGTCTCGACGTTCACCAGATGCTGCACGCCCCCGGCCGGCCAACGCACCACGACAGAATCCACTGCGGCGTGCGACCCGAGGCCAAAGTGGAGCCGCAGTTCGCTGTGACTCAGGTAGCTTTCGGCCCCCCGTACTTCCCGGCACTGTCTCAGCTCTCCAGCCCGAACACAGACCTGTGCGCCAATTCCATCCCGGTTGCTCGATTGCCCTTGCAGCTTCACCCCGAGCCAGTGATGCTCATTTCCCCCTTCGTTGCGCAATAGGGAAAGCCGTTCGCCGATATTAGACACTAGCAGATCGACAGCGCCGTCTGCATTCCAGTCTGCTACTGCACTCCCCCGGCTCACTCGAACTTGGGCCATCCCCGGCCCAGATTCAGCGCCCACTTCGACGAACCGACTTTCTCCACCCTTGGCTGCGCCGTTGTTGTGGAACAGCAGATTGCGCTGTGGATAGGAGGTGGAGGGGTCGAAACGCTCGACGTTATCCAAGACGTGCCCGTTGGCGACGAATAGGTCGAGCCATCCATCGCTGTCGAAGTCCAAAAAGGCAATCCCAAACCCGAGGAAGGGGAGCGTCACCCACCCGGTCCCCGAGCTATACGTGGCGTTGGCAAAGAAACCCATCCCCGTGTTTTGATAGAGATCGTTTGGCTCTCCTTGGAAATTGGTGACTGCGAGGTCTGGAAAGCCGTTGTTGTCGTAGTCGCCGAAATCAACTCCCATGCCGGCCTCGGCCTGCCCCGATAGTCCGTAGGCCGTCCCCGAGGCCGCTCCCACTTCCTCAAAGCTCCCATCCCCTCGGTTGTGGTAGAGGAAGTTGGGATTTCCGTCGTTGGCGACGTAGAGGTCGGGCCAACCGTCGAGGTTGTAGTCGCCGAATACAACCCCCAGTCCCCTGCCGGCCATAGCGTCTGTGGCCACCCGATCAGTGATGTCGGCAAACTGCCCATTTTCGTTGCGCAGCAGGCGATCTGGACTTGCGGGAAAGCTGGACGGTCGCGGATAGGCTGCGGGCAACTCTTCGCCCGCTACCCGCGCCAGTGATAGGTCGGCGAGGTAGGGAGCCATCTCTCCAGTCTGACGCTCGGGATCGAACTCGACGTAGTGGACCACATACAGGTCTAAGTCGCCGTCCAGATCGATGTCGCCGAAAGCAGCGCCCGTGCTCCACAGGCTGTCGGCGAGTCCGGCCTCATCGAACTGGCCGTTCCCGTTGTTGCGGTAGAAGGCATCGAAGCCGTAGTTGGTGACGAGGAGGTCTGGGTCGCCGTCGTTGTCGCAATCGCCGACCGCACAGCCCATGCCAATTCCGCCGTGGTCCACCCCCACCGCAGCACCCACTTCGGCAAAACGCCCTGCGGCAGTCTGGCGAAAGAGGGCGTTGACGGGTGCCTTGCCGGAGGTTTTGGGCGGCGGGACTACGGGAGCGCCGTTGACGGCATAGACATCGAGCCGACCGTCTCCGTCGAAGTCGAGAACGCAGACCCCCCCTCCCATCGTCTCGGGTAGGTAGTGGCCTCCCCAAGCCCCAGTCTCGTGGTGAAATACCAAGCCCGTCTCCTCGGCCACATCCACGAAGCGAACAGGCGTCGGCTCCGTTGCGCCGAGTGGACTGGCGATGATGTAGAGCACGATGATCGGCCCGATCCTTTCCCGCACTCGGGTCATCGCGGTCTGCTCTCTAGCGCTCGCTCGGCCCGCTCAATTTTGGCGGCTAGCGCTGTATCGCTAGGCGTTTTCTCCGCAGTGCGACGCCAGTTCTCTAGCGCCTTCTCCAGGGCCCCGTCTAAGAAATACGCGTCTCCGAGTATCTCCCTTGCACCGTGAAATGTAGAGTCGATCGCCAGAGCCTTTGCTGCCGCCCGGCGAGCCTGCTCGGCCTGTCCCAGATCGCGGTAGGCCCGCGCTAGGTTGGCCCAGAGAGGAGCCTGCTTAGAAGCGTCGCGAGCAGCGGCCTCAAATTGCGCGACGGCCTTTGCATGGCGGCCTCTGGCGTGGTAGATCAGCCCTAGGTTGTTGTGCGCCGTGGCCAAGGTCGAGTCGCGCGCGAGGGCCTCCACAAAGAGAATCTCGGCTTGCTCCAACTCTCCCACGGACATCGCAAGGGTTCCGAGGCCCTTGTAGGCGCGCCCGTATGAAGGATCCGTTTCCAAGGCGCGCCCGTACGCCTGCTGCGCCAACTTCAACCGTCCCATGCGGGCGTAAGCCACCCCCAAGTTGAAATGCGACTGGGGACGATTCGGATGGCGCGTGGCGGCGTCGCGCAGAGGGCGGAGTTCCTCCTCTTCTTGGCGTATCCTCTCCGCCCCCTTAAGGATCAGCCGGGCGCTGTCGGCCTTGCCTTGACGGGCCATTGCTTGCCCTAACCCCACTAGGGTTTGGGGGTCGTACGGGGACCAACGCGCTGCTTCTTGGAGGGATTTCTGAGCGCGCTTTAGGTTGCCTTGCTGCAGATAGGTTAGGCCCAGTTGGCGGTGGGCTTCGGCCGATGGTATTCGCTCCAGTAGGCTGGCGTATATCACGGCGGCGCTGTCTAGTTCGCCCTCGCGCTGATGTACAAGCCCCAAGGTATAGCGAGCCCTCTCGTGGTCGGGATCGAGTTTTAGGCTTTGCTGCAACAGTGCCTTGGCCTCCATCGCCTTCCCCTGCTTTTCGTAGAGAAGCCAGCCGAGTCTAGCTAGGGGGTCCGCTAGGGTTGGGTCCAGCTCTGCTGCTCTGCGGAAGCGGTCCTCGGCCTCTGCAAAGTTGCTGAGTTCCACTAGGGCTGCGCCGAGCAAATTGTTGAGTTGGGCGTGATTCGGGGCGACCTCTAAGGCTTCCCTGAGAATTCGTTCCGCTTCTTCGGGCTGACGGACATTGAGCAGATTGTGCGCCTTGTCGATGACGGCAGCCGCGGCAAGGGGGGGCGTTTCAACCTCCGTAGTCTGAGGTGCGGGCTGTTCTTCTTGGTAGCCGCAGCCCTCGACGAGAATCACTTTGAGTAACAGTAAGGTGCCTAGCGGGAGCCGTCGCTTCATTCAGGACCCATCCTCTCCCCATCTCTTCGGACTGTAAGCCCGTCTTGGTAGTGGATCAGGTAGAGACGATCGGCGGTCAGGTTCTGGTAGTGCTGCACCAGCCCGGAAGGCCAGCGCACCTCCAAGCGGTCCACCAGGCGCGCCGTTCCCAGCCCGATGAAGAGGCGCGGATCGTTTTGTCCCATAAACCCGTCGCCGCTGAAGACTTGGCGATGTTGCTCGCGGCCCCCTGACCGCACTAGGACGTAGGCACCAATCCCGTGGCGATTTCCAGGTGGACCATGCAGGTCTAATCCGAGCCAATGATGGATGCGATCGCCGTCGTTGCGCAGTAAACTTGGCGGCGCGTCGAGATTGGCCACTACAATATCGGGGTCGCCGTCGCTGTCCAGATCGCCATGGATTGCGCCGCGACTCACCCTTGCTGAGTCAAACCCAGAGCCAGCGCGTTCACTGACTTCTGTAAATCGGCTGCCTCCGTCATTGCGGTATAGCTGGTTTGTCTGCGCGTAGTGTAGCCCGCTGCCGGCATGGTCAATGGCAGGCATGAGGTGGCCGTTGGCGACGAACAGATCTAGGTCGGTATCGCCGTCGCAGTCGAAAAAGAAGGTGGACCATCCCATAAAAGGGCGGCTACTGCCAGCTAGCCCTGCTTGGCCACTGATGTCGGAGAAAAATCCGGTGCTTGTATTCTCGTAGTACGTGTTGTGATCCTGGGAGAAATTGGTGACGAAGATGTCGCACAAGCCGTCGCCGTCGCCGTCGCCAAGCGCTACCCCCATCCCGGCTTGAGATCGGCCATCGCCGCTGAAGGCCGCGCCCGACGATATGCCGATATCGGTGAACTTCTCGCGACCATCGTTGCGCAAGAGGGAATTGGCGTGTCCATCGTTGGCCACGTACGCGTCGAGAT
>JAPPEG010000187.1 GCA_028875345.1 Gemmatimonadota bacterium
CAGCGACATCGCCGACATTGTCGCCGACATTGTCGGCGATAACGGCCGGATTGCGGGGGTCGTCCTCGGGAATCCCCGCCTCCACTTTGCCCACCAAGTCGGCACCCACATCGGCGGTCTTGGTGAAGATGCCACCGCCAACGCGTGCGAAAAGAGCAATCGAAGAGGCCCCCATAGCGAAGCCATTGATCGTGGATGCTTGACTTATATCGCTCCAGATACCAAGGGCGCTAGCCAGCGCGCCAACGCCGAAAAGTCCCAAGCCAGCCACGGCAAGTCCCATTACGGCGCCCCCTGAAAAAGCGATGTTCAGTGCCGGCCCTTGGCCGTGCTGGTTGGCCGCTTGGGCGGTGCGCACATTGGCGTGGCAGGCCGCCTTCATGCCAGTGTAACCGGCCAAAATGGAGCAAACGGCTCCCGCCAAGAAAGCGTACGCGGTATGGGCACCGACGAAGGCAAAAAGGAGGGCGAAAACGATGACGATAAACCCGGCGAGGATGGTGTACTCGCGTTTGAGAAAGGCCATAGCTCCCTCGTGGATAGCCTCTGAGATTTCCACCATCTCTGGAGTGCCCGCCGGAGACTTTTTGATGTAAAAGTACAGCAGGAGCGAGCAAAGCAAACCGCCCAGACCGATGAATGGCGCTGCGCTTGTCCAAATTTCCATATGCGTTTGTAACCCTCCCTCGGCTACGTTGCTTTTTAACCGTTGAACTTGTTCATGGCCGCCTCGATGCCTTCGGCGTAGTACACTTCAAGCGCCGCATTCCCGCGCTCAATCAAGTCTTGTACCTCGTCTGCGGGGGAAAACGGATCCAGGACGTAGTCAACGACGTCCGCGTCTGCGGGTGGGATGCCGACCCCTAGACGCAGGCGCGGTACGGCTTCCGTGTTGAGCACTTCGAGTACCGAAGCCAAACCGTTGTGCCCACCATCACTGCCGCCACGGCGAAAGCGCAAACGCCCGAAGTCGAGCAGGAAGTCGTCGAAGATGACCAATACGTCCTCGGGAAGCACTTCCCATTGGGCGCAAAGGGCCGCAACGGTTCGACCACTGCGGTTCATATAGGCTTGGGGCTTGGCCAAAAGCACTTCCCGACCGCCCAGCACCACTTGGACCACTTGGCCTTGTAGGTCCGCCTGATGCTGCCAGTCAACACCAAAGCGCGCCGCTAGGTGATCTACCACCATAAATCCTATGTTGTGCCGCGTTGACGCGTAGCGCGCACCGGGATTGCCCAAACCCAAGGCTACTTGCAAATCTACTCTTCGCCACCCTCGCCGCCTTCGCCGCCCTCGACACCTTCTTCGCCTTCGCCCCCTTCTTCGCCTTCCTCTCCTTCGCCTTCCTCTCCTTCGACCTCCTCGGCTTCTTCTTCCTCAGTGATCAAGCGCGGAGCCAAGACGTTGACAATAGTGCGGTCCGGATCGGTGGTAATGCGCGGCTCTTGTTCGACGAGATCGCTCACGTGCAGGCTATCGCCGATAACCAGCGAAGAGATGTCGATCACCATCGCAGAGGGCATTTCCGAGACGACGCACTCCATTTCGATGGAGGTCAGCGCCTGTTGCAAGGCCCCGCCCTCGTTGCGGACCCCTTCGGGTTCCCCCTCAGTCAGGATCGGAACATTGGCGCGCAGCGTCTCGCTCGGATCGATGCGCAAAAGGTCTAAGTGCAGCACATCGCCGCGGACCTTGTGGTATTGGATGTCGCGAATCAGGGCCTGCTCAGGAGCTCTATCAGGCTCTTCGTGCTCAATCAAGATGATCGCGTTTTGCCCGCCCTTGCTCAGGATGAGCTCCAGGCCATGGGCATCCGTCTTGAAGGACTCAGCGGGCTGATTGTGGCCGTAGATCACCCCGGGCAACTGGCCCCGCAGGCGGCGTATCTGGCCCACCGGCCCCTTGCCCTGCTCTTGGCGGGACTGGACTTTGAGCGCGACCTGCTCGCGCGCTTGGATCTGTAGTGGAACTTGTGGCATCGGAACGTCTCCTCAAAAGACTCAATCAAATATCAATGGCATAATGGCAGCCCGGCGAGGACTCGAACCTCGATAAACGGAACCAAAATCCGTTGTCCTACCAATTGAACGACCGGGCTACCTATCTTTATGCCTCGCGCTCCCCCGAGCTAGACCGGCTGACACAAAAAAGACCGGCAACCTTGCCTTTGCAGTGCGCTCTGCGCCTGAGAGGCGGTTTTCCGGTCGTCGAAGACACCGTAAACAGTGGAGCCGCTGCCCGACATGGACGTGGCGCGGGCACCAACTCGGTCCAGTTGAGAACGAAGCTCTGCGACGATGGGATAGGCGCGATCTACCGCGGGCGTGAAGTCGTTCTCCAGCACTTCAAATAACCTGTCGTGGTCAACGCACCCGCCGCTCAGGGAAACGATAAAGTTAAAATAGGGAGAATCTTCTGTCAAGATAGGGCCGAGCTGGCCATAAGCCCACGCCGTGCTGATCTCGACCTCGGGGTACGCCAACACGTAAAAAACCGCACCTACCCAACTCAGCTTGTTGAGGATCTCTCCCCGGCCCCTCATTAGAGCAGTGCCGCCTTCCACTAGAAAGGGAATGTCTGAACCAAGGGTGGCGGCGATCTGGCGGAGGTCTGCGTTCGAGAATGGCTGGTCATAGAAACGATTGAGTACTCGCAGGGCCGCGGCCGCGTCGGCACTGCCCCCGCCTAGGCCCGCGCCTATGGGTATGTTCTTTTCTAGGTGGATGCGGAACGACTGAGCTGGGCGGCCGAGTTGAGCATGAAAGGCATCAACTGCGCGGCACACCAAATTGTCTGGTCCCGGCGATAGGCTGTCGAGGCTACAGGTCAATTGATCGGAGGAAGCTAATTCAAAGTACAAGACGTCCGCTAAATCCACGCATTGAGCCACACTAAGGATCTCGTGGTAGCCATCGGGACGGCGACCAACAACCTTAAGCCCCAAGTTTATTTTTGCGTATGCTTTTTCGACCAGCAGACTCTCCATCGCTGCACACCTTGACCGCATTTTACTATATTTTACACTCTAGCTTATCAAGTGTCAGATTGGCATACTCTTGAGGATTGATATGTTTCCAAAGTTGATATTGGTGCTTTTCCTCTGCTTAAGCACCCAGAGCTGGGCGCAAACGAGCGCAGAGGACGACTTCAAACTGGCTCGCAATCTCTTCCGGGATGCCGGCGACTATGCCACGGCTGCCGGGCTATTCGCCGAGTTTATTCGCAATTATCCCGATAGTCCTCAGCTAGCCGAGGCCCGACTGATGCTAGCGCGTGCGTACCGCCAGAGCGGCCGTTGTGACCTAGCGGTGCCAGCCTACGAGACGTTTTATCTCGAACATCCCGATCACTTGTTGAACGCCGCCAACGCACGGCGCGAGCGAGCGGCTTGTTTGGCCGAGCAAGGTCAATACCTGCTGGCGGCCCGATCATACGAAGAGTTGCAGCGTCGTTTCAGCGCCAGCGAATTCGCCGCCAGTGCCTTGATTGAAGCAGCGGCTAATTATACCCGCGCTGAAAATTTGCGGCAAGCCGAAACTGTTTATGGACGGCTGCTGGCCGATTACGCGAAGTCTGACCAAGCGCATTTGGCGCGCTATCGGCTGGCCCAGTTGCGCTTTGCCACTGGTCGGGCCGCAGAAGCCCAACAGTTCCTCGGGCAAATCGCCGCCACTAAACCACCGCCTTCCCTCGCTCCTAGCGCCCTGCTCCTCGGAGGGCGCATCGCTCTCTTTATGGGCAACAGGGAAACTGCGGAGAAGCAGTTCAAGTCGCTGGAGCGGCGCTTTCCCAGGGCGGCGCAGACCGACAGCGCCTATTTAGATCGCGCAGACTATCTCTATAACTCGCGCCTTTTTAGCCAAGCTGGGGACGCCTATCAGCGGGCCTTTAACAAAATCGGCGACCGCGCTCTCAAAGAAAGCGCACTCCTCGGGCTGGCCGACGCTCGCCGTCAGAGTCATCAGACGCGCGAAGCCATCGCCCATTACGACAAGCTGAGCACCATGCTCCAACCCGGCCACCCCGCTTACCTCAAGGCGCAGCTAGGCCGAGCCATCGTTCTGGGCCAAGCCGGACAATTCGCCCGCGCAGTAGGCCTGCTTCAAGGATTGATCCAGACCGGCGACAGCCCCGAAGCCATTAGTGCGCTGAGGGAACTAGGTGCCCTCTACAAGCGGCGCGGCGACAGCGAAGCCAAGGACAGTCCCGATTCGCTGCGGTTATTGACTTTCGGAGAGGGGGCCGCCGCCTTCCACAGCCGCGCGATAACTTGGTACCACCGGTATCTACAGGAAGCCGACGGGGCTGCCGATGCCGACGCCGTGCGCTTCGAACTCGCCGCACTCTATGCCTCAACTAGCTACTACGAAGAAGCCATCTCCCTCTATCGTCAGCTAGCTGTGGGTCAGGACGAGGTGGCAACCAAAGCGCAATTTGCCCTCGCTCAAGCCTTTGAGCAAAGTGGACAACCGCGTGCGGCACTGCGCGAGTACGTGGCCTTCCTCGAACTCTTCCCCGCTGACCGCCAGAGCGAGGAGGTTCGCCAGCGAATCGAATATCTGCGCGAATTTACTGTCTTGGACCCGGCTAGCCTCAACCGGGCCTTGCAAAAAGCTTGGCTCGATGAGTTGAGCGGCAAGTCGCGTCAGCTAGTGCAGCTAGCGGTCGCTAGGGTGCTGTTCGCGCATCACGATTTTATCGCGGCTACTCAATCTTTCAAACACTATGCCACGGTCTATCCAGACGACCCCGACAAGGATGAGGCGCAGTACTTTCTGGCCGAAAGTCTGCTCCGACTCGCCCGCCAACGCCAGCTAGAGGCGCAGCCTGCCAGCGCAGACTCGCTACGAACTCTAGCCCTACGGGAATACCGCGTTCTCGTGGAGCAAGTCCCCGCCGACAGCATTCTCACCGAGCAAGCCCCTACCGACAGCATTCTCACCGAACAAGCCCCCACCGACAGTACTACTCTCGTCAAGCAAGCCCCCACCGACAACACGTGGGCCCGGCGCGCACGACTTAGCCTCATTAAACTCGAAGCCGAAGACCGCCCCGACTCGCTGCGGTTACTAACGCTTGAAGAGGGGATTGCCGCTTTCGTCGCCGAGTTTTCCGAAGGGCGCGGTGCCCATCTAGACCAAGCCCTTTTGCAGCTAGGCGATGCTCGCCGCCAGCTCGGGGCGACCGATACCACTTGGTTCGACGGGGCCATTGCCGCCTACGACCAACTCCGCCGGCTCTCTTCCAACAGTCCACTTGTACCCCACGCCCTATACGGCAAGAGTCTTTGCCTAGTGCAAAAAGGTCAACACAAAGCAGCGGCCGACTTGCTCGAGCGCGTTCTGAGAGACTATCCCAATAGTCCGCTGACGGCACCGGTGCTCTTTGAACTGGGCCATATCCGCTTAGCGCAGGAGCGGACCCAGGAAGCCATTGCCCGGCTGCAAGAGTTGCGCTGGGGTTACCCGGCCTTTCCCCAGCGCCGTGCCGCCCAGAAACTGTTGGGCGACACCTATTTTCAGCTCGGCCAGTACGCTGCCGCCATCGATCTGTATCAACCGCTAGTCTCCAACTCGACAATCTCCGACGACAGAGGACCGATTCTGCGACGAATTGGCCGCGCTTATCACCATCTCAACCGCTATGGCGAGGCCATGGAGACCTATCGGCAAATACTCGCCGAAGAGCCAAACCCGGCTGGACTAGACAGCATCTACTTCGCCCAAGCAGTACTGCAACTGAGGTTAGGTCAGGAAGACGACGCCTTTCGGCTCTTCCGCAAGGTCAGCCAAGAATTTGCCTCCAGCGGATTGGCAACCGAAGCCTCGGCGCGGGCTGGCCACATCGCCTTTGCCCGCCAGCAATACAAACAAGCCTACCAACTCTATCAGCCCTTGCTGAAGCAAAGCGAGGACGCCTTAATCCACGGCCAAGCCATCCTCTCCTTGTTCCGACTCAAGCGCATAGAGGAAGGGCGCAAGGCCGCCAAGCAGTTTGCCAAGCGGTTCAAGCAAGAAACGGAGTGGCGTCAACACTTCCGGGTTGAAGAAGGGAATTACTATTTGCAGGCTGGCAACTACAAAAAGGCTTACGAGCTGTTTCAAGAGGTGGAAAAGCAAGGAGGCAGGTGGGCCGGCGATGGGGCCTATTGGATGGCCATAACGCTGTGGAAGCGAAACAGGGCGACGCCCAGCGAGGAGGGGGCGGCGTTCGCATTGGAGGCCATATCGCGCTTTGTCCGGGAATATCCGACGAGTCCTCAGGTAGCCGACGCCTACCTGCGCCTCGGGGATTACCATTTTTCGCTGCACAACTTCCTGCAAGCGGCAGGGGCCTACAAACACGCCTTGGACGCACCAGAAGTCAGTAGTGGTCAGGCCCAAGATGCGATGTGGAAACTGCTCAAAAGCTACCAAAGTGCCCACGAGTACGAGGCCGCGCACCAAATAGCCGATCAGCTGCTGAGCCAGTACCCCGAACACCCCAAAGCCATCGAGGTCCAACTCGAACTGGGTATCATCCTCAAAAACAAGGGCCAATACGCCCAAGCTATTGAACAGCTAGACGAGCTGCTCTCCCAACAGTTACTCGATGGCAACAGTGCTTCAGAAGCCCGGTATTACATCGGCGAATCCTATCAGAACATGGGCGAGTACCGCAAGGCGATCCAAGCCTATTACAAAGTCAGCTACCACGGTAGCCAAGGACTCAGCATGTGGATCACCTCGGCGGATTTCCAGCGCGCCCGCTGCCACGAATCGCTGGGCGAACATGCCACGGCCATGACTATCTACGAGCGCATCACACGTCGCGAAGGGGGCCAGACTCCACAGGGACAGCTAGCCCGCGAGCGGATGGATGACCTGCGCCGCCAGCTAGAAACCCTCAACTGAAGCGACGCCAGCAGAGAGTATCATGGCCCCGACTCAACGTCACATTCTGCTCCTAACCCAGCGAGCAGAGTTGGAAGCGGAGTTCAAGTCCGCAGTCCACGACGTGCGGTTGCGCGTACTCAGCGCGGCTAACGGCGATGCGCTTGGGCGGCTACTGCGGCGCGGAGTGGATCTGGTCGCCTTTGATCTGGAACTTCCGCCCGCCGTCCTCGCAGAGGGCGTCGCCGCGCTCGACCAGCATCGCGATGTGCCCGTCCTAGGCTTGGGCAACGCCGATGAAAATTGGGACCGACTTTTGTGGGGTTCGCCTCTCAAAGACCAAATTGTCGTGCCCTTTGAGGCCACAGTCCTGCGTCAACATCTGGACCAGCTACTAGAGCGCAGGGACTTTTTGCACGGAGCCGAACTGGTAGGTCAGTCACCCTTAATGCGCCAACTGCGCGAACGCATCTTAATCGTGGCACCGACGCCGGTTTCCTCTATTCTCCTGACGGGCGAAAGCGGCGCGGGCAAGGACTTAGTTGCCGAAGCTCTACATCGCTACAGTAGCCGCGGCGAACGTCCTTTCCGCCCGCTCAACTGCGGTGCCATCCCGGAGAATCTGCTGGAAAACGAACTCTTCGGGCACGAGAAGGGGGCCTTCACTGACGCCCGTGCCCAGTACCGAGGCATCTTTGAACAAGCGGACGGCGGAACGGTCTTTCTAGACGAAATCGGCGAGATGTCGCTGGCAGCGCAAGTGCGCCTCTTGCGGGTCCTCGAGCAGCGCGAGGTGGTCCGCATCGGCGGCAGTGCGCCGATCTCGGTGGACCTTCGCGTCATCGCCGCGACCAACCGCGATCTACAAAAGGCGGTTGACCAGCGCGAGTTTCGCCTCGACCTATACCACCGGCTCAAGGTCGTCGAACTCGACATTCCGCCGCTGCGTCGTCGAGCCGAGGACATTCCCCTATTGATCGAGCACTTCATCAGCGAGTTGACCCAAGACAATAAGAGCCGTCTAGAAGGGTTCTCGGCGGCGGCGCTGGACCTTTTGCAAAACTATGCCTGGCCTGGCAATGTGCGCGAGTTGCGCAACCTAATTGAACACTTGGTGTTCCTCGCCCCGCGTGCCCTCGTCGAACCCGAAGACCTAGTGCCCCATCTCGGGATCCAGCCCACGCGCCATTTGCCCGTGCCAACCAACAAGACGCCGGACCAATCCGAGCGCGAGTTGATCTACTTTGCACTCTTGGATCTCAAGCGCGAGGTCGCCGAGCTAAGAGCCGCGGTCGAGCGCAATGCCTCCGTGATGCCGTCCTCTACGCCTCCCGTAGCACCAAGGGCCGTTCCCGAGGAACCGATCTATCCGGTTGAGGACACCCCTTATCATCCCGCAGACTCCCAAGAATCCGCGGCAATACGCATCCCCGAAAACGCAGCTATTGAGCCTTTGCCCACGCTCAAAGACCGCGAGCGTGAAGCCATCGAAGAAGCCCTCAACCGCGTCGGCGGCAATCGTCGGAAGGCCGCCGACATCCTCGGCATCAGCACTCGCACGCTCTACCGAAAACTGAACGAATACGACCTCCAATGAAGCACCTTCTCCGCGCCGTCAGGCGCGACAACCCTTCCACCCTGTTCAGTTGGGTGTGCAGCGCGCTTATTGCCGCGTTGCTCGCGGGCGCGCACCCGGTTGGGGCGCAAATGCCGGAGGAGAGCACTCAGCCAATCGCGGATCTCAGCAGGGCTTTCCGCCACGCCTACGAACAAGCGAAGCCTGCCGTGGTTTTAATCTCGGCGACGACCCGATCGCGGCAAAAGCGCGCATTGCCCCCCTTCCACCCGGAAATTCCCGAAGACTTTCGCGGCATAGGCTCCGGCACGATCGTCAGCGCCGATGGCTACATTCTGAGCAATTACCACGTCGTCGCCGAGGCCGACTCCATCCAAGTCACCCTCTCGGATCGCCGCATCTATCGAGCTAAGATCATCGGCTTTGATTCGCTGATTGACATCGCCCTGCTCAAGATTGAGGCGCAGGGGTTACCTACTGTGCAGTTGGCCGATTCAGACCGCTTGCAAATCGGCGATTGGGTGCTGGCCATTGGCCATCCCTTGGGCATGGGGTCAACGCTGACGCACGGCATCGTCAGTGCCCTAGGGCGCCAAGCAGGCATTTTCAACCCCAGAAGCGACGAAGAAAATCGCTACGCCATCGAGAGTTTCATCCAGACCAATGCCGTGATTAACCCCGGCAACTCCGGTGGCCCTTTGCTCGATCTACAGGGCCGAGTCGTAGGAATCAACACGGCTATTTCAACGCGCACTGGTTACTACATCGGCTATGGGCTAGCCGTGCCGATCAACCTAGCGCGCGAGGTAGTGGAAGATCTGTTGGTCCACGGACGGATCGTACGCGGCTACTTAGGCGTGTCCATGGAATCCGAGATGACCCCAGAGCTAATCCGCGAACACAGCCTTGACATGGAACGGCCACGAGGCGTTTACCTCAGAGATGTGCAACCCAACAGCCCAGCCGCGCGCGGTGGTTTGCTCGACGGGGACGTCGTCCTGTCGCTCGATGGTATCGAGGTGAATCACTTCAACCACCTGCAGACGCTGATCTACAGCCGCGACCCAGGCGAAACGGTCAGCCTGCAAATCATGCGCCAGAATCAAATCCACCACGTCGCCGTGGTGCTCGGCGAGCGCGAAGAGGACCGGCTCCTTTCCCAAGGCCATCAGCGGCTAGCAAAGCTAGGGATTTCAGTTGAAACCTTGCCCGCCGAGTTGGCCGCCGAGTTGGGCTTTATCGGCGAGTTGGCGGCTGAACTGGGATTTGCACAAGGCGAGGAGCCGGTGGTGGTAGTTGAAGTAGATCCGGAGGGGTTGGCCGCGAATAAAGGGATTCAAGTGCGCGATGTGATTACCGAGGTGGATCAGGAACGCGTTACTTCGTTGGAGCAATTTGTGCGCTTTGTTTCCGAACTGGAGGAGGGGCAGTCTGCGTTCTTCTGGTTTTGGCGGCCCGATACCGGAATTGAGGTTCGGGCACTGAGGATTCCGGAGTAAAACCATGACGCCCGACCTAAAAGAGGCCGATGCCCTGCTGATGATCGGCAGCAGCGAACGCTGCGCTAATCTGTTCTACGCCACCCGTTTCCGCGCTCCCGATTCCTTCGTCTTTTTGTGGACCCCCAGCGAAAAAGTCATGCTCGCCAACAACCTCGAGATCGACCGGGCGCGCGACCAAGCTAGCGTCGATCGGGTATTGTCTTATACCCAGTACGAGCAGCAGGCCAAGGAAAGGGGCCAAGAGCATCCCAATAGCAAAGACGTCTTGTTGGAACTTTTGCGCGACCTCGGTTTGGCGAAGCTGCAAGTGCCCGCTGATTTTCCCCTTGGTACGGCCGATTTTCTGCGGGGGGAAGGCATCGAACTGGCCATTGCGGCCGAGCCGCTCTTTCCCCAGCGCAACATCAAGGACGCCACAGAGATCGAGAGTGTGCGCCGGGCGATGCGGGCCGCCGAAGCGGGCATGGAAACGGCAATTGAAGGGCTGCGAGCCGCTGATGTGCGCGACGGCGTGCTCTTCCTCAACGGCGACGTACTCACTTCCGAGCGCTTGCGGCGCATGGTGCATCAGACGCTCATGGACTGCGACAGCATTGGCGAACACACCATCATCGCCGGCGGCGACCAAGGCTGCGACCCACACCAAGTGGGCTTCGGGCCTTTGCGCGCAGGCAAGACCATCATCATCGACATCTTCCCGCGCGATGAGGCGAGCGGCTACTACGGAGACCTGACGCGGACCTTCTGTAAGGGACCAGCCTCCAAGCCGATGCAACACCTGTACGAAACCGTGCTGAAGGCTCAACAATTGGGCTTAGACCACATCCGTCCGGGTGCCGAAGGCCACCTTATTCACGAAGCAATCCAGCGATTTTTCAGCGATGCCGACTACGAGACGGGAAAGAAAGACGGCTATATGCAGGGCTACATCCACAGCACGGGACACGGGCTAGGTCTAGAGATCCACGAGGGGCCGAGGATCGGTCCGCGCGGCGATGTGCTTGAGTCGGGGCATGTCGTGACGATGGAGCCGGGACTCTACTACCGAGGCTTGGGGGGCGTGCGGATCGAAGATACGGTAGTCGTTTGCGCCGACGGCTACGAGAACTTATGCGGCCTGCCCAAGGTACTCGAAGTGTGAATGTGGCCCTTTACGCCAACGGGTGTACTCGTTGACAAGAAAGGGAAATTGAGCAGATTTACTCTTATGAGACGGCACAAATTCACTCTTGGCTCCCTAGTCATTGCTGCGGGTCTAATCTACCTTTTTGTCGCTGGCGTTCAGCAGTCGACGGCGACTCACATGACCCTGCAAACTTTGATGGAGGAAGCCACAGACGACGGCCAGCGCATCCAGCTAGGCGGCAGCACCGTGGTACCCGGTTCGATTGAGTGGGACCGGTATCGCTCGCGGCCCGAATTTGTGATTACCGACGGGCAACACACACTGCGGGTGCGCTACGTCGGACACGCCGTGCTACCTGATACCTTCAAAGACGAAGCACTGGTAGTTCTTGAAGGCGAATACGATGCAGCCGACCAGATCTTTGCCGCTGAGATCGTCTTTGCCAAATGCCCCTCCAAATACGAGGGACAAAGCTATGAAGGCCACGTGCAGGCAATGAATAGCCCAAAGGGCTAGCCCGCACACCTTCTGGCTTTTCCCAACACTTATGGTTGATATCGGCTATTTTGCCCTGTGCCTAGCACTCCTAGCCTCCGGCTATGGGGTGCTAGCGTCGGCCCTCGGGGCGAGGCGTGGCCACTTGGGCTTGGTGCGCTCGGGCGAAAACGGGGTCTTGGCGACCTGTGGCCTGCTGACGCTGGCAATTCTCGCGCTGTGGCACGCTATCCTCTCCCACGACTTCCAAGTCGAGTATGTGGCCGAAAACAGCAACCGCGCCATGCCTTTGTTCTATTTGATAACGGCGCTGTGGGGCGGTCAGAACGGATCGCTGTTGTTTTGGGGCTGGATCTTATCCCTCTACTCGGCGGGCTTGGCCGCACTCTATCGCCAGCGCTATCGCGAATTGATGCCCTACGCGATAGCGACCCTATCTCTTACTAGCTTCTTCTTTTGCATCGTGCACCTCTTTGCCGCTGACCCGTTCCAGCGCCTGCCCTTCACGCCAGAAGACGGCCGCGGGCTCAACCCGATTCTACAACATCCCGTTATGGCCATTCATCCGCCGATGCTTTACTTGGGCATGGTGGGCATGGTCGTGCCCTTTGCCTTTGCCATCGCCGCGCTCTTGACCGGCAAGTTGGACGCTACTTGGCTCCGCGCTGCACGCCGCTGGATGCTCATTCCTTGGACCTTTCTCGGCTTCGGCCTCCTGCTAGGCGGCAAATGGGCCTATGTCGAACTGGGGTGGGGTGGTTATTGGGCGTGGGATCCCGTGGAGAACTCCTCGCTGATGCCTTGGCTGGTCGCCACCGCTTTTCTGCACTCGATCATGATTCAAGAGCGCAAGGGCATGCTCAAGGTATGGAATGTGGCACTGGCGATTCTCACGTACGCGCTGTGCCTGTTCGGCACCTTTATGACCCGCAGTGGCATTATCTCCTCGGTTCACGCCTTTGCCCAATCCAACATCGGCCCTTTTTTTGGTACGTTTCTAGTCCTGACGCTGGTTTTTTCTTTTGGGCTTTTGTGGCTGCGGCGGCCCTTGCTCAAGGCCGAAAACCGCTTGGAATCTTTTGCCTCGCGCGAGACGGCCTTCTTGCTCAACAACTGGATTCTCTTGGGAATGCTCTTCGCCGTGTTCTGGGGCACGGTCTTCCCACTGGTCTCCGAGGCCCTGACCGACGAGCAAATCACAGTCGGGCCTCCTTTTTTTAACCAAGTCACGATTCCCATCGGCCTAGTGCTTCTGTTGTTGACAGGTGCTGGTCCGCTCTTTGCTTGGCGTCGCACTTCCAGCGAGAGTCTGCGCAAAAACTTCATTCGCCCGGTGACGGCAGGCGCACTTTCTTGCGGGGTCTTTTTTATTGTTGGCATACGCGATCCCTATGTGGTGCTGTCATTCGGGCTGTGCGTCTTCGTACTCGTCGCGCTCACTGCCGAATTCCACGCTGGGGCGCGGGCGCGGAGGCACAGTACGGGCGAGTCCTATCCGGTGGCATTGTATGGCCTCTGCGCCAAAAACCGACGGCGTTATGGCGGGTACTTGACCCACTTAGGGCTGGTATTGCTCTTTGCTGGCTTTACTGGCAAAGCCTTTACCCAAGAAGCCGAAGTCGTCCTCGACCAAGGAGCTTCGAGTCAAGTCGGCGAATACCGGCTTACGTTTGCGTCGCTAGCCTTTGCCGAAAACGCCAATCACAGTACTACCGCCGCGGCCTTGGCCCTGCATCGCGGCGATCAATTCCTCGGCACGCTGCTGCCGGAGCGACGCTACTATCCGGCTTTTGACCAAGGTACTACTGAAGTCTCCATTTACTCGACATGGCGCGAGGACTTCTATGTAATTCTGGTGGGGTCTGCCGAAGACCAAAGCGCCAAATTCCAAATCTATATCAACCCGCTAATCAACTTCGTGTGGCTCGGTGCGGTCGTCCTAGTGTTGGGCGCGCTGTGGGCGATGTGGCCCACGCCGCGAGACCGGCGGCTAGCGCGAATCGATCGCGAGACTGCCATGGCTTCGGCCATCGCACGGAAACCTCGTATGTACGTGCCCGTGCTCGCTGCATTGGCGCTGGGCTTCTCGCCAGTAGGAGCGGCAACAACAGCGGAAATCAAGGCTGTAGCTGAGGAGTTGGTCTGTCTTTGCGGTAATTGTCCTCGGGAATCCTTAGCCACTTGCCTTTGTACGGACTTCGCGGTCCCCGAACGCGAGGCGATTGGCTCAGCCCTAGACCAAGGCCAGACTCGACAGCAGATTATCGACGGCTATGTAGCGCGTTTTGGCCCGATGGCCTTAGCCACTCCGCCGCACGAGGGCTTTAACTTGCTCGCTTGGGTCGCACCCTTTTTGGCTCTTTTGTTTGGCGTTGCCCTAGTACGCACCCTGCTAGTTCGCTGGAAGGACCAAGGCCAAGCGCCTCTACCGTCCAAGCCCCAGCCGACCAACCGCAGCCAAGACGCGGAGCGCTTGAGACGCGAATTGGATCGCTACGACGAAGGCTAGTTCGGCCAAACCGATGCGGGCCTACAGAGGCTATATTATATAATGAACGTGATAGAACTTTTACCCATATTGTGTTCTATCGCGCTGCTGTTGGGACTGTTGCTCTATCTAGCACATCCCCTCCTAACGAACGGGCGGACGGGCGCAGCGAGTGGATCGACGCGACAGCTTTTTGAGCGCAAGGAGCAGCTTTTGGGCGAGATCGTCGAACTGGAGCTTGACCGCGAGCTTGGGAAAGTGTCCGCAGAGGATTTTCAGCGGCTCTGCGCCGAGTTGGAGGCTGAGACGCTGGCGGTTATCGGCGAGTTGGATCGGCTCAACGGCGCGAGCAGCGATCAATTCGAACGACGCATAGAAGAGGAGGTCGCGGCTCTGCGCCAAAAGACCGCCGTTCCTCGTTGCCACGGCTGCGGAGCCTTGCAGCGTGAGGGCGATCGGTTCTGTCCGCAATGCGGTGCTTCGCTAGTGGAATCTAGCTGAGCCATGGTTCTGCGCTCGCTTTGTGTTGCAATCGTCCTTTGCGCTTCTGACCTGTGGGGCGCGGCGATCAACGGTTATGTGCTCAACCCTTTTACCCAAGCGCGAATTTCGGGCATTCCCGTGGCCTTCTACGTCCGCCAAGACGGAGAGATTCTCGAGATGCTGCGCAAGGAGACCGACGCCGAGGGGCGCTTTTCTTTTGCTGGCCCTTTTCTACAGAGCGGACTCCACTTCGGGCTAGCGGCCTTCTACGACGGCATTCCCTATTTTTCTTCGACCCTTGAGGCCGGAGCGCAGCAACAGGTCATCCTCGAGGTGTACGAAAAAACCGATGACCCCTCCGGAATCCGCATTGGTACTCATCACCTCTTTTTCGCGCTGCGCGAGAACGCGATTGAGTGCATCCAACTCCTGCAAATTCACAACACCCGCGAGCGCACGTACGCAGGCCGTGGTGACGGACGCGAGCGGCAAGTGACTGAACTTGTCTTGCCAATGGGCATCTTCAATCTTCAAAGTCACTCGGGGCTGCTCCACCAAGCCGGAGAAGGTCGTTTCTTCGACAACCAGCCCCTGCCTCCAGGCCGCTCGCAGCGGAGTTTTTCTTTCAATCTCGACGCCCGCAACTTCGCCAGCCCCTATGTGCATCAGGTGATATATCCGACCGACCGCTTGGAGGTTTTTCTCGACCCACCTTCCACAGAGATCAAACCGCCTTTTATTGATCTAGGTATCGTTGAACAGCACGGACGCCAGTACCGGAAAGTGGCTATGGAAAACCTACAGCCAAGTCAGCAGGTGGCGATTCCCTTACCTTTCGCCCCCTCGCTGAGTTGGTCGCTCAAATGGATCGCGCTAGCTGGCGCACTCCTCGCCGGTGGTGTCGCGCTGGCATTGAGCCGCCAATACCCAAACACTGATCGCGCACACGCGCTAAAACGGCGGCAGCATCTCATTGAGGAACTCGCTCGGCTCGACGACTCTTTTGCCGGTCGGCCCGAAGATCCGCATTACATGGACCAGCGGGCGCTGCTGATGCGCGAAGCGGTTGCCCTAGCTCAAGCGCTTGACGTGTGATGAGTGGAGACGACGCCATCGTCCTAGCGGGCGCTGCTAAACGCTTCGGTACCCACACTGCCCTGCATCCCATCGATCTGGTCATCCCGCGCGGGCAAGCGGCGCTGCTCGTTGGTGCCAATGGCGCGGGCAAGAGTACCCTATTGCGGCTGGTGGCTGGCCTCTGCCGACCTTCGGCGGGGAGCGTGAAAATCAACGGTCGCGATCCCCAACGCACCCCCGAGGTACGGGCAGAGATCGGCCTGCTCTCGCATCAGACCTTGCTCTACGACGAACTGACGGCGAGAGAGAACTTGCGCTTCTTCGCCCAACTCTATGGCTTGGACAATCCAGACGAACTGATCGCCGCGGCCTTAGCGGCTGTTGGTCTGTGCTTTCCGTCGGCAGTATTGGCGACGCACGAGCGGCTCAACCAGCGAGTGGGTTCGTTCTCCCGCGGTATGAAGCAGCGTCTGGCCATTGCCCGTGCCATCCTGCATGGCCCTTCTATCCTCTTGCTTGACGAGCCGTTTACTGGCCTCGACACCAAGGCGAGCGCTGCATTATACGGCCTCTTACGCCACTTTCGGCAAGAAGGACGCACCTGCATCTTGGTAACGCATCGCCTCGACGAGGCCGAGGGCCTAGTGGATCGCCTGCTGGTGATTGAACGTGGTCAATGGCGCTTGGACCAAGTCCTGACGGAAGATTCTAACCAACTGCGCACGCTCTGCGCGCCTTATCTCGACGCCAACCCATGAGCTTTTTAGGGCGAGCGCTGGCGATACTGCGCAAGGATCTGAAGGCCGAGTGGCGCACGAAGGCGCGTCTCAGCCCGATGGTGTTCTTTATACTATTGATGTTGCTGGTATTCAACTTTTCCTTCGATTTAGGTGGGGCCGCTCTGCGCGAGATTGGGCCTGGGACCTTGTGGTCTTCCTATGTCTTCGCCAGCCTGCTGAGTTTGGGCCGCTCTTTTGCTGATGAACGCGACAATGACGCGCTCGACGCGCTGCTGTTAGCGCCGGGGGACTGCGGAGCCATCTATCTAGGTAAAATGCTGGGTAATTTTGTTTTTCTTTTGGCAATCGAACTTCTAAGTTTGCCCTTTTTTGCGCTCTTTTTTAACCTGTCTCTAGGCTTTTTCTTGCTCCCCTTGTTGGCTGTCTTCGTCTTGGGATCAGCTTGTATGGCATCAGCGGGCACGCTCTTTGCGGCATTGTCGAACAATATGCGTTTGCGCGAACTAATGCTGCCCCTTTTGCTCTTGCCCATGATCTTGCCGGCGTTGATTTCCTGCGTGGAGGCGACGGGGCTAGTGCTGGCCAATGACTGTTGCGAAAAGCTCTTCCCGCACCTGCAAATGTTAGGGGTGTACGCGGTGGTTTTCACGGTGCTATCGCTAATGCTTTTTGAATACGCGATCGAGGAATGATGCGTTCGGTCCCACTCTCCTGTTTGATTTTCGTGGTCATGCTGGTCGCCTTGGGCGCGATTTTTCTGTGGGTCCCCACGGAAAAAGAAATGGGAATCGTCCAGCGAATCTTCTACTTCCACGTGCCGGCGGCGTTTTCTTCGTTTCTGGCCTTTTTTCTCGTGTTCGTCGGCAGTGTGCAGTATCTGCGCACTCGCGAGGACAAGTGGGATCGCCTAGCGCTATGCTCCGCCGAATTGGGCGTGATCTTTGCGTTGATCGTGCTGATCACTGGGCCTTTGTGGGCCAAGCCCATCTGGGGAGTTTACTGGCGATGGGAGCCGCGCCTGACCTCCATGCTGATTACTTTCACCATCTACGTGGCCTACCTAATGGTGCGGGGATATGGGGCTAACTCCGCTCCGGTACAGCGCATCAGTGCTGTGCTGGGCATTCTCGCCTTCGCCAACGTTCCTTTGGTGTACTATGCTGTCGATCTGTGGGCCGCCGACCAACAGCTACACCCGCCGCGCAACGTAGAACTTGAGCCGACGATGCAATATACCAAGTGGATCTGCTGCGCGGCTTTCTTCCTGCTGCTCTTTCGCCTCATAGCGCAACGCATGGAGCTAGCCCGCATTGAAAAAGCCGTGGCGCTCCTGCGGCAAAAACTAATCGACGAAACGTAAGAGACTATCTATGGACAATCTCCACTACTTACTTGCTGCCTTCGCGGCCGTGTGGATCGTGCTTTTTGCCTATTTGGCGCACCTAAACCGGCGCACTGGGGAACTAGGTCGCCAGCTCGCGGAGCTTGAGTTGAAGCTGAAAAACAAAGAGGGAGATTTACCGGATGAGTAAGAGGCGCGAGCTAGTTGACACCCGCTTTTACGTCGTATTATATTTCACACATCTATTGGCAGACGCCTATTAAATTGTAGTATACCGCTATGGTTCTGATGGAAGTCAAGGGGGTCTTAAGCAGCAAATCTCTATCTTTATACCCTGAAGTAGTACTCAAAGAAGTCGATGGCAACTATTATCTGCGCATTGTCATCGGCCGCTTTGAGGCAGCAGCCATTTCCACAGCCCACAGCAAGCGTCAACTTGCGCGCCCCATCAGCTACGATCTAGCCCATCAGATTCTCGCCCACGTTGACGCCCGGATAGTCCGGATCGAAATTACGGACTTTAACTCACGCGAAAAAACGTACTACGCTGAGATTCACCTCGTTGACGACGAGGGCAAGATTCATACATTCGATGCACGTCCCAGTGATGCCATTGCCCTAGCCTTGCGCTTTGGCGCACCGATCTACGCTGCCGTCAAGGTACTCAAAGACGTGGGATGCGTTCGTTCTGACGACGATGAATGGGTTACGGCTGAAGTTAATGCCATCACCAAATCCGTGGTCGCACCGCGGGAAGAGCACCCGACCATCGCCACATCAGCCGTCAATCAGCTAGAACAACTCAAAAGACGCCTGAACCAAGCGGTTGCCGAAGAAATCTACGAGGAGGCGGCGCGGCTTCGCGACGAGATTAGTCGCCTCAATGGGGATGACTAATGAGTACTACCTCTTTAGTCGAGATGACCGTGGTCAAGGTTAGCCCCTACTTGCGCGAGGACAGGCCCTTGGTATGGTTGAGCGAGAAGAACGGTAACCTCCCGCGGCTTCTGCCCATTCCCATCGGCGAATTTGAAGCGGCCGCCATTAGGATGCGGCTGGAAAACGATGGATCCATACGCCCAATTTCTTACGACTTGCTCGCTTCTATGGTCAATTCCCTTGCGATACGCGTGCACCAAGTTGTCATCCACAACGTGCGCCGCTCCATTTACTACGCGAGAGTCGTTATTGAAAAGAATCACACGATAAAAGACATTGACGCACGTCCCAGCGATGCCATCGCCTTGGCCTTGCGCACGGGTTCGCCAATCTACGTTGCTCCTGCGTTGCTCGACGAGGTGGGCTTGGAGCCTTTGGAAACCGACCTGGATGTTGAACACACCCTGAACCGCTTCTACGAGTTTGAAGCGCAGATTTCCACGTCGCTCAATGCAAAAGCTGACTCGGCCAAAATCCGCTCACCGAAGCGGAGCGCCGAAGCGGCCAACGCTCAACGCCCGCCGAAGGAAGAGAAAGACGAACTCAGCCTACTTCAGCATCGGCTACAGCAGGCCGTCATATGCGAAGAATACGAAGAAGCTGCTCGTCTGCGCGACGCCATCGAATTACTCGTTAGTAAAGCCAAGCGCTGAAGCCCAACCTGGGTGGACGCAAGACAGCAACCCCCACCAAGTAGCTGAAATTGCTCAAAATACCGATCCGTGTGCTGCACACTATAGCCCTACAACTATTTGTTTGCCTCGCCCTTCTTTACGGCTGTGCTAGCGAAGACACAGATCAACGCTTCGCCAACCCGGCCCAGACCTTCCAGACCTATAAGCGCGCGCTAGAAAACAGCGACTTTGACCTGCTTTGGGAATGTTTCAGTTCTTCGCAAGTGGTGGGGGAGGATCGTCAGAGCTTTGTCGAACGGTGGCGGCAAAAGACGCCGGCCGAGATCAAGGTTCAACTGCGGCGAGAAATCGCCGAAGAGCGCATCATCAACGAGCGCATTGGTTACTTACTCTTCGATTCCTCTACGCTAGGCGATGAGCGCGCATCGCCATTCTTTTATTTTATTCGCGATTCCAGTGGTTGGAAAATTACCTCCCATCTAGACAGCACCTTCCACCAAGAGTTAGAGCAAGCCATTGAGCGCGGCGAGTACAAACTGCCCGACTTCTAACTCTTTCCTTCCCGTTAACTCTTTTCTCATCTAGGCGGTTCTAAGTTCCAAGTCCCTATAATGCCCATTATCATATCCCACTGCTTGTCGTCCATCGCCTCTACCAGAGCGAGCAGGCGTAACACATCGCGCTCCTTCTGTTTCTTGCGCGCCCGAGCAACGGCCTCTAACCACGGTTGGTCCCCGAGCAAAGCTAAAATTTCTGGCTTCGATAGTATCCCCAAGAGGGCTGGGTCCAACGGCTCTTCGCTAGACAGGAGCTTGTTGACGACCGGGTCCGACAACGAGCGCATCATCTTGCCATAGAGCGCACGTCCTTCCTCCGAACTCGCCTTGGCCTCGTAAGCAGCAATCAACACTCTATTAGAGTCGAGTTCCAAAACCTCGGCCAACTTGAGACACACTTCGTCGGAAGGGACCTTCTCCCCTTTCTCAATTTGTCCTATATAGGTTGCCCATACGCCCTTGGGCCTTCGCGCCGTCACGAGTTGTTCGGCCAATCCCTGCTGGCTCAGGTCGGCTTGTTTTCGGGCCTCCTTAATCATTTCTGCAAACTGCATTTGCGATCCCTCTGAATTATTTTCAACCATCATCTCTGTCAAAGATATGCACACACTTGTAAGTGTGCAAGACTCCGTTGTTATTTTCTTTGGGTCCGTTTTTCCGCTTGACAACACAATCTAGCGTGTGTATTTTTGTTTTTAAATAGAGTGTGGCGGTCCGCTAGCGTGGCTAGAATCTTGATACGCGAAGCTCGGATTTCCCTTTTCGGGTCGTTGAGATCTTCAAAACTACCTCCCCACACCGCCTCGTTTGAGGATCTCATTTGCGTTTCAAGATTACACCTTCCGGCCGCCATACTCTTTATTTTATAAGCAGCCCATTTTTAGATGGGCTGCTTTTTTATTTTTAGCCTTTACGCCGATTCCTTTATACACCATGCGTATCTGTATGGTCGCCTTCACCGACCTGAATTTCGACTATCGCATCTACCGAGAGGCTATCTCGCTGCGCCGCGCTGGTCACCAAGTCGTCATTGTCGCCTCCTCTTTCAACTCAGCCCCTCTCAAAGGATGGGACGATTTTGAAATCTATCCGATTCCGCTAGATCGGAGCCGCTCGCTGCGCCGCCTCTATCCTTTGTTTTGGCAACGGGCCTATCCCCTGCTCATCGATACCCAGCCGAATGCTTATCACGCCCACGATTTAGACTCTCTCTGGCCATCAGTGCGAGCTGCACAGCGATTAGATCTGCCCATCGTCTATGACGCACACGAATTTTGGACCGAGCAGTCCTCACTGGTCAACCGGCCGCTGATGCGGTCCTGCTGGCGTTTGCTGGAGCAGCGGCTGATAAGACGGGTAGATCGCGTCATAACCGTCAGCGGCTCTATCGCCCAATCGCTCAGGGAGCGTTACCGCCTTGACGAGGTCGTCGTTCTGCGCAATTTGCCGCTATTCCGCCATAAGGTCCAAGGCAACCTGATACGCGAAACGTTGGACTTGCCCGATGATCGCCCCGTTGTTCTCTATCAAGGAGGATTTCTCACCGAAAATGGCTTGCGCGAGCAAATTGAGGCCGTCGCGGGGCTTGCCGCCGCCCTAGTTCTGATTGGGGATGGGCCGAGTGAACAGGCCCTGCGGAACCAAGTTCGCGCTGCGGGCCTAGAGGACCGAGTCTATTTTATTCCCCGGGTGCCCTTTTACCAACTTCACAATTATACTTGCTCGGCCGACTTGGGGCTGTGTCTGATCAAAGGCACGGGCAAGAGCTTCTACTACTCTCTGCCCAACAAGCTGTTCGAGTATATGATGGCCGGGCTACCGGTCTTAGCCAGCAACTTTCCTGAAATGGAGCGCATCGTCCGCGAAACGCGTACCGGAACTACGGTCGACCCAACCAATATAGCAGCCATTCAAGAGCAGATCGCCGCTTTTTTGAACAATGCAGAGATGCGAGAGGCATGTGCCGAGGCGAGTTTGCAGGCAGCACGGCGTTATAACTGGGAACGAGAAGCCGCTCAACTCACCCAGCTTTACGAAACCTTAGCATGAGCGCCCCACTGACGCTTAGCGTCGTAATACCGACATATGACGAGCCTGAGCGCCTCGAAGCAGCACTTAAAAGCCTGTCGCAGCAAAATTACCCCCACGAAGCGACCCAAATCATCGTGGTGGACGATGCCTCCCCCCATTTGGACGCCGAGCGGCTGCATGCGGCGATCGCGCCGTTAGAGTTGCAGCTACTCCGCAACGAACAGAATCAGGGACGCGCTCGGGCGCGCAACGCCGCGCTGCGGGTCGCCAGCGGCGATATCGTCGTCTTTCTCGACAGCGACATGACCGTCGGCACCAATTTTCTCCGCGCCCATGCCCAACGGCATCAAAACCACGCGGAAGCCGTTTTTGTCGGCAACATCCGCTTTGCCAGTGAAATTCCCGCTACATCCCTGACTCGCTATCTCGAAGGGAGAGGGGTCCATAGGGTCGATGCGGATAAGACCATACCTTTCAAGTGCTTCGTCACCGGCAACTCTTCGGTTCGCCGGTCATCCCTGTTGCGCGTGGGCTTTTTCGACGAGGACCTCACGGCTTATGGCGGCGAAGATCTAGAACTAGGATACCGCCTCCACTTGGCAGGTATTCCGCTTTACTATGCCCCTGAAGCCCTGTCGCACCACAATCACTTGCGTTCCTTGGAGCCGCTTTGCCGTCTGATGCAGACCTACGGCAGCATGTCAATTCCGATCCTTTTAAAAAAGCATCCCGAACTGGACGCTGTACTCCGGCTGGACTTTATCAGGGCCTCTGCACTTTCGCCTCGGCGGCTCGCGCTCCAGCTCGCCTTGTTGTCGCCGATTCACTACCCCATCCGCTGGGTGACCCACTGGCTTGTGAAAACCTATGTCCCGGATCTGTTTTTTAGTTACTTGTTCTGGTCTAGCCGCACGCGGGGTTACATGCGCACTCTAAACGAATAAAGAATAACGACTTATATTATACGGCCTCATGCGTACGCACTATCCCCGCTTCTCCCAAGTCCTCCGCGTAGCACTACCTGCGCTCCTGCTAGCCCACTTCGTAGTTTGGCCCATCGTCGGCCTTTTATCCCTACATGCTGGTATTATTGCCGCCGAATGCACCCTTTTGTGGTTTGTGGCTCTTTATATTCGCCGTCATCGCCTAATTGCCGAAGACCTGCTTCTGTTCAACGCTACACCGGCTGCGACCCTGTTGCTGACAATTCCGGCGACTATTTGCTGTAGCCTCGTAATCGCCGAACTCGACTTGTATATGGCCTATCTTCTCGGCCTGATAGACCTGTCCATGCCGCTGTCTTTTCAGAAAAACCTGCTGGAGATTCAGATTGTCCGCGGACTAGCGGAGATCCCGAGGGGAGTGGTAACACTAGTGCTAGCACCTGTGTTTTGCGAAGAGCCTCTCTTCCGCGGACTTGTGTTCACGAGTCTTTGCGCCCATTATGGGCCGCGTTGGGCGCTAGGCGGTTCGGCCCTGCTGTTTGCCATTTCTCACTTCAATCCTTGGCAAATGATCCCCCTCTTCCTCTTTGGACTCTTTCTCGGCGCTTTAGTTTACTGGACTCACAGCATCTATCCTGCCATGCTCGCCCATGCGATCAACAACTTGACTTCGATAATTGGGATCAACTTGCGCACTTACTTAGGCATAGATGGCCTCGGTCCCTCCCAACATCTCCCCATACCTTTGGTCCTGCTCGCCGGCCTACTCCTGCTTGCCAGCCTCCTGCTTCTCAGCCGCCGCCCCGCCATTATGCCGCTGTTGACTAGGAGGTAACTCGCTCCGCCCGATTGCAACTGAACTGTTAGGGGAGAGGCAGTTGCGTAGAAAACGTTCCCCAATTAAATCAGCTCAGTACCTTCGCTACCGTTTCCCCAATTTCTGCAGGGCTCTCACAGGTGTGAATCCCTGCTTCCCGCATCGCCGCCATCTTGTCCTCGGCCGTCCCCTTACCGCCTGAAATAATAGCGCCTGCATGTCCCATCCGCCGCCCTGGAGGTGCCGTGCGCCCCGCGATAAAGCCAATGACGGGCTTGTCGTAGCATTCTTTGATATAGGCGGCCGCTTCTTCTTCAGCCGTGCCGCCGATCTCGCCGATCATCACGACCGCATCGGTTTCGGGATCGTCCTTAAAGAGAGCCAGCGCGTCCACAAAGCGCGTCCCGATGATTGGATCGCCGCCAATGCCGATGGCTGTGGATTGGCCTAAGCCTCGCTCAGTGAGCTGCCCCACGGCTTCATAGGTCAGCGTTCCACTGCGCGAGATAATCCCCACTCGACCTAGCTGGTGAATAAAGTGGGGCATAATGCCGATTTTGCACTTCCCCGGCGAGATGACGCCGGGGCAATTAGGCCCGATCAGCCGAGTAGAACGCGCTTGGACATAGTGGTAGGCTTTAACCATGTCGCTCACGGGGATGTTCTCGGTGATACAGATGACTAGCTCTATACCGGCATCGGCCGCTTCCATGATGGCGTCGGCGGCAAAAGGGGCTGGCACAAAGATGATCGAAGCATTGGCACCTGTGGCTTCAACGCCTTCGGCGACCGTGTTAAACACCGGAATGCCTTCAAATTCTTGGCCGCCCTTGCCAGGTGTAGCCCCTCCAACCACTTTCGTGCCGTACTCCAGCATTTGTCGCGTGTGAAATGATCCCTCCGACCCCGTAATCGCCTGTACGAAGACCTTGGTGTTTTCGTCGATTAAAACGCTCATCCCTGTATTCCTCTTACTGAATAGTCACCTTGACCATCACCGCTGCGTCTTGCAGCCCGTGCCCAACGGCAAAGTCCATGTCGGAGTTTTCCAGCATCTCGGCAGCCACATCCGCGTTGGTCCCAGCCAGTCGCACGACGATCGGCACATTGACTTCGATGTTTTTGCGCGCCTCAATCACGCCGGCGGCCACGCGGTCGCAGCGCACAATTCCGCCGAAAATGTTGATGAGAATGGCCTTTACATTCGGGTCGGAAAGCAAGATGCGGAAGCCATTTTCCACGGTCGCAGCGCTGGCACCCCCGCCTACGTCCAAAAAATTGGCCGGCTCTGCACCGGACAGCTTGATAATGTCCATGGTGGCCATCGCCAGCCCTGCGCCGTTGACCATACAGCCGATATTGCCATCGAGCTTGATGTAGTTCAGATCGTATTTGGCGGCTTCGACCTCTAGCTCTTCCTCTTCATCCAGATCGCGCATTTCCGCTAAGTCGGGGTGGCGGAAGAGTGCGTTGTCGTCTAGGTCTATTTTGGCATCCAGCGCCAAAAGCTGCCCATCGGCAGTCGCCACCAAGGGGTTGACCTCGACTAGTGAGCAGTCGGCATCGGCATAGGCTCTGTAGAGGCTGAGGATAAAACTGGCTGCTTGGCGCACCTGCTTGCCCTCGAAGCCAAGCCCAAATGCTAGGCGCGTCGCTTGGAATGCCTGTAGCCCCACTCCGGGATCAACCCTTTCCTTGAGAATTTTCTCTGGAGTCTCTGCGGCGACCTCCTCGATCTCCATTCCACCCTCTTGGCTGGCCATGACCACTGGCTTGCTCTGGGCTCGATCAAGGGTGATGCCCAGATAAAGCTCGCGTTCTATATCCGAGGCCTTCTCCACTAGAACTTGCTTGACCTTTTGGCCTTCAGGGCCAGTCTGGTGGGTAACGAGTTGCATGCCGAGAATCTCGCTGGCCGCTTGGCGTGCCTCTTCGGGGTTAGCGGCTAGTTTGACGCCTCCGCCCTTGCCTCGACCTCCGGCGTGGATTTGGGCCTTAATTACGACCTTTCCACCCAGTTCGGCGGCCATGCGTTCGGCTTGATCCGCTGTCGTGGCCACGTGGCCACTCGGTACGGCGACTTGGTACTGGTGCAAAATCTTTTTGGCTTGATATTCGTGAATTTTCATGGGCGTTATCTTCTATAGGTGGAAGGTAAAAGGGTACAAAAACCCCTTTTTACCAGCAAGGCACCGTAGGCGCAGCGAGCGCACGGGCTAAAAGGGCTGTCGATCATCGAAAAAGTCCGTACTATTCAACCATATCCAAAGACCCCGAGGAGGTAGCTCGTGAAAATTTTGTTAGTCGGCGGGGCCGGCCACGTCGGCACCTGCACTACTCCCTACCTTAGACGCCATCACGAACTGCGCGTGTTGGACATCGCCAAGCCTCGACACGAGGTAAAATACATCGAAGGCTCTATTGCCGACCCAGAGGCTCTCGCCTATGCCTTAGACGGAGTGGACGCCTTCATCAACATGACCATGAGGAGCGGTCAAGGTGGCTTCGACAAAGACCAAACCGAGGCTCAGATCGTCGATAATTACACGGTCAACTGTCTGGGACTGCACCTGCTCCTGTACACAGCTTGGAGGCTAGGTATTAAAAGAGGCGTCCACACCTCCACCATGAGCGCCCACTACCGCGCCCGCTCCTATTATCCGTCCGAGGAGGAAGTACCACTTGATAGCCCTAGTGTGTACGGCTTCACTAAGGGGCAAGCCGAGGGCATTTGTCGCTACTTCGCCCGCCAATTTGACATGAACTTGGCAGTCCTGCGCATTACCGGTCCGCGCACCCGGGAGCAATTCCTAGAACAAGCCAAAAATCCACCACACTATCCTCCCGGCAGTCTTTACTTTACCGACGAGGAAGATTTGGCTAAAGCCTATCTGGCCTCTCTAGACTACGTGTGCACGGGCCATGGCCGCTGCGACGCCTTCTTCATATCGGGCGACGCCGACCACCGCGAGATGAACATGTCCAAAGCACGAGCCCTCTTGGGCTGGGAGCCTAAATCGCACCTGATGCTGGAGGAGTGAGAAGTCAAAAAAACAGGCCCGACCATTCTGGTGGGCCTGTCCCAATTCTATGGATCAGTTCGCGTTGTGATTTAGGAACGCAGTTCTTAGGCGGCGTAAACGCTCACCCGCTTGCCCTTCCTGCCAAAAGACTCAAACTTCACCTGCCCGGCAATGGTAGCAAAGAGCGTATCATCCCCGCCCTTCTTGACGTTGACGCCCGGATGAATGCGCGTCCCGCGCTGCCGCACGATAATTGTGCCGGCGCTGACCTTCTCTCCGCCAAAGCGCTTAACGCCTAGGCGCTGCGCATTGCTATCGCGCCCGTTTTTGGAACTGCCGACACCCTTTTTATGAGCCATGATCTAGTCCTTTCTCACTTCAGTTCGGTAAAACGATGTCCTCGACCCGAATCTCGGTGTAATCTTGGCGGTGGCCGGTGCGCCGCCGGTATTTCTTGCGCCGTTTCTTCTTGAAAACGACAATCTTGTCGCCGCGACCGTGGCCGACAACCGTCGCCGAAACACTGGCCCCCTCGACCGTGGGGCTACCAACCCTAGTCTCGTCGTCGCCGGAAACTAGCAGGACGTCGGTAAATTCCTGGGTGCTACCTTCTTCGACCTGAAGCCGGGGCACGCGCAAACGCTGACCCTTATCGACTTTGACCTGATGGCCGGCGATATTGACAACTGCATACATGAATTGCACTCCTACGCTAAGACTACTTCGCAATCAACCAAGAAGATTTTAAAGATATGGGTCAGAATTTTTTCTGTCAAACTCGGAACTCAGCCGTCACATCCAAGCTGCGTTTGGTCGAGAAGAACCGATAGTCTTGGGGGCCCAACGTAGAATCGGTCTCTATTTGGAGGCGAGCTTTGGTCGCCTTGCGCAATGATTTGAGCCGTTCTTCGCGGTTTTCTAGCATATAGGTGGCCACCTCGGGATGGACCTTTAACACGTAGCGCCTTTCGCGGGTGGCAGCATAAGAACGCTGAAGCCAGCGTTCAATCCAAGTCAGGGTGGTGTCTGGCCCCATAATCCGGCCCGTGCCGCTGCAAATAGGACAAGGTTCACTATGAGTGTGCAAAAGGTTTGGCCGGACGCGCTGGCGCGTCATTTCGACCAAGCCAAACTCGCTGATGTGTGGGCTGATCGAGACTTTCGCCCGATCCCGTTTGAATTCATCAACCAAGCAGTCAACGACCTTTTTGCGATTGCGCTCCTCGTTCATATCGATAAAGTCGATGACTATAATGCCGCCAATGTCGCGGAGCTTGAGCTGGCGGGCAATCTCACGAGCTGCCCTCAGATTGGTATTGAGATTGTTTTCCTCCTGATCGTCGGAGCCGAGGTAACGGGCTGAATTCACGTCGATAAAGGTTCCTGCCTCGGCGTAGTCAATGACCAAGGCTCCGCCCCGCCGCAACCACACGGTGCGATCGGTCGCCTTCTCGATATCTTCCTCAATGTTGAAGGCATCGAAAATGGGCCGACGATCCCGGTAAAATTCAACCCTTTGGCGCAATTCAGGTGAGACTTGTCGCAAATAAGCCGTAATTTCCTTGTACAACTCTTTGCTATCGACGACTAGTCGTTCCACATTGTCGGTGAACAGGTCGCGTATTATGCTGGAGGTCATACCCATTTCCTTGTACACTAAGGCAGGTGCTTCGACCTTCTTGCTCGTCTTGAGCAGACGCTCGTGGTTTTTCACTAGCTGCTTCATATCGCGTTTGAACTCGCGATCACTCTGCCCTTGCCCTTCTGTGCGCACGATTACCGAGTAGCCATCGGGTTTGATCTTAAATACCAGATCTCTCAGCCTTTTGCGTTCGTTTCGACTGATGATCTTGCGGGACACACCAACCCAGTTGCCGCCCGGAACCAGCACCATAAAGCGACCCGGAAGCGATAGCTGCGTTGTCACACGGGCACCTTTGGTACCGATGGGCTCTTTGGTAACCTGCACCAACACCTCTTCGCCCTTCTTGATCAGGTTTTGAATAGCAGGATAACCGCGATGGCGAGAACGACGCCCGTTACGCGCTCCATCGGTCTCGTCTCTGTCTGCTTCCATCATATCGCGCACTTGGAGAAACGCGGTGCGGTCATGGCCTATCTCGACAAAGGCGGCCTGTAACCCGGGCAAAACGGCCGTTACAATCCCTTTGTATATATCCCCTACCGTCCGCTCGTTTTCGGGTCTTTCGATCCAGACCTCAGCTAGACGCCCATCTTCCAAGATGGCAATACGGGATTCGTGAATGCCTTGGTTGATAAAAATTTCTGTTTGCACGATCTGTCCTCACGTTTAGTAGTCATAATATCAGTATCGGCGATTTCAAAGTCCCGCTTATCGCCGTTCACTTGGCTTCCTCCGCGGCCAATACCCCCAGATACTGTTCTCGGTCTGCGAGCACCTCTATCGCCCTGGCTAGCTGCACATCCTCCTGCAATCCTTCAAGCAGTTGAGCCTTTCTCCCCCTGAAGCGCAAAATTAGCTCTCGACGTAAAGCACTCTTTATATAAGGTTCCAACTCGCTGCTATACCGCCGCTCCCACTCCTGCTTCACCGCTGCTCGTAGCTGCTGGATCGACTCCTGTGCAGCCTCACCCCAATCCATCTTCTCCGCCAAGTCCTCAAGGTCTGCTATTTGATTTAATCCTTTTTGGTCTTGGTCTAGACCTATGTCCTTAGTGCGGACGAACTCCATAAAGCCCTCAACCATCTCATCGCTGACAGTCAGGTCTGGATGTTCCTCGGCCCAAGACGAGTCGGCCGATACATAATCTATGACAAAGTCGAAAAACAGTCGGCGACGCTCTAACTCTTGTACATAGGGAGGAAATGGTTCCGACTCAACACTAATATCGGGCCTAATACCGCCGCCGCCGAAGACCTTGCGACCTCGCTGGGTATAATAGGTTTGGTTTCCCATACTATCCGACAATCCAGCCGCCCCCATCTTGGATTTACCCACCAAATCGCCCAAACGGATCAGGAGGACGCTCTCTGCGGACTCAGAATCCATATCAAAATGAGATTGGAGTGCAGAGAGGGCCTTAGCCCTATTCTCTGAACGCAAAATAAGGTCCATCACCAACTGATGCGGCAATTCTCTATCGCCGAACAGAACGCTATGTACGGGCTTGGCGATGTCTTGTTCGCGGTGAATACTGCGCCCACTTGGCGCGTAGTAGAGTGCCGTCGTCAGCTTTAAGGCACTAGCTTCCTCTTCGCGTTCACGTAGGTCGAAAATGGTCTGTACCGAACCTTTGCCAAATGATGCCGCTCCGACAACCACGCCTCGATCGTTGTCTTGGATGGCTCCAGCAACGATTTCGGAGGCACTGGCGCTCCCCTCGTCAATCAGAACTACCAAGGGCACATTGCGCGCAATAGAATGACGGTGGGAATACTTGACTTCTTCTCTCCGCCCGTCGCGTTCCTTAATCGAAACGATCGGCACTCCTTGGGGTAAGAACAAATCGGCAACTTGGGTGGCTTGACTAAACAGGCCTCCGGGATTTCCTCGCAGGTCTAAAATTAGCCCTTCAACCCGAGGGAGACTTTTTATTGCCTCTTCCACTTCACTGGAGGTATGCTCGGAAAAACGCGTCTGGCGCATACTTATATAACCGATTTTTTTTTGGAGTTCCTCTACCAGCACAACGCTCCTGATCGTGATAATTTCCCGTTGAATCTCAACTTCGCGCGGCGTGGCTCCTAAGTGGGGAGCGACCGAGATTGCGACCTTTGTGCCAGGTTCTCCGCGCAGTGCATTGACCACAGATTCAAGCTGCATATCCAAGGTACTTTTGCCCTCCACAGCGACGATCAAGTCGCCCGGTCTCAGCCCCGCCCGAAAGGCAGGAGTATCTTCAATAGGGGAAATTACCACGGGAAAGCGATCTTTTATGGCAACCGTAATCCCCAATCCCGCGAACTTGCCCGTCGTGTCTTGGCGCAACTGGCGCAAACCCTCCTCGTCGTAATACTCGCTGTATGGATCCAGTTGGCCGAGCATGCCCTTGATGGCTGCGCTCATAACCTCCCTTTGGTCCAGACGGGCGTAATAGTTTTCCAGAATGCGCGAATACACGGCTCCGAAACGCTCCCAACTGGCATTTACCTCCGCATACGGATCTTCCGTAGGCGCCGCCTGGATTGCGTTTGCACTTGCAAATAAAAAAATCAATCCCATTAAGAAGTGTCGCATAGCTACTTTTTCTCCTCAGGAAACCACGACCACTGCCGACGTAACGCGTCCTGAATCCCTTCAGCTAGTCGATCTATTCCGAGCTGCGCGTCAAAAACCAAGCCTGTTGGATCTTTTTGGGCTATCTGTTGGTAGCCTCGGGAAACCTTCTCTTGTAGTGCCATTCCTGTTTGCTCCAACCTATCCGCGACATCCCGCCGTCTCAGGCGAGCCCAAGCCACTTCTACGGGCAAGAGCAGATATATTGTCGCGGCCGGTAAACACTCCCCCACAGCCAGCCGATTGACTCGTTCGATCACTTCAAGATCCAAACCGCGCCCATATCCCTGATACGCTATTGATGAGGCAATATAGCGGTCGCAAATAACCACATCTCCCCGGTTTAGCGACGGTGCGATCACCTCTTCTACGTGCTGTGAACGACTGGCTGCATAGAGGAACAGTTCTGCTGTTGGGGATATTCCCTCTAGGCTTGGATCGAGAACAAGCTGGCGGATCTTTTCTGCGACCGGCGTCCCACCTGGCTCTCTGGTCAGTGTAACCGGAAGACCTGCTTCTCTTAAATGCGACGCTAGCAGGCGGGATTGGGTTGTAGTTCCACTGCCATCGACCCCCTCAAACGCGATGAAATGACCTTGGGACACGACGGCGAGGAGAAGCTTATTGGGACTGCTGGACAGAGGCGGGCGAATTGGGACCTGATTTCAGCCTGTTGCGGATATGAGCGAGGCGCTCAACAACCGTATAGTTGGTCGTAACGGCCAATAAAACCAGCACGAAAACCAAACCTTGATGGCCGATCAGGCTCCCCACAGCCAAGGCCGTTAGACGTTCTGGGCGCTGCATGAAGCCCACCTTGCAATCCTCGCCCAGCCCCTCTGCACGAGCCCTTACGTAACTAACCATCAGCGAACCAGTAATAGCAAAAAAGAGAATCCCCGAGGCAATCCATTCATCGCGGCCGATCAAATACGCACCGATTCCAAAATAAATAAATATCTCAGAGTATCGATCTGTCGTCGAATCCAATAAGGCTCCGAACTTGGTCTCCTTGTGGCCCTCTCTTGCAACTTGTCCATCCAAGATGTCGCAGAGGCCCGCCACTATCATAATGAGAGCCCCCCATTGCAAATAGCCCTTGGCAAACGCCGCAGTTGCCCCCACGTTCATAACTAGCCCCATCAGCGTCAGCCAATCGGGTCTGAAGCCCAAGCGAATAAACAAATGCGCCAACGGCCTAAGGATGACCAGACACCACTTTTTCAGATATTTATCTAGCAAAAAAGAACCTATTTCGCAGACGCTTGAGAGTGGCCATTGAGAACCCTTGTCCTCGGAAACTACGTTAAAAATATACTCGTTTTTTTCTTTTCCTCCAAAGGATTTACCGCCGAGTTTTCCACTTTCTTAAGAACAAGTTTTCCACATCAAACCTCACCGTCTCTACTCAGTACTTCGCTAAATTATGGCCTATCTATTGGATAAAATTAGACATATACGTCCCTCAAAGGGCTTAAATCTCACAACTCTTTTAATTTTTGGGTGTGGATAAGTATGTGTAAAACTATGTAAAGCTACACTCGGAACGCCCGACAATAGCAATTAGTAGAATAGCCCCAATGCACTCCCCACCCGATCGGCCCTCCATGCCAACAACTCCGAATGAGCAGCATCTTTTCCAAGCGTTGAAAGAATCCAGCCATGAGGAGATAAATGTCTTTGTACTAAATCAAGCAGTTTATCCGGCGAAGCCACGGCTCTTGCCGTCACCAAATCCGCGCACACCGGACTCAAACTCTCTATCCGCTCGTTTACAACCTCTATTCGGTCAAGCCCCACCGACCTTATAACTTCCTTGAGAAAATGCGCCCGCTTCCTCCTGCTTTCGACGAGCATAAAGTATGCATTGGGAAGAGCTATTTTCAGAGGAATTGCCGGAAATCCAGCTCCTGATCCCAGATCCATAACTAGCCGATGCGGGAGACTTGCTACGACCGGAACCATAGTCAACGCCTGCCTCAAGTGCTTAGTTGCTACGACGGACTGATCTCGCCGAGAGACAAGGCCGACTCTTCTCGACCACCGACTCAAGATATATAGATATATTTCCAGCTTAGGCCAGATATCTTCAAAAGAACCAGAGAGAACGCTTTTTCTTTTCAATCTTTCAAAGTCCTCCTGAATATCAGAGGGCAATTGAATCACCATATCAAGATGTTCCACGTGAAACATTTAAACTAGCTCAATATGACTTGGAAGAGTTTTGTGGAGCATTTGAGACGAGGTTCAATGTTTCACGTGGAACACTAACACTACTTGCCGATGCAAAATTGGGAAAAGATGGAATCAAGAACTTCCTCTTCTACGGTCTCTCCCAGCATCTCACCTAAGGCATTCAATGCGTCCTGAAGCTCGGCAACGACGCACTCATCGGGCTGGCCGGACTTCAGAAGCTCCTCTGCAATAGCGCCAGACTTAGCTACTCGCAACAGGCAATCTTGGTGGCGCTGGCGAGTGATTCCGATCCCATATACTTCCGCCCCATGGGGCAACTGGGCCATCACTTCTCTCTTTAATTTCTCAATACCGAATTCCCTAAGTGCTGATATTTCAACAGATACCGAGACCCGTGCTTCAATCTTAGATCGGGTGCTAGCACCCGGCAAATCAATTTTGTTGAAGACACCAATTGACTTCTTATCCGGCGGGAGCAGGTCCAACACAGCCATATCGTCCTCATGCGACTCAGTCGAACTGTCAAATACTGCTAAAACCACATCCGCTTCCCCAATCGCCTGCGACGCTCGTTCAATTCCCTCTTTTTCGATCAGGTTATGGCTTTGCCTAATCCCAGCCGTATCGACTAGCCGGATCGTCTCTCCTGCCCACGTAGTCCGACCTTCTACTAAGTCTCGCGTCGTTCCTGGTAAGGGAGTAACTATTGCCCGATCTTCGCCGAGTAACACGTTGAGCAACGTGGACTTACCTACGTTGGGACGCCCGATGAACGCTACTAAATACCCCTCTTGGCGACGCCTTGTTCCCTCAAATGTTTCGGCAAGCCGCAGAGAGGACTCAACCACCTCGCGCAGCGCGGTCTGTATTTCTTGACGCCCAATACTATCGATGTCTTCGTCGGAAAAATCTAGCCCTATCTCAAGCAGTGACAGCATCTTAACCAACTGATTCTTAAGATCTTTTACCATCTTAGATAGACGGCCACCGGCCAAGCCATAGGCATTGTCGAGATGCGCTTTAGAACTGGCTTGGATGAGGTCGATTACTGCCTCAGCTTCTAATAAGTCCAATCGGCCATTGAGAAAAGCTCGGCGAGTAAACTCTCCTGGTGCGGCAACGACGGCCCCCAAGCGAAGCGCTTCCTCGACGACTGACTCTAATACGACCATGCTGCCGTGACAGCTAATCTCGACGGTATCTTCACCGGTATAAGAGTGCGGTGCAGCAAAGACCCAAGCGACGCCTGTGTCGATTGCTCGACCACCAGCCCATATGCGTCCGTATTCGACATATCGGACTCGCTTGCCGAGCGGAGGACGAGACCGAAAAATCTGCTGGCCGATCGCTAGGGCCTCCGGCCCGCTCAAACGCACGATCCCGATACCCCCCTCCCCCCGTGGCGTAGAGATAGCGACAACAGTATCCGACTGTATCAAGGCGAGGTCCGGCTGAAATTTCAAGTGCTGGAAGGAGCGGCTTTCTTCTTAAAATGATTGACCAATAGCTGCTGGCCGATGGTCAAGACATTGAAGATGGTCCAGTAGAGCACTAATCCCGACGACATGCTCCAAAAGATAAATATCATCAGTACCGGCATCATGTAAACCAGAACGGCCTGCTTGGGATCCTTCATCGTCATCTTCTGTTGGATGAGCATGGAGACCGCCATTAACAATGGCAGAATATGAAGACCAAAACCGCCGATAAGCAATTCGTCAGGAAGGGAAAGATCTTGTATCCAGAGAATAAAGGGGGCTTGGCGCAACTCGATTGTTTTGCCAAAAAGATTGTAGAGCGCAATGAAAATGGGCATCTGCAACAAGAGAGGAAGACACCCGCTAAGAGGATTGACGCCTTCTTCCTTATAGAGCTTCATAGTCTCTCGGCTTAGGCGTTGGTTGTCGTTCTTGTACTTCTCGCGTAGCGCCGTAATTTTCGGCTGAAGTTCCTGCATTTTCGCCGCGGACTCATAGGTTTTGTGGGTAAGCGGATAGACGAGAATTTTAATGACAACGGCGAAAACGACGATGATCCAACCATAGTTGGGGATGTATTGATGGGTGGCGATAAATAAAATGAGTAGAAAGCGGCTTATTTGACTTACGATCGGCCACCCGAAATCAATAGCCTGCTCTAGTTCGGCCTCATAGCCGACAAGCTCGTCGTAGTTGAGTGGGCCTAGATAAATCGTGTTGTGCCAAGAGCCAGACCGTTCGAGCCGGCGACCTACCTGAAAAGAATAGGCGGGCAGCAAATTCGCCCCTTGGTGGTTGCCCTGTAAGACGACGAGAGAACGCTGCCCTCTATCGGCAGGGACACAGGAAATCAAGAAGTACTTGTTGCGAATACCCGCCCATTTTAGCAACCCTTTGTCCTCTAATTCGTCCGATTCTCCATCATCCACCTTGAGTTCGACCCGTTCTTCGTTGATATAGGCAAAAGCCCGCATTTCAGGTAGGTCAATTTCCGGCTCGCGCTCGGTAAACGCGATGCCGTCTTCCCAAGTGAGTATAGCTTCGGTATCGTCGTCAAACCCTTCGTAGCGCACCTGGAGATCGAATCCATAGCGGCCCCCGTTAAAGGTCAAGACCTTTTCCAGTCTTCTGCCGCCACCGAGTTGGGCTACCATGATTAGGGATTGCTCTTCCCCGGGTCCGACCTGCAGACTCGATTGGTTGGCAACAAACTCCGCCGAGGAGATATCCTCCCTGTAGTTCGCTCTTTGTAGATGGACTCCCAAGCCGCGGCCGGTTGGAGGCAGCAGTTCGATAACACTTCCATCTACGTATCTGTATTTTAAGAGTTTACATGATATAATGGTACCGCCCTTTGTCGAGACTTCAAATCTCTGAAGCGGCGTTTGTACTACAATTGTGTCCGCTCTGTCTTCTGATGTAAAGGACGGATTTTCGGCCGATTCGACTCTTTCAACGGCCTGAAACTGAACAGGTGATGGCTCTTCTGAATGGAGTTGTTCCGCAAGCCTGGGATCTCGTACGTGCTCAGGCTCAGCTTGCTCTTCAGCAACAGGGGCCACTTCAGGCACCGATTCTTGCGGCACAGCTTCCTGCGACGGAGGCCGGGGCTTGGGATTTAGCCCAAACCATTCATTATAATAAGGAAGCAAGAGGAAAATCAGGCCGATAAAGAGAAAGGCCAACAGGGTCCGCTTATCTTCCATATATTTTTATTACCCTTTTATAAACAACGTGTTATAAAACTAAGGCAGCGGATCATATCCGTTCCCTCCCCAGGGATGGCATCGACTAATCCGCTTTAGCGCAATCATTCCACCTTTGAATGCCCCATACTTATCTAGTGCCTCTTCGGCATATTGGGAACAAGTAGGTAGATAGCGACAGGACGGGGGAAGATATGGAGACAGGAGAAGACGGTAGGCGCGGACGACAAAAATGGCGATTTGCTTCATTGTGGGGCAAGAAAAACAGGTAGTTTGGCCACCAAGGAGTCCAGTTCCCTTTCCAAGTCAGCAAAGGGAGTTTCGATGGCTGACGGTTGGCAAAAAACGACTAGATCACAAGGAAAGTACGGGCGATTGCGGCAAATGCTGCGCAGGCGCCGCTTGAGCCGATTGCGCTTTACAGCATTGCCCAGTTTGCGTCGGACGACAAAAATTTGACCGCGATCTTCTCGACCGCAGCGGATCCAAAAACAGCGGCCTCTAACCCAATCCATCAAGCGCTAGACGGCTAGCTGCTTGCGGCCCTTTCTTCGACGACGATTGATGATATTGCGACCGGCCGGCGTGCTCATGCGCTTGCGAAAACCGTGCTTATTGCGGCGGCGCCTGTTGCTAGGCTGAAATGTGCGTTTCAAAATAAAATTCTCACCTCGCGTTGGTTTATGTGCAGCATACGCATAAACGGTTCAATTTAGTGGCTATTCTACTAAGTGTCAATACTTTCAAGTCTTTAAACGCTAGCGAATTCAATGAAACTTCGCGGTGGACTCTTGACTGACGTATGCCTTCTTCATAGGTTGAAAATCCCCCTTAAAAACTGCGATCTTCGCTTCAATAAATGGCGCTGGAAATACAAGATCCCCAAGAACTTTGGGCCCAATGTCTGCTCAATATCGAGCGTCAAGTTCGTCCCCAGAGCTTTACTAATTGGTTTAAGCAAACTTCAGTAAGCCACTTCGACCAAGACTTATTAGTCATCCAAGTTCCCAGCGCATTTTCTGCCGCTTGGATAGAAGAGCACTACTTGCAGATGATCCAATCCGTAGTGTGGGAAGAGACGGCACTGACTCCCGATATCTCCTTTGTGGTTACACAAGCCCCCCAATCCGTTGGCGATCAAGTGCTACCTGTTGAGCAAGAGGTACCTGCAAACGAAGGAGACCCGGCAGAAGATGAACAAGAAATAGAATCAGCTCCTGCTCAATCGCTAAACAAGCGCTATACCTTTGAAGAATTCATCATTGGCGATAGTAATCGATTTGCCCATGCAACGGCCTTAGCCGTAGCCAATTCCCCAGGTAAGACCGAATTTAATCCCTTGGTGATCTACGGAGGCGTAGGACTGGGTAAAACGCATCTGCTGCAAGCGATTGGGCATCACGCCTATAACCACAACCTCGCCGAGAAGATCGTTTACGTTCCCTCGGAAAAGTTTATGCGGGATTTCGTCCAATCGCTTCAAGACCGCAAGTCCATCGGTGAGTTTCAGAGTTTCTATCGTAGCGCGGACATTCTCCTCGTTGACGACATCCAGTTTTTGATCCGCGGCGAACAGACCCAAAATGAGTTCTTTCACACTTTTAATGCCTTACACCAGTCCGAGAAGCAGATTGTCATGACCAGCGACAGTCCTCCCGGCCATCTAGATGGATTAGAAGAAAGACTGAAATCCCGCTTCATCTGGGGACTGGCCACCGCCATAGACGCCCCCGAACTCGAGACCCGGATTGCCATACTGCACAAAAAGGCCGAGCGCACCGGCATACGGATCTCCGATGATGTGGCCGCTCTGCTGGGCAATCACATTCGATCGAATGTCCGCGAACTCGAAGGTACGTTGATTAGCCTGATGGCCTACTGCTCAATCCATAAAAAGGAACTCGACCTAGAGGCGGCCCAGCATATTATACAGGAACAGGGGCCCAGCCCGTCGGAGGTGAGCATTGAGGCGATTCAACATCAGGTCGCCGACCACTTTAATTTGACTCGCGAGCAACTCATTGGAAAAGGACGCAAGCAAGACGTGGCAACGGCACGGCACATTGCCATGTTCTTAATCAGGACTCTCATCGGCAGTCACTTCACTACCATCGGCTTACACTTCGGCAACCGCGATCACAGCACGGTCATCCACGCTGTAAACACTGTTGAGAATAGGTATAAAAACGATCCTTCCTTTGCTAGACTAGTCGAGGATTTGTCGGATACCGTCCGTCGGCAAAGCCGCTAGCCCCCATCTCTTTCGTCCTCTCTGTCTGTATTTTCCACTACTATAGTGCCTATTTGGCAGTGGAAAACTATTAACATCTATCCCCGCCCAAGTATTGATTGGGTGTGGATAAGTCTGTCGAAAAAATAAAACCGTCGTTTTTGACCTCTTGCGTGTGAAAAACCAAAGTTTTCCACTCCATAATCCACAGACACGCTCCTGTTACCAAGTTATTAACTTGATAACATAAGTATCTTATTAACAATATCTTTTGTTGTTTATAGATAACTTTTTAAGACAGTTATCCACATATCCACACCATAACTAGAACTTCAAAAATAAAAGAACACAAGAGAGTGTAATCCTATTAGAAGTGTAGATGTGGATTGTGGTTTTTGATTACACACACCTTTTTACTTTTTTATACACACCTGCACATGTGTTTATCCCTGCTGAAAAATGGGACCCTATATATATAGAACTTGACGTAAGTAGGGATAAAAGCTAAGTTTATATTAGTACTCACAAGAGCAATTTTATCAGAAGGATTTTCCGAGAAGCACTATGAAGTTAAGAGTAGATCGCAGTGAATTATGGCGGGGCATTGATACTGTATTAGAAGCCGTGTCGTCAAAACCCTCCCTACCGGTGTTGGCTAATATCCTGCTCGAGGCCGATGAGAAAATCCTATCTCTATCGGCGACGGATTTAGATTTGTCCATCCGGACTCAGGTCCCTGCTGTAGTAGAGGAAAATGGGAGGACGACTGTTTCGGCGCGCAAGCTGGCAGAAATCACCCGAGAATGGCCCGAGGCGGAGGTGAGCATTGAGGTGCAGGATGAGCGCCTCAAGCTCTCAGGGCGGCTCGGGGACGCCGAAAGCAGCGAAGGAGCGTATAGCCTGTCGGGAATAGAGGCTGACGAGTTTCCCCCTATGCCGACAGCCCTCGACGGCGTAAGCCTGAGTCTGGGAGGGGACGAAGGCGAGACCAATGTTCTAGCAGACATGATCAACAAGACGGTCTTTGCCGTCTCTGGCGATGATACGCGTCCCGTGTTCAATGGGGTGCTCTGGCGCATTGATGCTCAGGGAATGGAGATGGTGGCTACCGATGGGTCGCGCTTGGCTTGTTACAGAAAAGCCATAGATCTGCAGGAACAGATACAGGACGACCAAGAGACCGCGGTCATCGTCCCCCCTCAAGCGTTAAACCAGATCGTCAAATTGCTGGGTAGCCATAAAGAGCCGGTCAATGTCACGCTGGGCGAGACCCAGATCCTGTTTGATATAGGACATACGCATTTGCTGTCGCGTCTGATCGAAGGACCGTATGTCAACTATGCTCAAGTCATTCCGCAAAACAACACAAGAGAGCTAAGAATAGCTAGCGAAGATCTACTGCCGGCCGTACGCCGGGTATCCATCCTCTCCAGTTCCTATACGCGCCAAGTGCGTTTTAAGCTGGACAGTGGTCAGGTTGAGTTGTCTGCCGCCAGCCCCGAAATCGGTGGCGAAGCGAGGGAAAGCGTACCGGCCCAATACGCCTCTGAAGAGATAGAGGTTGGCTACAATGCTCAATATCTGATGGAGATCCTGCGCAGAATGGACGCGTCCGAGGTCTGTTTCCAGCTCAACGACCACGTCACTGCAGCCTTGTTGCGGCCGGTAGACCAAAAGGAAGGTGAGGATTACTTCTGCTTGCTAATGCCCTTGCGGCCAACAGGATGAGGTAAGCGGGAATAGTGCGGATCCGTGAATTAACGCTGAGACCCTTCCGCAATTTTGCCGCGATTCACTTGGGCCTTGCAGCAGAGCACATGCTGATTTTTGGCCCAAACGGCCGCGGTAAAAGCAATATTCTAGAAGCGATTTCCTACTTATCTATCGGTAAGTCAGTGCGCGGGGCCAAGGATCAACACGTCGTGCCGCACGGCGAAGACTTCTTTGATATTCGATCCTTGTGTAGTGATGGTCGCCACGACCAGCAAGTACGCGTCTTTTACAGTAAAAAAGAAGGTAAGAAGGCATTTGTCGATGCCACTCCCTTGCCTCGAGTCTCGGAACTGCTGGGCACCTTCCGCACCGTTCACTTCTCTCCTGAAGACGTATCGCTGGTGTTGCGCTTCCCAGCCCAGCGAAGGCGGCTCCTCGACATACTTATCGCGCAGTCTAGCGCAGCGTACTTGCGATATATGCAGCGCTATTATCGCGTATTAGCCCAGCGAAACCACTTGTTGCGTATCGCAAAGAAGTCGGGGCATGGGCTTGTCGACAGTCGGGCAGTGGAACCATGGGATGCACAGCTAGTGGATTTGGGTGCCCAACTTCGACTATATCGCCTAGAGGCGCTGAATAGATTGAGAGCGCCCTTTCTCGGTTATTACGGCCGTTTTGCCCTAGCTGGTGAAGAGGCAGCTATTATCTATCAAGGTGCTAAGGAACAGGACTTGGAGGCCCTTAGAGCCGAGTTGCGCGAGGCACTCAGTCGCCGCAGGGAGCAGGAAACCCAAATAGGCTATACGCTGTGTGGGCCACACCGCGATGATTTGAAGTTCATATTGAACGGAGAACCAGCCGAACTTTATGCCTCTGAGGGCCAACTAAGAACCGTACTCATATCGTGGAAGCTAGCCGAGGCCCGTTACATGGAAGAGCAAACGGGTCAGCAGCCAGTACTGCTCTTAGACGATGCTTTTTCAGAGTTGGATTCAGGTCGGATAGGAGAACTATTGGACATAGTGGGTGAATTTGAACAGGTCATCGCGACGACCCCTCAAGAGCCTAACGCAAGGCAGGAAGCTCGTTTTGAATCTATCGACCTCCAAAAATAAGAGCCGCAGTGTTGGTCCCCCCACCGTTTTGCACGGATTGCTCGACGCCGCAGTCGAGGAGCTAGGGATCAATGAGAAGCTAGTGGAATGTCGGGCGCGGATGGCGTGGGAAGAAGCAGTAGGTCCCGCCTTGGCCCAGTACACCCGTCCATTGCGCTTGTCCAAAGGATTTTTGGAAGTAGCGGTGCCATCTGCCGTATGGCGAACTCAACTAAACTTTATGCAGCGGGACATCACGACGCGGATCAATACTTTGCTGGGCAAGAAGGTCGTCGAAGGGCTAAAACTACTAAACCAGTCTGAAAGTGTGGAGAACAAAAGGAGGAGTAGATGACGGAACCGGCCAGAAATTTTCCTAGGGAAGAAGCAGAAGTAACGCAGGAAGAGGAATATACAGCCGACGCCATACAGGTTCTCAAAGGGCTTGAAGGGGTGCGCAAGCGCCCGGCTATGTACATTGGCGATACGAGCGAAAACGGATTACACGAGCTGGTAAAAGAAATCGTCAACAACAGCATTGACGAGGCCATGGCCGGGCGTTGCTCGCGCATTGACATAACAATCACCACCCAAGGCACTGCCCGCGTCCAAGATAACGGGCGGGGCATTCCGACCGACTTCCACGTCCAGGAAAATAAATCGGGCGTCGAGGTGGTAATGACGATGCTCCACGCCGGCGGCAAATTCGACAAGAAGGCCTATCAGGTCTCTGGCGGACTACATGGCGTGGGTGCTTCGGTGGTCAACGCATTGTCCGAGTGGTGTACGGTCGAAGTGTGGCAAAAGGGCAAAGTCCACTTGCAGCGCTACGCTCGTGGCGTAGCGGAAACGGGCTTGGAGGTCATCGGCGACACGGACCAGACCGGCACCGTCATAGAATTCAAGCCGGATGCCGAGATATTTGAAACCGTGGAATTCAGCTTTGAGTTTATTGCCGTACGACTGCGCGAACTGGCTTTTCTGACCAAGGGCGTGGAGATCAATGTGCGGGACGAGCGCAGCGGAGACGCCGACCGCTATTTCTACGAGGGCGGTGTACAAGAATTCGTGCGCTTCCTCAACGAAGGCCGCAGCGCGTTACACCCCGATCCGATTTACCTTCAGGGAGAGCGCGACGAAGTCGTCGTAGAGGTGGCTCTGCAATATAACGACAGTTACCAAGAGACTCTTTTTACCTACGCTAACAATATAAAGACCGACGAGGGCGGAACTCACCTCGTGGGCTTCCGCTCGGCGCTGACTCGGACGATCAACAACTACGCGAACCGCAATAATCTGCTCAAGAACGTCAAGTTCAACATCTCGGGTGAGGATACTCGCGAGGGCATCGCTGCCGTTGTCAGCGTCAAAGTGCCCGAGCCGCAGTTCGAGGGACAGACCAAGGGCAAGCTAGGCAACAGCGAAGTCAAAGGCATCGTCGATTCGTTTGTCTCCGAAGCATTGAGTACTTACCTCGAAGAGAATCCGGACATCGCCAAGCGGATAGTCGATAAGATCGTGGAGGCTGGACGCGCCCGCGAGGCGGCGCGCAAGGCGCGCGAACTAACCCGACGCAAAGGGGTACTCGACGGCGGGGCGTTGCCCGGCAAGCTGGCCGATTGCTCAATCCGCGACCCGGAGCAGACCGAAATTTTCTTGGTCGAGGGCGATTCGGCCGGCGGCTCGGCGGCGATGGCGCGCGACCAGAGCTTCCAAGCCGTGCTGCCAATGTTCGGCAAACCGCTCAATGTAGAAAAAGCGAGAATCGATCGCGTCTTGGGGAACGATAAGTTGTTGCCACTTATAACGGCGCTGGGGACCAGCCTCGGCGAGGACTACAACGTTGAGAAGCTGCGCTACGGCAAGGTTATTATCATGGCCG
>JAPPEG010000144.1 GCA_028875345.1 Gemmatimonadota bacterium
TCGATGTCCTGCTTTAGCGCATCGACGTCGAGGGTCTTAACCGCCTCGGCGTAGTTGAAATCCTCGTCCATCGGATCGGACAGGGGAGAATTCTGGCGGAGACCTTTCAGGCTTAGTTGATCTGGCCACCAGTCTTGGTTGGAAGTCATTTTGTTCCTCCTGTGAAAAATGTTCTGAGTATGGCGCAACCTTCTGGAGTTGTTGCAAGCCTACGGACAGGAAGAATAAACGGCGTTCTCTCATGTCCAAGCAAGGGAAATATGGCTCGGTGAAATCCTCTAAATCATTAAAAGATGTTGACATATGCCCAACGTTTGTTTTATTTATAGTTCAATTGTTTGATTAATAAAACATTTTTATATCTTACCAAACAAAAAATGCCAATGCCAAACCACAAGATATAGTATGTAGTTTATAAATCATAGCCATATAACCCGATGGCCGCGCCTCAGCAGGGCGTGAAGCGACTGAAAAAGGGAGGCAGACCCATGTATGGAGAAGTGCGAAGCACCCAGCGCCTGACCCCGTCGATGGTGCGCGTCGTGTTGGGCGGCGGCGACCTAGACGGATTCGTTCCCACCCCCTATTCCGATCAGTACATCAACGCTCAGTTTATCCCCGCCGGAGCGCCCTACACGGCACCGTTCGACCCGGATGACCTCGAAGCCATAGACGCCGAATACCACCCCCGAGCCCGCCGGTACACGGTGCGCCGGTGGGACGGCAACCAGCGGGAGCTCACCATCGACTTCGTCACCCACGGCGACCACGGCTACGCAGGTCCTTGGGCGCAGCAAGCCCAGCCGGGCGACTGCCTCCAATTCAAGGGTCCGGGCGGCGCATACGCTCCTGACCCCGATGCGGCGTGGCACCTCATGGCCGGCGACGAAAGCGCCCTGCCGGCCATTGGCGCAGCGCTGGAGGCCCTCGCACCGGGTGCTCGCGCGGTGGTGTTGGTGGTAGTCGACGGTCCCGATGACGAGCTGACGCTTGCCACGCTTGGCGATGTCAACATCACCTGGTTGCATCGGCGCAGCGCCAAGGACCCTATAGCGCTGCTACCCGACGCGGTTGCTAGCCTGGACTTCGCTCCGGGGCCGGTAGATGTGTTCGTCCACGGGGAGGCTGGCGAGGTTCGAGTGGTGCGCAAGCACCTATTGTCCGAACGCGGGATCGACAGAAAAAAGGCTTCGATCTCCCCGTATTGGCGACGCACGATGACCGACGAGGAGTGGCGGACCATCAAATCCTCCTGGCTGGCCGACCAAGCGAACGACGTCTGAGGATTGCTCATTCGGTGGGTGTCTGCAATTGAGCCCGTGGAGCGCGTACTGATGCCCTACAGTCTGCTCCTAAACCTCAACTCTTCAGATGCTCAGGAGACCACCGTTACGAGCTGGAGAATCTAAAAAAGAGAGGAGTTCCCTATGAAAAGTGACGTGGATTTTCGGAGCTTTGGGGTGTTTCTCGCGATTGTTTTAATCTTTCAATCCCCAGGCAATGTATTAGCTGAAGACGAAGATGTAGCAGCGCACAAAACCGCAACCGCTATGCGCATTACTGGTGCACCACCGCAGTTGGATGGCGTTTTGGACGACGAGATATGGAAAAATGCCCCCCTTCACGAAGGCTTTCATCAACGAGACCCGGATGAAGGGGAACCCGCAACAGAACGCACCACGTTCCAAATCGCTTACAATGACGAGGCGCTCTACGTTGCGATCATGTGTTACGACAGCGAACCCGATAAAATTGTCTCCCGCTTGGTCAGGCGAGACAATGATATTGAATCAGATAAAGTCTCCGTTAGTCTTGACCCGCATTACAACCGGCAGCGTGGGTTTTGGTTTACTGTCTATACCTCTGGATCTGTCACGGACGGTACTATTAACGATGCATATTACTATCCGTTTAATAATACGTGGAACGGTGTATGGGACGTGAAAACCCGGATTCACGACAATGGTTGGGCAGCCGAGTATAAAATCCCGTTTCACATACTGCGCTTTTCCCCAAGAGACGAATACACTTGGGGACTACAAGTTGATCGGTACATCAGCCGCAAAAAAGAACAGGACCACTGGCGTCTGGTAAAACGCGATGAGCCTGGCTGGGTGTCTCGCTTTGGGGACCTCACCGGCATCAAAAATATCCACCCTCCCCGTCATCTCGATATTGTACCCTACGCCATGGGACGCACGCGGCTCGACGATGAAACCGATTTGTGGGGCAATGTCGGCACTGATGTGCGATATGGGATTAGCTCCGGAGTTTCGCTCGACGCAACAGTTAACCCTGATTTTGGCCAGGTGGAAGCCGATCCAGCGACGCTAAATCTCTCCGCTTACGAGGAATATTTCCGGGAACGCCGTCCCTTCTTCGTCAAAGATGCGAGCATTTTTGAACACGCGGATTATGCTTTCTTTTACTCGCGGAGAATCGGGCGCAGACCGAGACATTTTGGGGTGCCCGACGGTGCTACCGAACTGAGTCGTCCGGAAGCGACAACGATTCTCGGTGCCGCTAAAATTGTGGGAAGAACGCAAGGCGGAACCTCTTTTGGCATCATGGAGGCCGTCACTGCACCAGAGTACGCACAGATTGAACAGGAGGTTAATGGGAGGAAAGTCCAGCGCGAGCATCTCATTGAACCATTAACGAATTACTTTGTCGGTCGAATCAATCGAGACATCCTAAAAGGGAACTCAAGCGTTGGACTACTAACAACTGCCGTGAATCGATGGGATTCTAACTCGGCGTATGTCGGTGGCATCGATTGGGACTTGAAGTTTGCCGAGGAGCGGTACCAGACAAGCGGCACCATCGCGGCAAGTCAGGCGGGGAAACTGGATGCGCGCAAGTCGGGGTATCTCACACACCTTGAGTTTGACAAAAAAGGCGGGTGGTTGAGAGGTGAGACCAATGCGAGAGCGTTGTCGCCCGACTTCGAGATGAACGACCTCGGCTTCATGTGGCGCACTGATATGCTGCGTTGGTATTATGGCTTCGGCGCGTACAAGGAGAAGCCATTTAGCATCTTCAGACGCGTCACTTTTGGAATCTATGGCCAGCACGCTTGGAACTACGACGGTGTCAGTATCACTTCTTATTCTGGTATATGGACAGACGGCCGCTTCAAGAACTATTGGGATTATGAACTCGGGGTTAGCCGCTACTTTGAGTCGTTTAGTGACGAAGATGTCCGACGTGGCGGCACGCTGATTAAAAAGCTCCCAGGCTGGGAGATTTATGGGGAGCTCTATACCGACAACCGGAAAATGATTCGGCTGGAGTCGGAGTCTTATTTTTCCTGGAATGACGATAGATCTTATGAATACTATAGACCGCCTTATTACTACTACGGAGAACTCCAGCTCCGCATTCGCTTCGCATCCAATATTGAGTTTACCCTAGGCCCGAGTTATACCTATCAGGTGAAGGATGCACAGTGGGTAGGGCAGATTGAGGAAAAGAAAAAACACTATGTCTATGGGGAGTTAGAGAGTCGAACGCTCGACTTCACCTCGCGCGCGGATATCAGTTTTTCCCCGACACTGAGTCTGCAGTTCTACTTGCAACCCTTCGTGACGATCGGCGACTATGCCAACTTCAAAGAGCTCGTAAAACCGAAGTCATATCAGTTCAAACCGTATCCCCTGAAGGAAAACCGGGACTTCCACCGGCGGTCTTTGCGGGGCAACACCGTTCTCCGCTGGGAGTTCCAACCTGGAAGCACGCTGTTTTTGGTTTGGACGCAATCGCGAGAAGTTGCCTTGACGTCAGTCGGGGAAGCCGACCTCGAGTTTCGGCCGTTGCATCGTTTGAGGAGCAGTTTTACGGACGCAGGACAGAACATCTTTCTGGTTAAATGCCGATATTGGATCAATATGTAATAACCCAATTATAGTACGTTTGTGAGCTTTCACGTAAATCTTCATCTTGCCTCGCAAACCGGGCATTCGGTCACATCCAAGCGAAAGATCCGTGCCAGGAGTCGAGCTCAGGATAGGTGATAGACCGGTCGGTTGCTGGACACTGATCGGTGTGAGAGCAGCCCTCCGTGGGCGCTTCTTGCGACCCCGGTACGATGCGCTCGCCATCCTGAGCATTCCCGAACGATTCTGGGCGACGACAAGCGATTCATCAGGGTCCTGCTGAACCCTTGCGCGCGTTTTCAGCGAACTGCATATTGCCGACCCATATCTAGAATACGCCGCGAAACTAGTTTCCATTCTCCAATCGGATTCCCCTCCATGAAGCGATTCATTGCGACAGCCGCCCTCTTGTTTACCACCCTCGCGGGTGCCCAGGAACCGGGCGTAATGATTGAATGGCCGTACGTCGGTGCCGAGCAGGCGCACACCAAGTACTCGGCGGCTGGGGACATTACGGTCGCCAACGTGGGCGAACTGGAGATCGTCTGGCAATGGGAGTCGAACGAGATGCCCCTCGAGGAGTACGGCACCCGGCCTGGCCCATTCCAAGCAACGCCCATCATGATCGGCAACGTCCTCTACCTCTTCGCCATGTACACGCGCGTGGTGGCTCTCGACGCGGAGACGGGCACCGAGGTCTGGCG
>JAPPEG010000098.1 GCA_028875345.1 Gemmatimonadota bacterium
ATGTTGACAATGCGTCCAGCCGCAGATTTTCTCAGATAGGGCGCGGCAAATTTGGTCGTGAGAAAAATCGAACGCAGGTTGACGCCCACGACCCGATCCCAATCCTCGACGGATAGTTCTTGGCTGTCCCCCGGTATGATGATCCCGGCGTTGTTGACCAGAATATCTACCCCGTCAAAGCGCTCGACGCTGCGGGCGATTAGGTTTTCCACTGCTTTTTCGTCGGCCACATCGGTCTCGACGAAGAGCGCCTCGCCGCCCTCTCCGACAATAACTTCAGCCGTGGGTGGCTGCGGTTCGGTCTCGTGAAACTTGCCGATCTTGGGCGCTTCCTGCATATCGGCCACTACTACCTTGGCCCCTTCGCGGGCCAATTCGAGACAAATACCCCGCCCAATGCCCGAACTCCCCCCGGTAACAACGGCGATGCGATCCTGTAAACGCATGGATTTTCCTCCTGTTTGTCGCAGGAATGTAGGACGACCAAATAGGGCAGACAAGGCGAAGCGACCGTCGATTTGGGCCATTTGCTGTGGCGGCCAATGGAGTCTAAGATATTGCCATGCCTGTGAGCCTATTCATCGCGGCGCGTAAAACCCCACTCTGCGCCATCGCCTGCTGTCTATCCCTATCCTTTGGGTCTACCTCAGCCGACGACTCCATCCGCGCCGAGATCGAAGTGCTCCGCGCTGCCAAGGACAGCCTGCTCAAAAGCGAGGATTCGCCGCTGCTGCCAGAACAGCGCGCCCACTTTGAGCAACTTGCGTACTATCCCATCGACCTCCGCTATCGCCTGCGGGGCGAACTGCACATCTACGGCCGCCAGCGCATCGTCGAAATCCCCAATACCGACGGCACCACCACCGAGCTCGAGCGATTTGGGCGCTTTGTTGCGGCCTTTGGCGAAAAAGACTTTTGGCTAGAAGTGTACCGCAGCCCGCAAACCGGCGAAGCGGAAGTCTTCTTCAAGGATCTGACCAACGGCCACACCACGTATGGGGGCGGGCGCTACGCGCGCCTGACGCGGGAGGGCGATGGCATGTATGTCATTGATTTTAATAATTCTTATAACCCATATTGCGCGTACAATCCCACCTATATTTGCCCGCTGCCTCCGCGACAAAACCACCTCGATTTCGCCGTAGAAGCCGGTGAGCTAATGCCTACTGACGCCCCTCCCTAATGCGCGGCGCGCGTTTTTTGCGTATAATTTTCAGCGCACCCTCATCCCTACTAACCACATGAAAGCATTCCTCGAACGCCTCGAACAAGCCGCTGATTTGCGCGAAGTCCAATCGCTCGTCGATCACATCCTCGACGCAGCGCGGACCGGAGGCAAACCCGAGGAAAAGCGCCGCTTCCTCCGCGACCTGCTCTTCAATCGGGCACTTTTGTCCCGTTTAGAAACCCCTGCGGCCATCGATGCGCTTCTCGCGGCAACCACGCCCGACGAGTGGGAAGCGCTCTTTGGCGATGCAGTTGCCCAAGAGCTGCCGCAACTAGCCATCGATCTAGTCGATGGCTTAATCGATCTCGACCACCGCCAACTGCTGCGCCTTTTGCCCTCCGAATCCCCCAAGACGCTCTTGCAGGTGCTCAAACGCCTCAATGCTTATCTAGAAGAATGCGATGTCTCGGTTCGCTGCCTGCGCGGGATGCGCGTCGCCCGCATCATGGCCGACATCTACCGGACACTCGCCGCCGAGGCGCGGGTCTGGCGGCGAGCGCTGCCGCCCTGCTGCATCGACGGCCAAGACATCATCCAGCTCAAAGAAGCTAAGCACCTCGACAAACTGGCCGCTGCCTACGAGGCGCGGATCAATCAGCTACAGAGCATCGACCTCCAGCGCAGCTTGGCCGCCCTCGACGAAGGTCGCGCCACTGAGCCGCGCATGATCGAATCAGCTTACGAGCAAGCCTTTTGCATCCAATCGCCCCTGCGCCTAGGGATCTCCAGCGCCAATGCCTCGGACAATCACCTGCGAAGCAAAGAACAGGGCGGCAAGACCCTCAACATCGCCGTCAACCTGCAACAGGGCCAGGAAGAGCGCGCCCAACCGCCGCTGGAAGTCTCCGCACGGAGGCTAGCCGAACCCCAACTCATCCTCCGCTCGCGCTCGCGAGGCTTCAAGGCCGACTTTGAAGCCAGCAAACAAAGCGCGGCCGCAACCGTCAGCGAGCTGTTTTTTGCCTATCGCCGCAGTGGCGACGAAGCCCTGCGATTGGTCAAGCAAGGACTAGTACACGCAGGCATCGTCCGGTCGAATTCCACAGACATCATCCAAGACATCGCCGCCTTTACCGGCGGCGGTGGCTTGGAAATCACCACCAGTAGCAAGGTGCTACAAGGGTCCGGCCTAGGAACCAGCGGCGTCTTGTCCGCTGCCATCCTCAAAATGCTCTACCACCTCTCCGGCCACCCCTATGCCGCGCCCGCGTGCGAGTACCCCGGCCTCTACGACCAAAGCCTCATGCTCGAACAGAGCCTCGGCCTCAACAGCGGTTGGCAGGATGCGCGCGGTGCCAGCGGCGGCCCCTCGGCCATCAAGAACTTCTACGCGCCGCCGACCGACGGCCTGCCCGCGCCCGAGCGCACGTTCCTCACCGAGGTGGACGAAAGCCTGTTCACCGAGCGAGTCGTTCTCTTCGACACGGGGATATCGCGCTCGGCAACCCGCGGCCTTAACGTCGTCCTCGACGCCTATCTGTCGCGGGATGGCCAGCGCTATGCGGCCATCCGCGAATCGCTGGCCATTCACGACGAAATAGTAGCCGCGCTGTGCGCGGACGCATACGCCGACCTCGGGCGGCTAGCCAACCGCTACTGGCAGTTGCGCTGCATCCTCGACCCCCAAGCCACCAATGACGCTTTGCAACACCTTTTCGAAAATCCCCAGATCGCCGACCTGACCGAGGGCGGGCTTCTCACCGGTGCCGGCGGCGGTGGCTTTGCCCTCCTCATCGCCGCCGAGGGGCAAGCGGCCGAGTTGCGCTCAAGGCTTGACAAGCTGCGCCAACACGCGGCCTTTGCCGAAAGTAGAGTGGTCTCCTACCAGCTCAATGCCCAAGGCATCCATCTCGCGTGAGGACAGCAGCGGTGGCCACCAAGAGAGAGCACCTGCTCATAGACGGCTACAACCTCATCAAAGCGAGCCAGCTTTTCCAAGGCCGGGGCGACACGCTAGAACAAGCGCGCAACCGCTTGCAGCAGGCACTCGCCGCCTACGGCCGCCGCGCCGACAAGCACATTACGCTGTACTACGACGGCACCGGCGAATCGCCGAGCGCAGCGAGTGCAAGTGGCCCACACGTCACCATAGAATTCTCGCGCTACCCCCAGCAGGCCGACGACCTAATCGCGCAAGCAGTAGAAAAAAAACACGGTGCCAAGTGGCTGCGGGTTATCAGCTCAGACCGCGCCGTTCAGCGCTGCGCCGCGCGCCACAAGATCCGCTCGACCTGTTCTGAAGATTTTATCGACGAACTCACAGGACCTGTCCATGCACCGAGCGCGCCCGCGCCTGCGCCCGAACGCGACGGTACGGAAGCCGATCCGTCCTTAGATCCGGGCGAACTAGATCAGTGGGAAGCCTTATTCCGCAAGGAAGCCGACGAGGCACCGACCGCGACTGACCGCGACGGTATGGAAGCCTGCCCGTCTCTCGACCCAGACGAATTAGACCGCTGGGAAGCCTTGTTCCGCAAGAAAGCCGACCGCTAGGGCAGCGGCAATGCAAGGTCGCGCAGTACGGCCAAGCTGTGCCGTCCCTGGGTACTTCCCGCCCGCGCCAAGGCTTCGAGATGCACCTTTAGGAACCCAGCCTCAGCCGGCGTATCCACATCGTACCAAGGCGGCAGCAGGCCAAGGGTTTGCGTCCCCAAGCGCGCTAGCGTTTGCTCCAGTACCATCCCGGTACTCCAAGCCACGTCTTGGAATATCCGGCTTTCCCCTTTGCGCCGGCCCACCAAGTAATAGCCGCCGTCCGTACTCGGGCCTAAGACTACCTCCTTCTCGCGCAAGAGCACCAGCCCTTCATCGATGTACGCGGCCGGCAGAGAAGGGCTATCCGAGCCGACGAGGACCACTCGCTCGGCCCCCCGCGCAAAAGCCCACTGCATCAGGCCCTCCATCCGCTGTCCTAAATCGCCTTCGGGCTGCGGCACGTACTCGAAGGTGCCAATCGGAGTCAGTAGGGTGCGCAGGGCGTCTTCGGCATAGGCCGGGGTAAAGGCCACGACCTTGGCAGCGGCCTGTGTCGCGTGCAGCGCAGTGGCGCAATCGAGCAGCAGGGCCTCGTACAGACGCGCAGCGTCATGGGCACTCAAATGACTCTGGAGCCGGGTTTTGACCGCTCCAGGGGCTGGTTTTTTGGCAAAGAGCACGGCGCAGGTGGACATCCGCCCCTCCCTATTGTCTATCGTCGGCAGAGCGCCTATTTTTTAGCAATATAATTCGCGGCAACCTTTCACAAAATCAACCGAGGAGCTCATGGCCCAAGTCAATATCGTTCGCCACAACCCCATCGCCATTTTTTCCAACCCCACCGAAGTGATCATCACCGACG
>JAPPEG010000073.1 GCA_028875345.1 Gemmatimonadota bacterium
CGGCCTCGTACAGATGGACCGGAATGGCCTGCAAGGCCGAGAGGAATGCAAAGGTCGTAAACGGCAAGGCCGTCCACAGCCTAGCAAACAGAGCACCGCCAAACGCCGTAGAAGCGCTCGTCAGCCACTGCACGGGATGATCGACGATATGCAGCGACAGCAACAACGCGTTGAGGTGTCCGTACTCGCCGTTGTACATCCATTTCCAGGCGATGGCCGCTACTACCAGCGGCGTGGCCCAGGCCAAGATCAACGAGCTGCGGATCAATTCGCAGATGATCGTACTGCGACTCAACAATAGAGCAGCGGCCAAGCCCACCCCCACATTCATCAGTACGGCAAGCACCGTCCACACAGCCGTGTTTTTGAGCACCAGCAGAAAAACATCGTCCCCGACCATATCCGTATAGTTCTGCGCCCCCACAAAGACCTCCCCTTTGTAGGAGGTGTGGTAGAGGCTGGTCTTGAGGATTTCGACAATGGGAAATCCCATGAACAGCAGCAGCCATAGAGCTGCTGGCGCAATGTAAAAATAGGCCAGCCGGCGTTTCTCTCTTTCCACGATACCTCCCCTACATCTCCCGTGCGAAAATGCGGCCTCAAGGCGTGGGCAGCGCCGGGTTTTCCAATTCCTTCAGCAAGCGATCGTACACGGTGTTAAGCGCCTCGGCCGGTGTCGCCGTACCCGCCAAAACCATCTGGATCGCTTCTCCCCATCCATCCTGGATCTTGGTCCATTCTGGGTGTTTGGGCGTCAATTGCAGCAACTTTCTTTGCGCCTGATAATTCTGTATTGGGATCGACTGGTAGTAGGGATCGTCGGCCACGTTTTTCGTCATGGGTACGCCCCCTACTTCCATGTCGATCAACCGGCGATTTTCCAAGCGTTGGATAAAACGTATGAATTCATAGCCTAGGTCTTTGTGCTGCGAAGTAGAAAACATGCCAAAGACATCGACAATGAGCAGCATCTTGCGATCTTCGCCGTCCGGGATCATCAAAGGCTCGCATTCGACGCCCGCATCCCGGCACAACTGGTCCTGCCACGGGCCGCTGAACAACATCCCCACCTTGCCCGCGGCCATCTCGGCGTAGCATTCGTTGGCATTCAAATTCAGAATGCCCGGAGGCATGACCTGGTCCGAAAGGTGCATGTCGGTCAGGAACTCGACGTAGGCAATGGCTTGAAGACTGTTGATCGCCAGTTGGCCCTCCCGGTCGAAGAAGCGTGCCCCAACCCCCCACATCATCGCGATCTGATCCTGCATTAGGTGTTTCTGCCGGCCAGCGCCGATACAAAACCCATAGCGCTTGGGCGGCTGGTTGAGCGCATTCGCCAGCGCGCGGACCCCTTCCCACGTCGTCGGAGCTTCTGGCGCTCCCACCTTCTGCATCCAGTCCCGGCGCACGTAGAGCGTCCGGTTGGCTCCCACCAGCGGCACCCCGTAGGTTTTTCCCTTGTACTCGCCCGCGCTCAGGGCGACGTCGATCCACTCTGCGCGTTCGGCAGCACTCATAAAAGCATCTAACGGCTCCAGCACGCCCCGCTCGGCATATTCGGGTATCATGCCCATAAAGAGAAAACCCAAATCGGGCAGGTTGTCGCCCTGTATCATGGTATTGTAAAACGTCGGCCCTTGGTCATAGGAGACGTATTGCTGTTCAATGGTCACGCCGGGATGTTCCGCCTCGAACCCCGCTTTCCATACCCCGTAGGTCTCGAGTTCGGGGCCCATCCAGACGATCTTCAAGACCACATCCCCGTCATCGGGAACGTCCGCGCAGCCGGACCAGGTCGCGCCGAGGACCAGCAATATCCACGCGAAGAGGGAGCGACGAGTCGCGCCGTTCGGGATCGTCATAAACGCATTTTCTCGCTTAGGTGGGTTGCGAACATTGGATGTCGTGCAATTTTCGCCAGCAGTCAAAATAGGTAGAATACTAAGCACACAACAGCAAATTGAATTTCATCTTGGAGGATCTCCCAACATGAAGCAAAATCTGGCTGGATTCCTAGGGCTGGCTCTGCTAACCCTTGCCCCTGTACAAGCACTTGAACGCCCCGACAAAGAGTTCGCAATCTTCCAGTTCCCCCCCACTATGATACCCCGCATTGATGGGCAGACCGACGACTGGGAGATCGTACCCGAATCCTATGTAATCGGCACTGAGGAACTCGCGGAAACCGTCAAGGGCAAGGGCACCAACCACGATTTGGAAGATCTAGACGTAGCCGTGCGAGTGGGCTGGGTCAATGGTCTGAACCGGCTCTACTTTCTCTACGAAGCCCGCGATGACTACTGGAACATGCACTACCGTCGCGGGGACATTTTTGAAGTCGCCGTCGATGCGGACCGCTCGGGTGGTCCCAACATCAACAACCCCCAGTTGGATGAATGGGACAGCCACTTCACATTCAAAGGAGTGCACGCGCAGAACTACCACATTTTCACGCCGCCCGGCGAGGGCCGCGACTGGGCTTTCGTCTGGGGTTGCCAGCCGTGGATCGGCCGACTGCCCTACGCCAACCACGCGTACTCCTACGATTTTGCCGAGGGCGAGAGCGGCCGCCTGGTGCTCGAATTTTGGATCACGCCTTTTGACTACGCCCCCTATGAGGGCCCCGAGCGAGCGGTAGTATCCAAACTGGTGGAAAACACTCTCATCGGACTGTCGTGGGCCGTGCTCGACTACGACGAAAGCAACAGCTCGTACGAGGGGTTCTGGAACCTCTCTCACGAGACCCGCATGGACTCAGACGCCTCGAATTTGTGCGCCTTTCGGCTCATGCCGCTCGCGAGCCGCTTTCGCAAACCGCTCGAAGCGCAGTGGGAATTCCAAGTGCTGGATATGGAACGCAGACTAGTGGCCTTCAAAGACCTTTCCCACGGCACCATCACCTCTTGGTCGTGGGATTTTGACGATGGCACCACCGCGACCGAACAACACCCCATTCACCAGTACCAAGAAGCCGGGGAATACATAGTCGTGCTCACCGTACAGGGTCCAGAGGGCACGGCGCGCCGCGTCAAAGTGCGGCAAGTCGTAGTGCGCTAGCGACTCAAATGTACCCTGTCGACCCATCCGGCCGCACCGGACAGGTGCGCTGCCAGTGGACGTATCGGTCTTCGCTAATGGCGTCTTCGTTTACATCGATGCCCAGGCCCGGTCTATCGCGCAGTTCGAGGTAGCCATCCTTCGGCAGATAAGGCTCGTCCACCCAGTCCTTCCACTCGTTGCTCAAGGGCGAGATGTACTCCAGAATTTTGAAGTTGGGCGTGGCCGCCGCAAAGTGCACATTGACCGCAGTGGCCACCGGCCCCATGGGGTTGTGCGGCGCTACGCTGACGTAGTGGGCCTCGGCAATGGCGGCGATTTTGCGCATTTCGAGCAGGCCGCCGCACACGCACACATCCGGCTGGATGATGTCCACGGCTTGGGCTGCCATCAGGTCGAGAAATTCCCAACGGGTGTACAGGCACTCGCCAGTGGCCAAGGGAATCTGCATCTGCTGGCGCAGCCGCGCCCAAGCGGCAGTATGCTCGGGACGCAGCGGCTCCTCGTAGAAGTAGGGATCGTAGGGTGCCAGCGCATTGGCCAACTGCAGGGCGCGGACGGGCTCGAAGATCTTGGCGTGGGGATCAAAGGCGAATTCAAAGTCCGCGGGTGCGTGCTGGCGAATCTCCTCAAAGTACTTGGCCGCCTCCGCGCAAATGCGCCCCCAGCGGGCGACGTCCGGGCTGAGGCGGAATGGACTGAGTTTGAAGGCCGTAAAACCCCACTCTTCGTTGAGGCGCAGAGCACTGTTGGCCGTCTCCTCGCCGTCGCGCCCCCCCGCCCCCTGGTACACGCGCACCCGATCGCGGCAGGAACCGCCCAGCAGCATGTACACCGGCAGGCCAGCGGCTTTGCCGGAGATGTCCCACAGAGCGTGGTCAACGGCCGAACTCACCGCTAGGCCGACGCCGCCAGGGGGAAAGCGGAATTGCTGGGTGAGTTTGAGCATGATGTACTCGATGCGACGCGGATCTTCGCCCTTGATCATTTCGAAGATGTAGTCGGCAATAGGTTCTATCGACAGGTCGGGACCAATGGAATACGCCTCGCCCCAGCCGTGGATACCTTCGTCGGTTTCGACCTTTATCAGCCCGCGATTGCGGCCGCTGAATAGCCCCATGAAGGTTTTAATCGCCGTGATTTTCATATTGGTGTCCTCCTTTTGAGGAAAAGTTGGTTGAGAGGTAATTACGCCCTATTTTTTCGGCGAACAGGATGCCGATGATCTAACCATAGATTCAACTCGGGGGAACAATGCAATTCGTCCAATTGACCCACGCGCAGCGCCGCGCTTTTGCAGCCGACGGCTTTCTCATGGTCCCGCAAGCCATTGATGCCGCCACCGTGGCCTGCCTGACCAAAGCAAGCGACCGCTTGATGAAATCATTCCTCGACGATCCAGCAGAGATCCAGATGCAATTGCGCCAGGGCGTCGTCCAAGAGGAAGCGTTCGACCAACTCGTCTCCAACTCGGCAACCGTTCCCCTAGTGGTGC
>JAPPEG010000191.1 GCA_028875345.1 Gemmatimonadota bacterium
GGAAGCTGTCTAATTTTTTATAAGACAATGCCTTAGAATAAATTAGGGTGCTTTTGAGTATTGAGCAAGTCAACCACCGCCCCCTAAAGGAGGCGACTTGTCCCTGGCCTTACCCAGCCGCCGTAGCGGTAGGCAGGCCGAGACTATAGGCTCGTTGACACAGAGCCCTGGCTCGGATGTTCCGAGCCGCGTTGACATCGGCATGAGCTTGGTGCCCACACCGACGACAACAAAACCGAGATTGAGATAAACGATTCGCCCGCTCGACATGGCCACACTCGGCACACCTCTGACTAGTATGCTTGGGATCGACCCTCTCGACCCGCACGCCAGCGGCTTGCGCCTTGTAGGTGATAAACTGCCTCAGTTGGTCAAAAGCCCATCCCGTCATGCGGGCGCGTTGAGGCTTGCGAAACCGGATGCTATCTCGGATGCCCTTGAGGTCTTCGAGGGCAATACCCCGGATAGTGCCTTTAGCCTGCTCAACGATACGCTTGGAGAGGACGTGATTGGTATTTCTACGGAAGTCGGCTTCTTTAAGCGCGCGCCGATGCAGCTTCTTGCGTATGCGCTTGCGCGCCCGATGGTTCTTGGTCAGGTCAGCCGCCGATTGAAGGCGCTGGCGCAGCGTCTGGCACTTTTCGCGCACCCGCTCCACGTCGGCACCCGAGTGCCGTTGACCATCCGAGTCCGTGGTTAGGTTGGCTACGCCCAAGTCGATGCCGAGGAAGTCGTCAGGATCGACTGGCGGTGCGTCGTCGTATTCGACCGTAGCCATCAAGAACCACTTACCATCGCGCCGTCGCACCAACTCAGCATACCGCTTGACGTGGCCGAGCTGGCTGGCTTGGTAGTCGCCCATGACCATCGGCACGACGATGCGACCCTGGAGCGTAGAAAGGGAGACCTCTTTGAAGTCTCTGTAGTGGAGCAGATGCCGGTCATACGGCATCGACGCCAGCGGGCAAAAAGACACCTTTTTGCTCTTGTCGCGCTTGTAGGCCGCCGCCACTTGGGCAAAGGTCAGACAGGCCATTTGCGCGGGCAGGTCAAACTGCTGGCGCACGTCATAATAGTATAGCTTATGCAGGGCATAACGATTGGCCAGCTTGCGCTCAAAGGCTCGCTCGGCGACCCAATCACACGCGGCATTAAAACGGTGCATGGTCGCTAAGAGAGCCGTGGCCTGATCGGCAGAGGGGAGCAGTTGGATTTGAATAACTCGCTTCATACAGACCAATACAGTCCGTATAGAAAACCTTGTCAATCCGTAACCAAAGGGGGATCGGCGTTTTCTCTGTCGCCTGAAGTCGACAGTCTCCACGCCGAAATTTTCGATGAATGGTCATCGCCGCCGCGCATCCGCCGCACCAAACGCATCCTTTCTCGGACCGCCGTAGCAGTATTTTGCTGACCAGTTCAGTCGGGCCTCAAACTTCACTGGCGAGGATGCGGTCGATCACGGCAGCGCTAGTGCCTTCAGTTTTCAACTTAATCCAAAAAGCGTACGGAGTTTTTCGCCTACTTCATTTCGTACTGAATTGGGCAATCGGCCCAATTCACGTTGAATCAGTGAAGTAGAGATCGTCAGCAAACGGTGTAAGCGTATTGTAGAAGAAAGACGCAGACCGGTTGCAGGGAAATCAGGGATCTGCTCACTCAGCAGCACATCCGAATCGAGCAATTTGTCGGGAGCTTGGCTGGTAATAAAGGCGAGCACAACGTGGTGCTGCGGACCCGTTGGTTCGGTCAGACAGACGGCGGGTCTTACTTTGGCGGTTGATAGATCATCGAAGGGGAAGGGAACGAGGACGATTTTACCTCTGGTCATTGAACGGCTGTCCATCATCCAGCGTATAAATGTCTTCGTCCGGATCTTTTAGGAAGTCAAAAGCAGGATTTCCAGCCGCAGTTTTTAGCCACTCATGCTCTCCAATTTCAGCTTCTTCTGGAAGTAGAATAACGCGAACTCGCCCTTGGCCAACTGCGGAGATTGGCTCGTCTAGGTGTAGTTGGCCCTTTTCATCGATTGTGCCGATCAGTTCTATTACTTGCAGCGGATTTTCCATAATGTTGCCCTCATTGGGTTCCAACTTCTGTTATTTTATACATGCTCAGAATAACATAGTCAAGCCAGCCGACTCCCGGTCACCTTCCTATGCTTCATGACCTTTGACTATCTAGTTTTACTAGGTCAGGCCATCTCTTCCATAGGTTTCGGAGGCTCTGGAGCTAGAGCCTCCAGCGTCTCGCAAAGGGACTTTCCTATAGCATCGAACATATCGATATCTTTCAGTATCTGGCTAGGTCCACTGGAGGAAGTGGCATTGAGAGAATGAGCAATATCGTTGCGTCGTTCAAAGAACTCGTCTAGACTTTCTAATAGTCTCCCATGGGTTTTTTTTGCTTCAGCCTCGCCAAAATTATCAAGAAGCGGCCTTTTTTCCGCTATCTTTAGGCACACGTTCTTCAGATTGCTGATTGTAAACAGCGAATTTATCTCTTTACCTCGCATGTTATTTTCATTGTGAATGAGTTCTACGTAGATGTCTTGCGTAAGATCGCCTTTGCAGAATTTGTAAACCGCGTTGAAGCGTGCATGCGCTTCTGAAATTACATTAGGATGTATCTTGTTGTCGATCCGACTGCGAGCCAGCGTTTCCATCGTGCGCCGCCAAGCCGTATTCGCCATCTTTTGGGGTAACCCTTCGAATGATGTAGTTGTATCGACTACAGCCTTCGCATAGGCTCGGGCCATTTCCCGTACGAACTCCTCGAAAGTCGCCGCCAACAGGAGCGTCGCGGAATTCGCCGCTGCGATGCGGGTCTTCGCATTCTCGCGAGGACCGTCGAAAGTTTGGACCAACAACCGAATGGCGTCGAGGTCGTCGTCAAAATCCTTGGTGATGACGGAAAAGTAAGTACTCACACCAATCTCACTGAGGTGATAATATCCGACGCATCTGACGTATCCTCTCCCGGACCGCGTTAGCAGTATTCTGCTGACCAGTGAGTATAGGCACAATGCTGTCGTCGTTCATCGCTTCCATCATGCGTTGCTGGACATTTGCTTTGTCAGTCTCAATCCTGTTTCGTTCGTCCCAAAGATCATTGATAGCGACCATTGAGGCATCGTAAACTGCCGCTGATAGCCGTTCACGTCCCCTCTCATCGGGGGGCAAACGGAACGGATGGCCTTCAAAGAGGTTATAGAGAAACTGGAACCTCTCTTGATAGTCCTGTTTCCACACTTCCCCCTCTGCTTTCGTGATCTTCACTTCCATTGCTCGATCGAGCATCGATTTCATAGATCCACGAATGTTGGCATCATCCCTAAGGGCGAAATAGCGTAGAACGAGTTGGCAGTCTCCCATTGACGCATAAAGGTTGTTCTTCTGCCGATCCGGGTTCTCATAGTATTCGTTAGGATCCGTTTCTGTGTAAGGTGGTATTTCGAATACCGTGGTGAAGAGTGGAAGCCTCGTTATTTCAATCAAAGTCTTGTTGAAGACGCCTGGATTTAATGCGTTCCGGATCTCCTGGGGATTGAGCTTTGTCCCCCCAGTATTGAGTCGATCAAATATAAAACGGCGAATATCAGTCAGCGTCAGAATCCTCGAAGACGATTCAACGGTTTCACTCTCAAGAAGGAGAACGATAGCAGAAAGACTGGCGCGGTCCAGTGCACGCCTCACCCGCGGAGGGCAGCGGGAATAGCGAAGACCGTTTAGGGGTGTAAGAATCGGCAGGCCAGACAGAGCGAAGTCGCCAGCAATAAATTCACGCACCGAATTTAGACGCTGCTGTCCATCCATTACTTCGTACCGAGCTTCGTTGCTTTCATAGAGAAAAATCGGCGGAACGGGAATATTTAGCAGAAGCGACTCGATAAGTTTTGATTTCTGTGGAACGGTCCAGCGAAGGCGTCTCTGATATGCCGGTCGGAGATTCAGGACCTCACCTCTGTCAATCAGATCCCGAATCTGCGGAAGAAAAAAATTGTTTGTCTGGTAGATCATCCGAAACGCACTATTTGCGAAGAAGTCATCGGGGTTAGTTGGCGGAGTGACATCCTCCACCTCTTCGTCTTCTTCAGGGCTTCCCATGAACACCTCAGTGGACATCTCTCTCTCCTCAATATAGCTCGGCGGCCTTTTGTGCAGTCGAGGTTAATTTTTGTTTTTAAACGACTTATAGCGATGATTGATGGGTAACTGCGTTTGGTGAGAAACGAGCTTGGACGTGTATTGTCAGGAGGTCGAAGTTAGAATGGATCCATAAAAAAAGCAAGGCAGAGTACCCAATCACCAAATCGTCGACCAGTTCCCTATACTCGCAGTCGGGCCTCAAACTTCACTGGCGAGGATGCGGTCGATCACGGCCTTGGCGTTGCCGCACCAGCGCAGGACGATGACCAACTCGCGCTCAGGCTCGACGAAGACGATGTTGCCGCCAGCTCCGCGTGCCGCAAAGCTTTCGAGGCAGGCCAGATCGGACATGTCGTGCTGGTGGTTGAGCC
>JAPPEG010000063.1 GCA_028875345.1 Gemmatimonadota bacterium
ATAGGGACTTGCTCGAAGATGCGTTGCAGCGGGTCAAGAAGTTGGAATTGCGCGATACGGACCAAAGATAATTCGCACATGAAAAAACCTGCGATTTACATAGACGGCCAAGAGGGAACGACCGGGCTGCGCATTCGCCAGATGCTAGCCGGGCGTGAGGATGTGGAGGTATTGCTCATTCCACCGGAGCATCGCCGGGATCCGTGCGCGCGGGCCGAATTTCTCAACCGCGCGGACTTGTGCGTCCTCTGCCTGCCCGACGACGCGGCAGCCGAGGCCCTCGCCTTGCTCGAAAACCCGCAGACCAAGGTCATCGACACGAGCACGGCGCGCCGGGTCCACCCCGAGTGGGTCTATGGGCTGCCCGAGATTTCACCCGCGCACAAAGAACAAATTCGCCGCGCGCAGAAAGTCGCCAATTGCGGTTGTTATCCCGTCGGCTTCATCCTCGCCGTGCGGCCCCTCATCTCGCAGGGGCTGCTCCTGCCGACCGCGCCGCTGGCCATCAACGCGGTGTCTGGCTATTCCGGCGGGGGGAAGGCGATGATCGCCGAATACGAGGAAGAAGGCGAGCACAAGCCTTTCTGCCTATACGGCCTCGACGGCGAGCACAAGCACTTGCCCGAGATCTGGAAATTCAGCGGGTGCGAAAAGCAGCCGCTCTTTGTGCCGTCCGTCAATCATTCGTTCTGCGGCATGGTAGTAAGCACGCCCGTGCCCACGGAATTTGTCGCCCGTCCCCGAGTCAATCGCGAAACCGTGTACGAGGTCTGGCACAAGTACTACGCGGACTGTCCCTTTGTAAAGGTGGTCGCGCCACAAGACGCTGTGTTACGCGACGACAAATTCCTCGACCTAACGGGATTGAGCCATACCAACTTCGTCGAGCTATCGGTCTGGGGCGACCCCGAGCGAGGATTGGTTTTAGTCGGGCGGCTCGACAACCTCGGCAAAGGAGCGTCGGGCAATGCCGTGCAGTGCCTCAATCTGATGCTCGGTTGCGGCGAGACCGCAGGGCTGGTCTAGATGCTCGTCGATAGCCACTGTCATCTCGACCAATTTGCCGATGCCGACGCCGTGCTCGCGGCGGCCGCCCAAGCCGGAGTAGGGCAGGTTGTCGCCGTCAGTGAAAGCGCCAACTCCATGCGCGCGGTGCTCGCGCTCAAGCGGCGGTATCCAGATCAGGTGTTGGCTGGGCTGGGCTTGCATCCGGCGTGGATTACCCAAGCTACAGACGCAGAACTCGCCGAAGGACTCGCCTATCTGGCCGCGCATCTGCCCGAGGCCGATGTCCTCGGCGAGGTCGGCCTCGACTACAAATGGGCGACTAGCCCAGAGCAGCAGGCTCAGCAACAGGACGTCCTCACGCAACAACTCGACCTAGCGGCACAGTGCAGCAAGCCGATCAACCTGCACTCGCGCCGCGCCCAGCGGCAGACCTTAGAGCGGGCCGTGGAATTTCGCCACCGCACCCAACTCAACGCCCAGCTACACTGGTTCACTCAGTCCAAAAAACTCGTGCGGATCTGCCGCGCAGAGCGGATCTACGTGTCCGTCGGTCCGTCCGTCCTCGGCGACCCGCAGACCCAAGCCGTGGTCGCAGAAATCGACCGCGAGTTGCTGCTGTTAGAAACGGACGCACCCGTGCCCATCGGCGGGGCCGTGGGCCATCCGGCGCGGGTGGCAGCCGTCGCCGCCAAACTAGCTGAACTCATTGGGTTCACTGCGGAGGAGGCCGCGGCCAATTGGGTGCGCTATTTGGGCAAACTGCCGTGAAAACATCGACATTATGGGAAATACTATCAGCGAATTAGGTAAATAGGAGGAACTATGCCAACGAGCATTTTTGCCCTTGCTTGCGCCCTCGTCTTTTGCGGGCTAGCAGGGCCAGCGAGTGCCCAGAGCTTGGAACGCCTGATCAAGTTGGGCGAAGAAGAAGCCAAACTACAGCCCCTTTCCGCGTCCGACCTACCGGCCCTAAATCAAGATTTGACCTCCGGTAAGGCGAGCCTACCCAGCGGTTTAAGCGCGGACAAGACGCGCATCGGTCAGGATCGCGATATAGACCCGGACACATATATCGTCGGCCCCAACGACGTATTGCAACTCTACATCTGGGGCGAATTTGACCAGCCCTATACCTTGCAGGTCAATCCAGAGGGCAATGTCCTCATCCCCACCGTCGGCTCGTTTCACATTTCGGGTCTATCGCTGACCGCGACCAAAGAGCGCCTCTCGACCGCAGTCCAAAACAAATATCCTAACGTGGGCATCAGTATCTCCCTTGTGAGTATGCGCTTCTTCACCGCGTACGTCACCGGCGCAGTGCTGAACGAGGGCAGCTTCACCATCTATCCGACTACGCGGGTTTTAGATATAATCAAACAGGCTGGCGGCTTTGAGTACCAATTGCAACAGGTCGCGTTGCAGGACCAAGATGCCGGTGAAGCCACTAACCGCAACACAGGCCGACGCTCCATCCAACTGATCCACCGCGACGGTACCAGCGAGCGCGTGGATCTCGATATGTTCCTCGCCACCGGCGACCTCGCGCACAATCCCTACGTGCGTATGGGCGACATGGTCCACGTCTCGTTTCGCAAGCATTCGGTGTCCATCTTCGGCGCGGTCAACCAAGAGGGCGAATACGAGTTCCTACCCGGGGACACCCTCGGCGACCTCGTGACATTGGCCAAGGGCTTGAACCGCTCCAAACCGCTGATCAGCGCCGAACTCTGGCGCTTTCAAGAGGGCACCGATCAGGCCGAAGTCATTGAGCTAGGCAGCGCCAAAGAGACGCTGGAGGAACTGAACTACGAGACCATCCGCCACATTGAGCTACGCCCCAACGACGCGATCTTTATCCGCACGCAATCGCTGTGGCAGTCCACGCACACGGTCGTGATCTCTGGCGAGGTCAGGTTCCAAGGCCGCTACCGCATCGAACCCGGCGTTACCCGCATCAAGGACGTGGTAGCCGCGGCCGGCGGCCTAACCGATGAGGCGTCTCTCATCGGTGCCCGAGTAATCCGCACCAAGGTACGGGCCGAGAAAGACCCGCAGCTAGAGCAGCTAAAGAGACAGAGCGAGGTGGCGGGCCTCACCGACATGAACATCGAGGATCGGGCTTATCTCAAGACCAAAACCCGCGAAGAAAAGGGGCGGGTCGCTGTCGATTTCGAGCGGTTGTTTGTCGATGGCGACGAGCAGCAAAACATCTTGCTCGCCAACGGCGATGTGATCTTTTTCCCCATGCAGCGGCACACCATCAACGTCAGTGGTCAAGTGCAGCGAGCCGGGCTGATCGACTACGAGATAGGCCGCAAAGTGCGCTACTACATAACCAAGGCTGGCGGGTACTTGTACGACGCCGACAAACGCAATGCCCGCCTAGTCCGGGCGCGCACGGGCGTCCGCGAGAAACTCAAAGACAATCTGATAGTCGAGGTCGGCGACGAAATATGGGTGCCCCAGAAGGAGCGCATCGATTACTGGGCACTCACCCGAGAGACTATTCCCACCGTCTTCAATATTCTGACCCTCGCGGCTTTGTTGAGGGGGGCTTTTTTCTAGAATAAGAATCCCAAGGAGCACTATTAATGAATACCCAAAAAAAAGAAATCGACATCATCGATCTGCTAACGGCACTACACGCGGGCCGATGGCTGATCATCGGCGGCACCTTGGCCATCTGCGTCTTGGCCGGTGGCCTCAGCTTCCTCTTGCCAAAGGAATACGAGGCCACCGTGCAAATTCTGCCTCCCCAAGAGAAGAAGCAGAGTTTTGGTTTTTCCAGCATGCTCGCGTCCTTACCCATACCCGCCTTGCGTCTCGGGGAGAGGGGCACGCCATCTGACATTTCTCTCGCCACCATCGGGAGCGCGACGACGCGGCGGCGGATGGTCGAGAAATTCGGTTTGATGCAGCGCTACGAGGCCCGCACTCTGACTGACGCGATTGAGGCCCTCGCCGACAATACCACGGCCGCCATGACCGAAGAGGGCATGCTTGCGGTATCAGTCCTAGACAAAGCCCCGCACATGGCCGCCGACATGGCCAATTACTACATCGTCCTGCTCGATAGCACCAACAAGCGGTTCTCGCATAAGACTGCCTCCGACCGCTTGGACTTTATCCGCGGGATTTTGCAAGAAGAAGATAAAAAGCTAGAGGACAAGATGAAGCGGCTGGAGGAGTTCCAGTCCGAGCACAATGCCATCTCGATTGCGGATCAATCCCGCGCCGCGATCCTGACGGCCACCTCAATGCAGACCGCCGTAATGGAGCTCGGAATTGAGCGCCAACTGCTCATTCAATCGGGGCTAGGTCCCAACCACGACAAGGTCAAACAGATCGAGCGCAAAATTGGCCTGCGGCTGGGGACCCTCGCTTTCTTGCGCGATGGCCCCAGCCCCACCGACAACGGCTTGCTGCCAAACAAAGCGCTGCGACTACCACTGGACGAAAACCTCTTCCTGCCGCTGAA
>JAPPEG010000211.1 GCA_028875345.1 Gemmatimonadota bacterium
TGCGCACTGCTATTGAGACGCCGGCCCCGGTCGATGTCATCTCCGAACTCGAGATTCGCCAATCCGGCCAAACCGAAATCAACCAGACGCTGCGCCAATTGGCTCCCTCCTTCAACGCCTCGCATCAGACCATTGCCGACGGCACTGATCACATCAACCCAGCCAGCCTGCGCGGCTTGGGGCCTGACCAAGTGCTAGTCCTAATCAACGGCAAGCGCCGCCATTCCAGCGCCTTAGTACACGTCAACGGCACCTTCGGCCGCGGCACAGTGGGCGTCGATCTCAATTCCATTCCCAAAGCAGCGGTCGAGCGCATTGAGATTCTGCGCGACGGTGCCGCAGCCCAGTACGGCTCGGACGCCATCGCCGGAGTGATCAATATCGTCCTCAAAGACGACACCGAAGGAATCCAACTCAACAACTTGGTAGGCACCACGGGCGAAGGAGACGGCGATCAAGTCAAGACCGATGTGAACTACGGTTTCGGTCTGGGCGACGGCGGCTACATCAACGTCACCGGCGAATTTTTAAAGCGCGATCGCACGCGGCGCGGTGGCCAGTACACCGCGGATGCGGACGATGCCAACATCCAGTGGATCAAAGACAACAACTTACCGGACGATGCTTTCAACATGAACATTGGCCAGAGCAAAGCCACGGTGGGTGGGGCCTTCTACAACGCTGCGTATCCCCTGTCCGGCGATGCCGAGTTCTACAGCTTTGGTGGGCTATCGTACCGCCGGGGCGAGGCCACGGGCTTCTATCGCCTGCCGGGAAGCCAGCCAAATCGGGTGGTCTTTGAGCTGTACCCCAACGGCTTTCTACCCGAGATCAATCCAGACATCGAAGACCGCTCGTTTAGCGCAGGGGTGCGCGGGGCTAAGGGGAAGTGGGATGTGGATTTCAGCGTGACCCAAGGCGGCAACGGCTTCCAGTGGAATATCGAAAACACCAACAACGCTTCCATGGGTGCCGACAGCCCGACCTCCGTCAACGCCGGGCGGCTCGGTTTCAACCAGACCTCGGGCAACTTGGACTTGGTGCGCCCCCTCGACACAGGCATGTTCGAGCGCACTTCACTGGTGCTCGGCGGCGAGTTCCGCGTCGAAAACTACCAGATTGAGGCCGGCCAATTTGAGTCCTACTCCTATGGTCGCGGTCCGGTAGATGGCACCAATTTTGAAGAGGGCAAAGCCTCCGGCGCACAGGTATTTAGAGGCTTCTCCCCAGCCAGCGCCCTCAATCGCTTCCGCAACAGCATCAGCACATACGCCGGCTTGGAAACACAAGCGTCGGCCATGCTAACGGTTGATGTGGGAGGGCGCTTTGAGCAGTACAGCGACTTCGGGAGTACAGCCACCGGCAAACTGGCCCTGCGCTTGGCCCTCAGCGACGCGCTAGCCCTGCGTGCGACTGCCAGCAACGGCTTCCGCGCCCCGTCCCTGCACCAAGTCTGGTTCAATAGCGTCAGCACCCAGTTCGTCGCCGATGAGGTCACCGGCGAGTTGGTGCCCCGCGAGGTACTCACCGCCAACAACAGCAGCCCGGTCGCCAAAGCCTTCGGCATCGGCGCCCTGGAGCCAGAGACCTCGGTCAATGCCAGCGCGGGTGTTACCGCCCAACTGATGGACAATTTTTCACTTACGGCCGACTACTACCAGATCGCCATCGAAGACCGGATCGTGTTGACCGGGCGCTTCTCTGATAGCAACGAGGGCTACGCCGCCATTTTGGCCCCTTTCCGGGCAACAGCAGCCCAGTTCTTTACCAATGCCGTGAACACCTCAACCAGCGGTGTGGATCTAGTGGCTTCGTATAGCGCCGCCTTGGGGACGGGTGCCCTTAGTCTGTCGGCAGCGGCCAATTTCACCCAGACCTCGGTAGATGAGATCATGATTCCCGAGGGGCTTATCGCGGCCTTTGAGAAGGCCAATGATCGGCAAGCCACGGCTGAAGAGCGCACGGCCATCGAGGGCCTGCTGTTCGACCGGGAGGCGCGCAACCGCCTCGAGGACGCCCTGCCGCGCACCAAGGTCAGCGTGTCGGCGCGCTACTCTCAAGACGCATTTAGCGCCCTAGTCCGGGCCACCAATTACGGGCCAGTCGAGTACAAACCCAACAATCCAGACCACGACGAGACCTTCTCGGCCAAGACCTTACTGGACGTAGACGTGTCGTATCAGATGCTACCGGGTCTGCGTCTATCGGTAGGAGCCAACAATCTGTTGAACACCTTCCCCGACGAACACCAAAAAGACGCCAATATCACATCGCGCGGTTTTGTGTACAGCCGGCGAGTGATGCAGTTCGGCACCAACGGTGGGTTTTACTACGGGCGCTTAAGTTTCGATCTATAGCGCTAGCGACCCTAAAACAAAAAGCCCGGCACTCCGTCGAGGGGTGCAGGGCTTTTTATGTTGTGTGGTTCCGGTGTCGCAATCGGATTCAGCAACACCCTTTCACTTCCTGGTCGGAAGGCGCTTGGCAGCGAATGAATTCGTAGAACAGCGCACCGGCTGCGGCCCCTAGTACCGGACCGACGATGTATGCGGCAAAAGCCGTCCATTCGCCTGCTGCCAAGGCCGGGCCCAAGCTACGGGCTGGATTCATCGAGGCCCCACACAACGGCCCGGCGAACATGGCCTCTAGCCCCACGGTGCCGCCAATGGCTAAACCGGCCGCCGGCCCCACAGCGCGAAAATCGGTCGCCATGCTCATAATGACCAGCATCAGCAAAAAAGTCAGCATGAATTCCCACACTAGGGCCGTGGTGAACAGGCCGTCCACCGGCAGGGTAACCCCTAAATTCAGCACCTGCCCAGGCTGCGTGACGGCCAGTACCGACGACAAACTCGCCACATGTATATAGCTAGCCACCACGGCTCCGGCGCACTGGGCCAAGATATAGGGCGCAATCTCTCTTTTCGGGAAATGCCGCGTCAACGCGAATGCGAGGGTCACCGCTGGGTTGAAATGCGCCCCAGAAATGTGGCCGGTAGCGTAGATCATCACCATGATGACCAACCCAAACGTAGCGGCAATGCCCACGTGGCTAACCGCCCCGCCGGAAATCTGGTCAATGGCCACAGCACCGCAGCCAGCAAAGACAATAGCAAACGCGCCGATGAATTCAGCGGCGCATTTTCGCAATAGGTTCATAGTTTTTCAAGTTGGCCCGATAGTAAGAGTCGGATCCGCAAAAAGTCGCATAAATGTAGTGGGCCTTGCTGCCTCGCTCAATAACCGCATTCATTGACTCTACCTATCTTTTGTTATACTTTTTTGTGAAATGTATAACATCCATATCCCGCTATTGACGGATTGACCTAACAGAACGGAGAATCATGGCATCGGCCCGCATATCGGCCAAAGGCTGGGTCGTCATTCCGGCTCCGCTGCGCAAGAAATACCGCCTTCAGCCCGGCGACCAAGTGCGCATCGTCGATTACGGCGGCGGCTTAGCCCTCGTGCCCGCCCTCGGCGATCCCATCGAAGAAGCCCAAGGAATGCTCGCAGGTCCAACATCTCTAGTGGAAGCCCTCCTCACCCAGCGCGCCGAGGACCGTCGTATTGAATAACCCCGGAGACCGCGTACTCGATAGTTATGCGCTCTTAGCCTATCTGGAAAATGAAGCGGGTGCTCTTCAGGTTAAATCCCTGCTCAGCCAAGCAGAAACAGGCCCAAGCCGCCTGTGGATGTCCATCGTCAACTTGGGTGAAGTCCTCTACATCACCGAGCGCGGACGAGGCTTGGCTCATAGCCGCAATGTCCTAGCGGCTGTAGAGCAATTGCCGGTGGATATGGTTATCGCCGATCGCGCCCATACCCTGTCTGCCGCCCATATCAAAGCCCGTTTCCCACTCTCTTACGCCGATGCCTTCGCCGCCGCTCTGGCTCAGACCAAAGGTGTCCCCCTCGTAACTGGCGACGAGGAATTCAGCCGGGTCGAATCGCTCGTCGCCATTGAGTGGCTTCCTAAGCGTTAGTTCGCTAGCGATCCTTTGGAGCAGCCAGTTTCGACATTGCGCATTGATCCAAATAGGTGACAATGTGTCTAGGACACTGATTGGCCGCGCTCGGTTCATCGCAATCCTGGCGGTTGGATGTTCCCCACAGGCCCCTTCGGAACAGCCGCAGTCGGCCACGGTCCAATCCCCTGCTCACCTGACGGCTGAGGAGAGTCACCCCGTGTTATTCACCGATGTGGCAGCCCAAGTCGGCCTAGATTTCACCAATATCTCGGGGCGGGACAACCCGCGGCTCTTGGTGGAAACCACGGGTACTGGCGTGGCCTTCCTCGACTACGATAACGATGGGTGGCTGGACCTTTTCTTCGTCAACGGCACCTTGCTAGACGCGGATCCACCACAAGCGACCAACCGCCTCTTCCACAACGAACCCGGCCCCAGCGCCCAGAGACACTTCCGCGAAGTGACCCGTCAAAGCGGCCTGCTCTTCAAGGGTTGGGGCATGG
>JAPPEG010000340.1 GCA_028875345.1 Gemmatimonadota bacterium
CGTATTTTTGAGCAACTCGACTTCTAGTTCGAGCGCGAGGCGGGTGATGTCGATGGTGGCGCGACTGTCTGGAGGGGAACCGTTGGGGCCGCTTTTTTGATCGGGGCCGAAATCGAAGTGGGAATAGAGCAGTTCGCCGTAGCCTTCTAGATGAAAGGACGGCTTTGCGGAGGCGTTTGCGTCCTGCACGGATAGGAAAGCTATAAGGATAAATAGCTGAAAAATATGGAGATACGGTTTGTTGAGAGAGTGTCGCATGGATTGGGCGAAGAGTCGTAATATCGCTATTACAAATTTTCTGTTAATAGAACTAAAGTTTTCTTTTACAATCTTTTGTTCTGTATGTCAAACAAAAGTATATATAGTATTCCTGTCTGTCAAGGACATTATTCACAATTAAGTCTCCCAACGCAGAGGGCTTTTTTAGACTCGACTTCGCCGTATATTTATTGGATTTGGAAAAAGTTATGGGATTTGCAGAAACATTTGCCGACTCGCTAAAAGAGATGCCCCGCGCGCCGATGGGAGAGGCCCTGCGACCCCTGTGGAGCGAGGCCCTTACGCGCATTGAAGCCGAGCACCGAGCCGGGGCCGACGGGCAGACCGTAGCCCGGCGGATCGCCGAGGCTATGGACGCGGTAGTGCTGTCTATCTACCAGAGCGCCATGCCCCAGACGGCCGGTCCGCACGCGCTGGTGGCGCTGGGCGGGTACGGCCGCTGCGAAATGGCGCCGCACTCCGACGTTGACTTACTCTTCCTGTTCGCCAAGAGCCAAGACAAAGTGCCCGCAGTCGTCGCGGGTGTGTTCAATCCGCTGTGGGACTTGGGGTTTGAGGTGGGGCACAGCAGTCGCACGCTGGACGACGTAGTCCGGGCGGTGCGCGAAGATCTGGAATCGCGCACCGCGATGATGGACGGTCGCCTGCTGGCCGGCGACGCTGCGCTTTTCGCCCAGTTCCAACAGCGGCTCTACAAGCGCGTGCCCAAGCGCACGGTCGTCGAGCTGAATCGGCTGCGCCAGCAGCAGCGCGAAGCGCGGCAATCCGTCCAGCTTTTAGAGCCGAATGTCAAGGAGAGCCCTGGGGGCTTGCGCGAGATACAGATGTTCGAGTGGGCGCTCAAGGCCAAGGTCAAAGCGCCCGAGTACGGCGATTTGTACGCGCAGTATCTCGATGGCGGCAGCAAGAGCCTCGCCCACAGCCGCGCCTTTCTCTGGCGGGTGCGGCACGCGCTCCACTTTGCCGTGGGCCGCAAGCGCGATGTGCTAGAGCACGATCTCAAGCCGCAGATCGCGGCCACCTTGGGCTATGAAGACCAAGACCAAGAGTTGGCGGTCGAGTGCTTTATGCGCGAGTACTACCTACATGCGCGCACTGTGCACCATCTAGTAGAACGCGCGTTCCAGCAGTTGACGCGCAAGCCGCGCAACAGCAGCCGCAGCATGTATCTAGAGCGTGGGGTGGCCGCGATAGAAGGGGAGATCGTCCTCGCTGATGACGAGGCGTACTTTGCCGCCGACCCCCTGCGCCTGTTAAAGATTTTCCTCACGGCCCAGACCAAGAATTTGAAGCTGAGCGATCAGGCGCAGAGCGCGGTGCGCGCCAGTCTGCCGCTGATCAACGACGGTTTCAGACGCCTGCCTGAAGCCCGCGACTTGTTCCTCAGAATACTCAAGCGCAAATACCACACGGCGCGCACTCTTCGGCGCATGCACGACTTGGGCGTTTTGGGCGCGTACCTGCCTGAGTTCGAGCGGCTGACCTGCTTGGTCCAATACGACATCTACCACATCTACACGGTCGATGAGCACACGCTGGTCGCGCTGGAAAATTTGGAAGCTCTTGGTCAGCAGGAGGGGGCCATGTCGGCGATCCTCGCCCAATGCACGCGCCGCGATCTGCTGTTCTTCGCGGTGCTCTTGCACGACGTGGGTAAGTGGAAGCGCGACGACCACATCGCGCGCGGCATTGAGATGACCGAGGAACTGAGCGAGCGGATGGGGCTGTCTCCAGAAGAGCGGTCCATGCTGCGCTTCCTCGTGGAGCACCACCAAGACATGGTGCTGATCTCTAGGCGGCGCAATCTCGACGACTACGAGATGATCGCCGAGTTTGCCGGGCTGTTCGCCAATGCGGAATGGCTGCGCGCGCTCTACTTGGTTTCATACGCCGACCTGTCGGCGGTTGCGCCCGACGCGTGGACCGATTGGCAAGGGGCCTTGCTGTGGGAATTGTACTACAAGACGGCCGAGCAACTGCACTCAGACCGGGAGGCCCTAGCGGCCAAACAGCGCGCGCGTCAGAAACTCGACGAGCACCTTGATCACATTGAGGGCCATTGGCCGGCCCAGCGCGTCGTCCAGTTCCAAGAGCACCTCAATCAGCTACCCCCCAGCTATTTGGTGGCCTACAACCGCGCGCAGATCAGGGTACATCTAGAAATGATTGCCCGCCTGAGCCGGGAGCAGCCTTTTGTCTTGGAATTTATCGAGCACGAGGGGCACACTGAGGTCGTCATCTGCACCCGCGACCAGCGCCAACTCATGGCCAAAATATGCGGTGCCTTGGCCGTCAACGACATCAATATCCTCCGCGCGGATGTCAATACCCGCGCCGACGACGTGGTGCTCGACATTTTCCAGGTGACCAACATCGACGGCAGCCCGGCGCTGCCCGACTGGAAGAAGGAGCGCATGCGCGAGCGGGTGGCCGAGGTTATTTCGCTGCGGCTCAAGGCCCGCGAGTTGATAGCAAAGTACAGCAGCAGTTGGGATCGCCGCCGCCGGCAACGGCAGTACGACCAGCCGCCTCGCATTGCGTTCGACAATCACATTTCAGCCCGCTATACGGTCGTCGATATCGAAGCCCAAGACACCGTGGGCCTCCTGTACAGAATCGCGTATCTGCTGGACGAATTGGATCTCGACATTCACCGCGCCATTATCAACACGGTGGCGGCGCGGGCGCAAGATTCCTTCTACATCGTCGATGCCGAGGGGCAGAAGATCACCAGCCACGAGGAACTCGACCGGATACAGCAGTACTTACTCGACGGACTGGCGTCTTAGATCTGTAATCAATCCGGCTCATTGGACCCCATGGCTCGCTGAAGCGCTTGGTAGTTCTCGTTCGCCTGTTGGAAGTGCGGGTGTTCGTGCCCGGTCTGGCGACGAAAGGTGTCGAGGATTTCCAGCGCCCGTCGCATCAACGGCTCAGCGTCCTCGCTCCGGTGAGTGGCCTGTAGCAGCGCCGCCAAGTTTAACATCACTCCAGTTGTAAATCAGAATTGTTTTATAAATTTGCAGAGGCGATTCTGCGCGCGATGGACGCAATTCGGGTCTGCGGCTCCTGACCCTAGTGTAGTCCGGACGTTTGCATCACCGCATCAAATATATTATCATTTGATGCAAATAACAGGAGCATCCCAATGAGAACGACACTCGATATCGACGACCCCGTCCTCCGGGAGTTGAAGCAACTCCAAACCAAGGAGGGCAAGTCCCTAGGTAGGCTCGTATCCGACCTGCTAGCACGTGCGCTGAAGGAAGATTCAGCCCCTTCCACCTCCACTGCGCCTCCGGTCTGGATCGCAAAGCCGATGGGCGCACGCGTCAATCTCTCCGACAAGGAAGCCGTGCATCGGGCCTTGGACCGCTGATCGCCCATGAGCTATTCCTTGGACGTCAACATCCTTCTCTATTCGTCGGACGCCTCCAGTCCATTCCATGCGAAAGCCAAGAGCTTTCTAGAATCCTGCATGAGTCGGAGCGACGTGCTCTATCTGAGTTGGCCGACGATAATGAGTTATCTGCGCATTGCCACGCATCCATCCATATTCGATGAGCCGCTGATGCCCGAAGAGGCCATGGCCAACGTGGAGACGCTGCTCAATCTGCCCAATTCTCGCTGTCTGGCAGAGGAAGACGGATTCTGGGAGACGTGGCGATCCGTGACTAGTGAGACGGCCGTGCGTGGCAACTTGGTGCCGGATGCACACCTCGCCGCGCTGCTTCGCTTCCACGGGGTGCGTCGGCTGTACACGCACGACCGCGACTATCGGAGATTCGATTTTCTCGATGTACAGGACCCACTCGCTTGACGCTTGATGAACAAAAACTCAGAGGAATTTGACACCCTCTTACCCCAAGCCCATAGAGGAGAATAATGTCAGCGCACTCTAAGCCAACCTGCAAAGTAATTCGCGGCCGAGGAACCTACGAAGGCAAACAGGCTCTCACCTATGTCTCAGGGATCGCCGCCGAGACCACCGGCTCGCAGGGGATTTGCATGCACCTGCTGAACATACCTCCTAAAGAACGAGCCAAGGCCCACCTGCACGAAAACCACGAAACAGCTATTTATGTCATTAGCGGCCAAGCTATAATGTGGTATGGGGAGCGGCTGGAGGAGCATGAAGACATCAACAGCGGCGACTTTATTTACATCCCCGCCGGCGTCCCGCACCTT
>JAPPEG010000215.1 GCA_028875345.1 Gemmatimonadota bacterium
TGCGCACTGCTATTGAGACGCCGGCCCCGGTCGATGTCATCTCCGAACTCGAGATCCGCCAGTCCGGCCAAACCGAAATCAACCAGACGCTGCGCCAGTTGGCCCCCTCCTTCAACGCCTCGCACCAGACCATTGCCGACGGCACCGATCACATCAACCCAGCCAGCCTGCGCGGCTTGGGTCCCGACCAAGTGCTGGTACTGATCAACGGCAAGCGCCGCCACTCTAGCGCCTTAGTACACGTCAACGGCACCTTCGGCCGAGGCACCGTGGGCGTCGATCTCAATTCCATTCCCAAAGCCGCGGTTGAGCGCATTGAGATTCTGCGCGACGGTGCCGCGGCCCAGTACGGCTCGGACGCCATCGCCGGAGTGATCAATATCGTCCTCAAAGACAACACCGAAGGAATCCAGCTCAACAACTTGGTAGGCACCACGGGCGAAGGCGATGGCGATCAAGTCAAGACCGATGTGAACTATGGCTTCGGTCTGGGCGACGGCGGCTACATCAACGTCACTGGCGAATTTTTAAAGCGCGACCGCACGCGTCGCGGCGGCCAGTACACCGCGGATGAGGACGACGCCAACATCCAATGGATCAAAGACAACAACTTGCCGGACGATGCTTTCAACATGAACATCGGCCAGAGCAAAGCCACGGTGGGTGAGGCCTTCTACAACGCCGCGTATCCCCTGTCCGGCGATGCCGAGTTCTACAGCTTTGGTGGGCTATCGTACCGCCGGGGCGAGGCCACGGGCTTCTATCGCCTGCCGGGAAGCCAGCCAAATCGGGTGGTCTTTGAGCTGTACCCCAACGGCTTTCTACCCGAGATCAATCCAGACATCGAAGACCGCTCGTTTAGCGCAGGGGTGCGCGGGGCTAAGGGGAAGTGGGATGTGGATTTCAGCGTGACCCAAGGCGGCAACGGCTTCCAGTGGAATATCGAAAACACCAACAACGCTTCCATGGGTGCCGACAGCCCGACCTCCGTCAACGCCGGGCGGCTCGGTTTCAACCAGACCTCGGGCAACTTGGACTTGGTGCGCCCCCTCGACACAGGCATGTTCGAGCGCACTTCACTGGTGCTCGGCGGCGAGTTCCGCGTCGAAAACTACCAGATTGAGGCCGGCCAATTTGAGTCCTACTCCTATGGTCGCGGTCCGGTAGATGGCACCAATTTTGAAGAGGGCAAAGCCTCCGGCGCACAGGTATTTAGAGGCTTCTCCCCAGCCAGCGCCCTCAATCGCTTCCGCAACAGCATCAGCACATACGCCGGCTTGGAAACACAAGCGTCGGCCATGCTAACGGTTGATGTGGGAGGGCGCTTTGAGCAGTACAGCGACTTCGGGAGTACAGCCACCGGCAAACTGGCCCTGCGCTTGGCCCTCAGCGACGCGCTAGCCCTGCGTGCGACTGCCAGCAACGGCTTCCGCGCCCCGTCCCTGCACCAAGTCTGGTTCAATAGCGTCAGCACCCAGTTCGTCGCCGATGAGGTCACCGGCGAGTTGGTGCCCCGCGAGGTACTCACCGCCAACAACAGCAGCCCGGTCGCCAAAGCCTTCGGCATCGGCGCCCTGGAGCCAGAGACCTCGGTCAATGCCAGCGCGGGTGTTACCGCCCAACTGATGGACAATTTTTCACTTACGGCCGACTACTACCAGATCGCCATCGAAGACCGGATCGTGTTGACCGGGCGCTTCTCTGATAGCAACGAGGGCTACGCCGCCATTTTGGCCCCTTTCCGGGCAACAGCAGCCCAGTTCTTTACCAATGCCGTGAACACCTCAACCAGCGGTGTGGATCTAGTGGCTTCGTATAGCGCCGCCTTGGGGACGGGTGCCCTTAGTCTGTCGGCAGCGGCCAATTTCACCCAGACCTCGGTAGATGAGATCATGATTCCCGAGGGGCTTATCGCGGCCTTTGAGAAGGCCAATGATCGGCAAGCCACCGCCGAAGAGCGCACGGCTATCGAGGGCCTGCTGTTCGATCGGGAAGCGCGCAACCGTCTCGAAGACGCCCTGCCGCGCACCAAGGTCAGTGTATCGGCGCGCTACTCCCAAGACGCATTTAGCGCCCTAGTCCGGGCCACCAACTATGGGCCGGTCGAGCACAAACCCAACAATCCAGACAACGACGAAACCTTCTCGGCCAAGACCTTACTCGATGTAGATGTGTCGTACCAGATGTTGCCGGGCCTGCGTCTGTCAGTAGGAGCCAACAATCTGTTGAATACCTTCCCCGACAAGCATGAAAAGGACAGCAATATCGGCTCGCGTGGTTTTGTGTACAGCCGGCGGGTAATGCAGTTCGACACCAACGGCGGGTTTTACTACGGGCGCTTGAGTTTCGGTCTGTAGCACTAGCGGTCCTAGACGAGAAAGCTCTGCACTCCACTGAGGGGTGCAGGGCTTTTTGTGTAGTGTGGTTGCCGCAATCGGCTTTAGCAACAGCCTTTCACTTCCCGGTCGGACGGCGCTTGGCAGCGAATGAATTCGTAGAATAGCGCACCGGCCGCGGCCCCTAGCACTGGACCGGCGATGTATGCAGCAAAAGCCGTCCATTCTCCTGCTGCCAAGGCCGGACCCAAGCTGCGGGCTGGATTCATCGAGGCCCCGCACAACGGCCCGGCAAACATGGCCTCCAGCCCCACGGTGCCGCCGATGGCCAACCCGGCTGCTGGCCCTACAGCGCGAAAATCGGTCGCCATGCTCATAATGACCAGCATCAGCAAAAAGGTCAGCATGAATTCCCACACTATAGCCGTGGTGAACAGGCCGTCCACCGGCAGGGTAACCCCTAAATTCAGCACCTGCCCAGGCTGCGTGACGGCCAGTACCGACGACAAACTCGCCACATGTATATAGCTAGCCACCACGGCCCCGGCGCACTGGGCCAAGATATAGGGCCCAATCTCCCTTTTGGGAAAATGCCGCGTCAGGGCGAAAGCGAGGGTCACCGCCGGGTTGAAATGCGCCCCGGAAATGTGTCCGGTGGCATAGATCATCACCATGATGACCAGCCCAAACGTGGCGGCAATGCCCACGTGGCTGACCGCCCCGCCAGAAATCTGGTCAATGGCCACGGCACCGCAGCCAGCAAAGACAATGGCAAACGCGCCGATGAATTCGGCGGCGCATTTTCGCAATAGGTTCATAGTTTTCCAATTTGGCCCGACAGTAAGAGTTAACCCCGCCCAAAACCGCATAAATGTAGCGGACCACGCTGCCGCGCTCAATAACTGTACTCATTGACTGTACCCAATATTTGTTATACTTTTTTTGCAAATGTATAACAAATATGTCCCGATATAGACTGATTGAACCCAACAGAACGGAGAATCATGGCATCGGCCCGCATATCGGCCAAAGGCTGGGTCGTCATTCCGGCTCCGCTGCGCAAGAAATACCGCCTTCAGCCCGGCGACCAAGTGCGCATCGTCGATTACGGCGGCGGCTTAGCCCTCGTGCCCGCCCTCGGCGATCCCATCGAAGAAGCCCAAGGAATGCTCGCAGGTCCAACATCTCTAGTGGAAGCCCTCCTCACCCAGCGCGCCGAGGACCGTCGTATTGAATAACCCCGGAGACCGCGTACTCGATAGTTATGCGCTCTTAGCCTATCTGGAAAATGAAGCGGGTGCTCTTCAGGTTAAATCCCTGCTCAGCCAAGCAGAAACAGGCCCAAGCCGCCTGTGGATGTCCATCGTCAACTTGGGTGAAGTCCTCTACATCACCGAGCGCGGACGAGGCTTGGCTCATAGCCGCAATGTCCTAGCGGCTGTAGAGCAATTGCCGGTGGATATGGTTATCGCTGATCGCGCCCATACCCTGTCTGCTGCTCATATCAAAGCCCGTTTCCCACTCTCTTACGCCGATGCCTTCGCCGCTGCTCTGGCCCAGACCAAAGGCGTCCCCCTCGTGACCGGCGACGAAGAATTCAGCCGGGTCGAATCTCTCGTCGCCATCGAGTGGCTTCCTAGGCATTAGTTCGTTGGCAGTTCCGTGGGGCAGTCAGTTTCGACAATTTGAATCCATAGGTGGCAATGTGTCTAGGGCACTGCTTGCCTGCGCTCTGTTTATCGCAATTCTGGTGGTTGGCTGCGCCCCTTCGGAACAGCCGCAGTCGGCCGCAGTCCAATCCCTCACTCACCTGACGGCTGAGGAGAGTCCCCCCGTGTTATTCGCCGATGTGGCGGCCCAAGTCGGCCTAGATTTCGTCAATCTCTCGGGGCGGGACAACCCGCAGCTTTTGGTGGAGACCACGGGCACCGGCGTGGCCTTCCTCGACTACGATGACGATGGGTGGCTGGACCTCTTCTTCGTCAACGGCACCTTGCTAGACGCTGACCCGCCACAAGCGACCAACCGCCTCTTCCACAACGAACCCGGCCCCAGCGCCCAGAGGCACTTCCGCGAAGTGACCCGTCAAAGCGGCCTGCTCTTCAAGGGTTGGGGCATGG
>JAPPEG010000114.1 GCA_028875345.1 Gemmatimonadota bacterium
TCGCGCCCCGTGCTCTACGACGGCCATGTCGGGGACTCAACCCTCGCCAGCTTCCGTCTCGACACCGCATCGGGTGAGTTGACCCTGATCAACAAGGTGGATACCAGCCTCGACACCCCCGCGCACCTGATTACCGACCCCGCCGGTCGATTTCTCCTCACCGCTTATTACACCGGTGGCGGCGTCACAGTACACCGCTTAGACGACGACGGAGCCATCGGCGACCTCATCCAGCGCATCGACACCGGCCCCAAAGCACACGCCATCCTGCTGACCGAAGGCGAGCGCTTTGTCTTCGTACCCCACGTCTATCCCAACAACAAAACCAGCCAGTTCCGCTTCGACGCCAGCACCGGCCAACTCTCGCCCAACGACCCGCCCGTGCTGGCTCCACCGGAAGGCGAGCCTGGCCCCCGGCACATATGCTTCCGCCCGCTCGGCGACGTCGCGTACATCGTCAACGAGCAGGGCAACACAGTCACCGCCCATCGCTTCGACCCCGAGCGCGGCACCCTCTCCATTTTCCAAGACATTTCGACCCTGCCCGAGGACTATACCGAAGGCGGGCACACAGCCCACGTCGAAGTCCATCCCAACGGCCAGTGGTGCTACGCATCCAATCGCGGCCACGACAGCATCGTCGGCTACAACATCGACGCCGACGGCGCGCTCAGCCCGTTTGGGCACTACCCAATACCAGCCAGCCCGCGCTCGTTCAACATCGACCCGACCGGCACGTACCTGTACGGTGCCGGAGAAGCCGCCGACCGCATGACCTGTTACCAAATCGATGCAACCAGCGGCGCACTACAGCCCATTGCGGATTACGAAGTGGGCAGTCAGCCGTTTTGGGTCATGGTGACGACCCTTTAGAGGCCGTGAATGTCACCCCACATCGGCGCTCATCTGCGGTCATCTGCGGATCGTCTTAGGCCAGCCCAAGCGCTTCGTCAATGTCCTGCTGATAAGCCCGCACGGCCCCGCCCATAATCTCCTCCATGGACAGCGAACGCCCGGCGAGTGCTGACTCATAGGCCCCCACAATCGCCGCGACGGCCTGCATCCCGCCAAAACCATCCACTTCGGGTTGGCCGCCGGTGAGGATGGCTTGGGCAAAGTCGTGGTACTCAATGGCCAAGTGCCGCGAGTCGATTTCGTAGAAAGATGTTGCGGACGGATCGTATTCTACGCCATCGGCACCAAAGAGGCGCTCGGTGATCTCGTCGAGGTGAAAATCCGGCAGGAGTTCGAGGATCTCACGGCCTTTTAACTCTTTGCCTTCCAAGCGCAGCACCACGGGCCGACCATTGCGGTCGCCGGGAGAATAGAGCGCGCCCCAGCGGCCGTGGACGCTGCGCTCCCTTCCCCGACCGCCGCGACCCGCCACCAACACGAGCTGCGCCAGCGCACCAGACTGCATCCTGTATAGCGCGACGACAGAATCCTCGCCCGTGGCCTCTACACTCTCGGGATAGGTCTTGGCTCGCTCGCGGTAGGATTCGAGGGGGTGATCGTCGTAGCCTTCTGGCCGGCGCCGCACCGGCTCGACGATGAAGCCACCGCCGAAGACGTGCGCGTAGTCCCCCATGTAGTATTGGATGATGTCGCCGTAGTGGACGCCCATGTCCAAGCCAATGGCCCCCTTTTCCTTGAGATGGCGCCAAGGCGTAATGGTTATGCGGTCGCTGCCACCGGCCGACGCCTGTATCATCAAAAAGGGATCCCCGAGCAGGCCGGACTCGACGATGGCCCGCGCCAAGCGGTTGGGCGGGTCGCGGCGGTAGTTTTCGGCGGTGGCCAGCACGGCATTGCCGGTGTGGGCCGCGTCGATCATGGCTTGGCAGGCGCGCATGGTAATGCCGAGGGGCTTTTCCACCAGCGCGTGCTTGCCAGCCAACAGGGCCGGCACGGCCACTTGGTGGTGCGTTGAGCCGTCGGTAACCACATCAACGGCCAGGATATCATCGCGCTTGAGCATCGAGTCCATATCCGTAAAGATCAGCGGCTCGCGCCCGAACAGCCGCTGCACTTCGCGGGCGGCAAACTCGGCGTTCGCCCGGTTCACGTCGCAGACAGCCATCAATTCGACATTGCCAATGCCGCTATCTTCTAACACCTTGTAGGCCAAGATGTGGCGATGGCCCATGCCGCCGCAACCGACGACGCAAAGCGGTACTTTTTCCATAATAGGGTCTCCTGTTGTGTATGCGGAAACTCGTGCGCGGCTACGGGCATTGTCAAGGGGAAGGCAAAAAGCGAAAGGAACACTTTGCTAAAACGCTCTCCACCGACGATAAAGGGATGCACGCCCAAGGCGTTGATCGTCGGGCTGCTCGGTGCCGTTTGCATGGGCCTCGGCTCGACCTACAACGACATGATCATCAAAGGTTCCGGGCTAGCCGTGTGGAACCTGACCCCTGGGGCGACTTTTCTCTTTTTTGTGCTAGTCCTCCTCTTAAACCCGCTCTTGCGATTGCTGCATCCGCGCCTGCCCTTGCAACGCGGCGAATTGGCCGTGGTCTTCTTCCTGATCCTGCTAGCCAACACCTTGTCGGGCCGCGGCCTGCCCGCGCAACTCCTGCCGGTAATTACTGGGGCCTATTACTACGCCACGCCAGAAAACGGTTGGGCCGAGATCGTCCAGCCCTACATGCCCGATTGGCCGGTGCCCCAAAGCCGCGACGCCATCTGGGGCTTTTACGAGGGCGATCCGACTGGAGCCGTGCCGTGGGCAATTTGGGCGGCTCCTCTGTTGTACTGGGCCGTGTTCGGCCTAGCCCTCTTTCTGGCCATGGTATGCCTGATGGTGATCGTGCGCCGACAATGGGTAGAGCACGAGCGCCTGGCCTATCCCATGGTCCAGCTTCCCCTAGCCATGATCGCCGACGACGAACGCGGACGGACCATCAAACCCCTGTTCCGCAGCGGATTGATGTGGATGGGATTTGCCGTCCCCTTTGTTCTAGCCTCGATCAACGCCTTGCACAACTACTTCGTGATCATTCCTACCGTCAGCACTTCGCTCGGCGGCTTGTCGATGTTCCGCGGCGCGGTGTCGGTGGGCTTGAATCTAAATCTGTCGATGGTTGGCTTCTCCTATTTCATACCACAGAACATCGCCTTGGGCTTGGTCTTTTTTTACATCGTGAATGTGGTGCAGCGCGGGTTGTTGGGGATGCTGGCTTGGGGGGGCAGGGACGAAACCATGGGCGCGTACAGCCAGTACACCGACCCGATCATCATCCACCAAGCCATGGGCGGCATGATCGTCTTGGTCCTGGGGTCTTTGTGGGTGGGCCGACGCCATCTCGGGAACGTGCTGCGCAAGGCTTTGGGCCGCGCACCAGAGGTAGAAGATGCCGATGAAATTACCTCCTATGGCGTGGCCGTGTGGGGAGCCGTGGCCAGCTTCCTAGTGATGGGTGTCTGGCTGTGGCAATCCGGTATTCCGCTGCCCTTTGTTCCCCTACTGTTATTCGGCGCATTCGTCGGATTTATGACCATTGCCCGCGTCGTCGCGCAAGGTGGGGTCGCGTCCATGTTTCCGCCGACCAACGGACCGGACTTTGTCGTCGCCAATGTCGGAGGCACTGTGTTGGGCACTAAGGGCATGGCCGGCATGGCCCTGAGCTATGCCTGGAGCGTGGACACCTTGATCTTGCTGATGAGCGCCTGCGCCAACGGCCTGAAGCTCGTCACCGAAATCAGCCTACCCCAGCGCCGTCGCCTATTCGGAGCCACCGTTGCGGTGATCGTCCTGACGCTGACCTGCGTCGTCTCCTTAACCCTCTATTTAGGCTATCAGTACGGAGCCATTAACCTGTCGCGATTTTACTTTGATAACGTCGCGCAATATCCCTATCGGTTCATGGAGAAGAGTATCCTCAATCCATTCGAGCCGCGACCGAGTACGTGGATGCACATCAGCGTTGGCGCGGCGATTATGGGCGGGCTGATGGCAGCCCAGCACCGGTTCCTGTGGTGGCCTTTCCACTCGCTCGGATTCCCGATTAGCTGCGTCTTTGGCTCGATGTGGTTCAGCGTATTTGTCGCTTGGCTCATCAAGAGCACGGTACTCAAATACGGTGGGCTGACGCTGTTGAACCGCCTCAAGCCCTTCTTTCTAGGGTTGGTCTTGGGCGAGGCCGTAGCGGCCGGAACTTGGATACTCATCGACTATGTAATCGGCATGCAGAACAATTATCTGGGCGGGATTGTGTTCCAGTGAAGTGCGCTTGAACGGCGCTGTTGAAACGGCTATCTTATCCACCCAAACAAAGACCCAACCCCATGATGACACCCGACCAACGCTACTTCTTCGATTTAACCGGTTACCTCCACTTGCGCGGCGTACTCAGCCCAGAGGAACTCGCACCCGCGCAAGCAGCAGCCGACCGCTACATCAACATGCCGCCCGAAGAGTGGCCGCCCGAATTCGGCGCAGACCTCGAGCGCA
>JAPPEG010000364.1 GCA_028875345.1 Gemmatimonadota bacterium
ACATCACCTACATCATCCTCGACAACAAGACCACGGCCATGACCGGGCACCAGCCTACCCCGGGCGTGGACGTCGACATCTTGGGCAAACCGACTTTCGCCCAAGACATTGAAAAGGCCGTCGCCGGCCTAGCGGGCGACTCGTCGACCTTTATCGCCCGCATGGACCCATCCCAACGCCAAGACTACGATACCCTCGTCCGCAAAACCTTGCTCCGCGACGGCGTCAAAATCATCATCGCCGACAAGGAATGCGGCATCACCTACCACCGCCGCGAGCGGGCGCGTCAAAGCGCGATCGCCAAAGAGCACGGCTTCCTGCCAGTCGAAAAGCACATCAACATCAGCGAAGACGTCTGCGAGTACTGCCTCGAATGCACTCAAGCGACTGGCTGTAGCGGCTTGACGGTCACAGCCGCCACCGAGTACGGCCCCAAGATTGCCATTGACCCTTCCTCTTGCGTTGCCGACGGAGCTTGCACCCGAGTCGAAGTCGGCGATGGCGACAAAACCTGTCCTTCTTTTGAGGAGATTACCGTCCATCGCAAAGCCCCTCCCACCGTCTCGACCCCGCCCATTGACGCCAGCCAGTTGCCCGCGCCCGTACAACGCCCGCTAACCGACATCTGGTACACCTATATAGCCGGGGTCGGCGGCATGGGCGTCAACGTGGTGGCCTCAGTGTTAGCGCAAGCCGGAGTGCGACAGGGCTACGAAGTGCGGCTGACTAACAAGAAGGGGCTGGCCATCCGCAACGGCTCGGTTTATTCGCATTTGAGCTACGCACCCAAGGGCACTCCGGTTTCTCCGCTGATTCCCTGCGGCAAGGCCGACTTGCTCCTCGGGCTCGACGTACTCGAAGCGGCGCGGGGCCTCGAACCCGAAGGCCGCTACCGCATCGCCCATCCAGAGCGCACCGCCGCCATCGTCAACACCGCCAAGACCCCCACGATCGACACCCTCATCGGCCAAGAGGACTTCTTGGCGGAAGACCAAGCCGACCTGATTCACCAACACACCCGGCCAGACGCGTACTTTGGCGCGAATCTCTTCCGCATCTGCGAGCACTACTTGGGCAACAAACTTTACGCCAACATCATGATGCTCGGCGTGGCCTTCCAGCGCGGGCTGCTCTCCCTAGACCTAGATACCTTGCTCTGGGCTATTGGACAGGCTGTGCGCCGCGACCTAGAGACCAACCTAAAAGCCTTTAACATGGGCCGATACCTAGCGCTCAATCCGAATCATTTTTCGCTTGAAGAACAACCACTTAGCTACGCCGAACTCGTCGCCGACAAAACTGCGCTGCTGGCCAAGAAGAAGGGCAAGCGCGTCGCCGCGGCCTACCGCGACCGCATCCGCGATACACCCATTGCCACGGCGCGGCGGCACTTCGCGCTGCGGGTGTACGACCTGATCCAGTACGAAAACCTCGCGTACGCCGACCGCTACATCCGCCAAGTACTCGCCGTGCAGGCCAAAGACGGGCCTGAGTTCGATTTCGCAGCCACTCGCGCGGTCATCTATCAACTCGCCAAGGTCCTCGCCATCAAGGACGAAATCTACGTGGCCCATTTACTCACCTGCGAGGAAAAATACCGCCGCGACCGCCGCCGCTACAACATCGACCCGAGCCGTGGCGACCGCATCCGCTACCGCCACCTGAACCGGCCGCACCTGCGCCTCTTTGGCCGCGACTTCCGCCCGGATCTCAAGCTAGGCGACATATCGCTGAAGTGGGTCGCTCGCATGAAGTTCCTCCGCCGGCTTTGCTCTTCGTGGTGGCACCGCGAAGAGCGCGATTTCGTCGATTGGTACGAAGGTCTGATCGCCGACTTTTCTCCGCGCTCCGCAGACGAGTACCACACCTGGGTGCAAATCCTGTCCCTGCCCGAGGAGGTACGCGGCTACCGCGGCGTCCGGCAGCCAAAAATGGAGGCAGCCAAAAAGCGGGCCGCTGAGTTGCTAGCCGGGCGCGAGGCCGCTCCAGATCCGGCGCTGTTGCAGATCTCCGTATCCACTGGAAGCTGATCTCCGTGATTCGCTCCTATCGCCCAGCGGACTTGCCCGCGCTCAAGCACATCACGGCCGTTTGCTTCCCCGGCGTATCCATCGACCACAACATCGAACAGCGTTTCGGGCTAATCGGCGGACGCGACTGGCAATTTCGCAAGCTGCGCCACATCGACGACGACGTGGCCGACGAGCGGGCAAGAGGCGTCTTTGTGTGGGAGGAAGACGGCGAAGTAGTTGGCTACATCACCACCCGCATCGACCGCGAGAGCAAAATCGGTGGGATTCCCAACCTCGCTGTTCTGCCGCACTGCCAAGGTCAAGGCATGGGCCGCCAACTCCTAGAACACGGCTTAGCACACCTGCGCGCTGCTGGCATGGAGTACGCCAAAATCGAGACGCTGGCGCAAAACCCCATCGGCGCGCACTTGTATCCCAGCCTCGGCTTTGAGGAAGTCGCCCGCCAGATCCACTACTGTACGCGCCTCTAAGTTGGTAGTGCTATGACGCCGAAAGAAGCCGCCGGCCGTCGCGCCGCCGAATACATCGAAGCCGGGATGACCGTGGGCTTGGGCACTGGCTCGACTACTGAATGGGCCATCCGCGCCCTCGGAGAGCGCGTCGCGGCTGGGCTAGCGGTCAAGGCCATCCCCACCTCGGAAGCCTCGGCCACCTTGGCCCGCTCCCTCGACATTGACCTGACGACGCTCGCCGAGGTGTCCAGCGTCGATTTGACCATTGATGGGGCCGACGAGGTCGATCCCAATCTCGACTTAATCAAAGGCCTAGGCGGCGCGCTCCTGCGCGAGAAAATCGTCGCCTCCATCACCACACACCAAATCATTGTCGCCGATCCATCCAAGCTAGTCGATCGGCTCGGTACCAAGGCCCCGCTGCCGGTCGAGGTCGTCCCTTGGTCTCATCCCCTCATCGCCCGGCGTCTCAAAGAGCGGGGCCTCGTCCCATCCTTGCGCTTGCAGGCACCGGACACTCCGTTTGTCACCGACAACGGCAACTACGTCATCGATGCTCGCTTTCCCGAGGGGATCGACGACGCCCGCGCCACTGAGTGCTGGCTCAACGCCTTGACCGGGGTCGTGGAAAACGGCCTTTTCCTCGCAATGACCCATCTCGTGATCGTCGGTCAAGACGACGGCTCCTGTCACCTGATCAACAAAAGCTGAGGTTCCATGCAACATTCTACACAACGCTCGCGCCGCTCTTTTCTGCAAAGCGCCCCGCTCGTTGCGGCCGGCGGCTTAGCCGCCTGTGGCCAAGCCGAACAGCAAGCGGCTCCTGCGGTCCAATCCCAACAGCGCCTTAAATGGAAGATGGTCACCACCTGGCCCAAGGATTTTCCAGCCTTGGGCACCGGTGCCAACAACCTCGCCCATAGCATTGAGGCTCTGTCCGATGGACGCCTGCACGTCAAGGTGTACGGCGCGGGGGAGTTGGTACCAGCCTCGGGGGTCTTCGACGCGGTCTCCGGCGGCACGGCCGAGATGGGCCACGGAGCCGCCTACTATTGGAAGGGCAAGCACGAGGCGACCCAGTTTTTCTCGGCCGTTCCCTTTGGGCTAAACGCGGCCGAGATCAACGGCTGGCTGCGCTATGGCGGCGGCCAGAGCCTGTGGGACGAACTCTACGCCGACTTCAACCTCCGGGCCTTTCCCGTCGGCAACACGGGCGTGCAGATGGGCGGTTGGTTCAACAGAGAAATCAACACCCTAGCCGACTTCTCCGGTTTGGTCATGCGGATGCCGGGCTTGGGCGGCGAGGTCTTGCGCCGCCTCGAAGTCACGGTCAAAGCCCTGCCCGGTGGCGAGATTTTCCAAGCCCTCAAGACCGGTGCCATCGACGCCACCGAATGGGTCGGCCCGTACAACGATCTCGCCTTTGGGCTGCACCAAGCCGCCCAATACTACTACTGGCCGGGCTGGCACGAGCCGGGGACCGCGCTAGAGTGCATGGTCAACAAGCAAGCCTTGGAAGCCCTTCCCGCAGACCTCCAAGCCGTCGTCGAGTACGCCTGCCAAGCAGCCAACGACGACATGTTCAGCGAGTTCACCGCGCGCAACAGCCAATCCCTCAAAACCTTGGTGGACGAACACGGCGTCCAACTCCGGCGCTTTTCCGACGAGCTCTTGGCCCAAATCGGCAAAGTGTCCGCCGAAGTAGTAGCCGAGATCGCGGGCCAAGACCCCTTTTCCAGCCGGGTCTATAGCTCGTTTGACGCCTTCCGCAAAAACTCCATCGCGTACACGCGCATCTCCGAGGAAGCCTATACTCAGGCCCGCGCTCTGACGTTTGGCTAGCGCCCGCATGGAACGCCTCAACCGCTTCATCGTCCACACCGTGCCTTGGCTGACGCTGGGCATGGTCTTGGTGACTTTTGTCATCGTGATCTTGCGCTACCTCTTTGAACGAGGCTGGGTCTGGATGCAGGAAATAGCCCTGTACATGCACGCCTTTACCTTCCTCCTCGCAGCCAGTTACACCCTCTCGCGCGACGAGCACGTCCGCGTCGATATTCTCTACCGGCCCATGGACGACCGGCGCAAGGCCCTAGTCAATCTCTTGGGCAGCGCACTGCTGCTGATTCCCTGCTGCGCGGTGCTGTTCTACCAGTCGCTGCCCTTTGTCGCCGACTCTTGGGCCGTACTCGAAGGCTCCCAAGACGGCGGCGGCCTGGAGGCGGTCTATCTGCTCAAAACCGCTATTCCCCTGTGCTTTGTGCTGCTGTTTTTGCAGGCCCTAGCCATCATTCGCCACAGCGTGCAAACCCTCCGCACCCAATGAGCGAATTCGCGCCGCTGGCCATGTTCCTCTGCACCTTCGCGGTGCTGCTATCCGGTTTCCCGGTGGCCTTTTGCCTCGCGGGTACGGCCCTTGGCTTTGCCGGCCTCGGCGTCCTCACCGGAGACTTTGACGCGGCCTTTCTCTCGGCTTTGCCGTCCCGCATCTACGGCATCATGTCCAACGAGACCCTGATGGCCGTACCGCTGTTCGTCTTTATGGGAGTCGTACTAGAGCGCTCGAAAATCGCCGAGGACCTACTCGAAACCATGGCCCAGCTCTGCGGCAGCTTGGGCGGGGGACTGGGGATTTCGGTTTGCCTCGTCGGCGGCCTGTTGGCGGCCTCCACCGGCATCGTCGGCGCGACGGTCGTCACCATGGGGCTCATTTCGCTGCCGGCCATGCTCAAACGCGCGTACTCCCCAGCGGTTTCCACTGGCATCATCTGCGCTTCGGGGACGCTGGGTCAGATCATCCCGCCCAGCATTGTGCTAGTCATCCTCGGCGATGTCGTCTCCTCGGCGTACCAGCAGGCCCAGCTCAAAATGGGCAATTTCGCCCCGGTCTCCGTGTCGGTCGGCGACCTCTTTATGGGCGCGCTCGTGCCCGGTGTCGTACTGATGGGCCTCTATATCCTCTATATAATCGGCCTCGGCCTCCTCAAACCGTCCACCGTGCCGGCCGTGCCGGACGAGGAGCGCGCACAAATTCTCAGCGCGGCCTTCTTCCGCCGCCTCGGCGCGGCCCTCGTCCCGCCCTTAGTCCTCATCTGCGGGGTGCTCGGCTCTATCCTCTTCGGAGTGGCCACGCCGACCGAGGCGGCTTCGGTTGGCGCGGTCGGTGCCATGCTCTTGTCGCTGGCCAAAGGACATTTCAATCGCGCCACACTCAAAGAAGTCATGCGCACCACCACCGAAATCAACGCCATGGTCTTTATCATACTCATCGGCGCGAGCGTGTTTTCGCTGGTCTTTCGCGGCTACGGGGGCGACGAAGTAGTCGAGGCATTTCTGACCCATGAAGCGACCGGCGGCGTGCTCGGCTCTTTTGCGCTGGTGATGGCCGTGATGTTTTTGCTCGGCTTTTTTCTCGACTTCTTCGAGATCATCTTCGTCGTCGTCCCCATCGTCGGCCCGATCCTCTTGACGATGGGCCTAGATCCAGTGTGGTTGGGCGTGATGATCGCCTTGAATTTGCAGACCTCTTTTCTCACGCCCCCGTTTGGCTTCTCGCTCTTTTACTTGCGCGGCGTCGCCCCTCCTGAGATCAGCACGCCGCAAATCTACCAGGGAGTCGTGCCCTTTATCGCCATTCAGGTGCTACTGTTAGTAGGGCTGTGGTTTGTGCCGGAACTGGCTACGTATCTGCCAGCGAAGGTGTTCGGACGCGGGTGAAGTTTCTGCAGGGCCAAGTGGCCAGCCCACCAACTCAGAGGCGCTCTTGAACCGACGCCCTCGCCATAGTCAGCATCCCGACATAGGCGTCGTACATATTCTGAATGTTGCCCACGTAGTGCACGGGCTGGCCGCAGCGACAGAAGCCGTAGCGCGCCCGTTTGTGATACGCCGGCTTGGCAAGCAGCCGCATCGCCTGCTCCACGTGGCCAAACCACTTGTCGGGATTCCATCCCTTTTCGCGGGCTAAGCGACGCGCATCGAGTACATGCCCGTACCCGACATTGTAGGCGGCCAATGCAAGACGCGTCCGTTCCTCGATGGGTATGTTCGAGTCAAAGCGGTTGACCAGTTGAGACATGTACTTCACCCCCGCGTGGATATTATCTTCGGGGTCGTGCAGATCGGTAAAACCCAACTCGCGCCCAGTGACTGGCATGATCTGCATCAGCCCGCGCGCGCCGACCCAGCTAGTGGCCTGTGGATCGAATTTGGATTCTTGGTACATCTGCGCGGTAATCAATCGCCAATCTTGCCCGTACTGGCGGGCGTACTTTTTTACCAGCTCATCATAGGGCGACAGGCGGCCGCTCAAATCGACCCGCAGCGAATCTTTCGCCTTGGCGATGGTGCGCTTGTTTTCGAAGTATCGCTTTTTCATCATGTTAAAAAACAAGCCGCCTTTTTCTTCTTTTACGTACTGATTGAGCGCCGCCAGCAAGACTGGATTGTCCTCGCGCACCGCCCATCCCAAGGACGTCAGCTTGATACTGAAAGCCGCCTTGAGCCGGCGTCCATAGGCGAGTTCCACGTCGAGCAGGTTGGAGTCGCACAGGGTAATGTCGTAGCGCCCCTCCTCGACGCCGGCCAAGATGTCTTCGGTCTCGATGGAGTCGGGCAGTGACGCGATCTGCAAACCCTCTATGGAATCGGCGAGGGCCGTTAGGGTGGTGTAAAAAGAAGAGCTTGGGCGCACGTGGATCGTGCGCCCGGCCAAGTCCTCAAGGCTGGCAATCGAATCCTCCTCGGCGCGCACGACCACCAGCTCATCTACTTCGTTATAGGGCAGGGTAAACGACGTCTGCGCCCGTCGCTCCTCGGTAATGGTCATCGCCGCAGCCACGACATCGCCTTTGCCTTCGTTCAAATACGCCAGCAGATCGGCGTGGCTTTCCGGAATAACGATATCGAGCCGCAGGTCGTGCCGGTCGGCAAATTCCTTGATAAGCTCGTACTCAAAGCCCACTTGTCGGCCGCGGTGGATAAAATAGGTCAGCGCATTATTGCGGGTGATCATGCGCAACCGCCGACGCTCTTTTAAGCCGGGCAAATCGTCGGTGAAAGCCTGCTGGGACTGGCGCGTAAACTGCTGGGCGAGCAGGTATTCATCGACCCTAGTCTTGAGCTGTACATCGTCGGGCCGCATCATCAGGGCAATCGGACGGTTTTCGGCCACCCTTAGCGGCGTAACCATGTTGTCGTAGTAGCTTTCCACCCCTCGCCACAAGTGCTCGTCGGATACGGTCGCTTGGTATTCGCCGCGGACGATGCCGTCGAGGAGGTGCTCGAGGCCGAGCTTCTCCGGTGCGGTGTGAATCTGCAACGACAGCACCTGTTGCTGAATATCCAATAGAGTCTCGTAGTGCGAGCTAGAGCGCCGGACGCCGATTGTCATTCCGGCCAAGTCCTCAATCGTCGTCGGCAGGCTGTCGCTGGCTGAAGTGATCAGATATTCATCCACGTAGAGATACGGCACGGAAAACGCCACTTGCTCCTGCCGCGCTGCTGTAATCGTCAGGCTCGCAGCGACGATATCGCCTTCGCCTTCCAGCAACTTCTGGACCATCTGGGCATAATTTTCGGCCTTTACCAGCACCAGGTCCAACTTGAGGTCCTCGGCCAAGTTGCGGGCGAGGTCGTAGTCAATCGTCACCGGCTCCGCCTGCTTGGGTATATGGGCAATCGGCTCTGGGGGGACGATGACGCGCAACTTGCCGTGGGATTGCAATACCGTCAGATCGCCGATGTACTTGGGCTGCGGCGGTGCCGCCGGTTGGCTGCATTGGACAAACGTAGAAATGGCAATAAGTCCTATAGGAAGAAGCGTTCGAGTGCGAAATAACACGACGCGCCTCCTTTCCAAATCGGCCCGCTCAACAGGCCTCAGTAGTGTTTTAGCTTGGAATAAAAAACGGCGCTGATAGGTTAAATATTGCGCCGTAGAGGTTTTTAGTAGATTGTCAGCTCACTGGGCAATATCATAAAAGGGTAGCTACTCCTTTACATCTTCCGCTTGTGTCTAGCAACTGAACATAAGTTCCTAAACTCGCTAGCTCTATAGATGTAACTTTGTTACTTTTAATACAACCCATAAATGTATCTTTTCAGTTGACAATTTGATCCACTATATCTTGTGGAACAAATTTGCTTATATGCCAAAGTGTAGTATCATTCAATTATGAACGATTAATCGTTAGAAACGACATAACAGATAGCAGCAGTACAAACGTTACAATAAATTTACAATTTTTATACTCTAAGTCTTCTCGCTTATCTTAACTCTGCAATGCCATAATATCTGCTCCAGTAGGCACATCCATCCCAATCCACAGCTACCAAATCCCCATTGAACTCCACTTACTTCTTGGGCACAATAAATTCCTTGTACCCGCGAGCAGGTTCGCCAATAATAGAGAGGTCGGCTTTTTTCGTCAAGCAGTTTTATTCCTTTTGTGTGGCTTGACGCCACTTCCCTAAACGTCCTTTATATTTTCTCTGCTTGCTCATTTAAGGAGGACTACTCGCCGTGCTAACTCATGAACTCACCGTCGTCGAGCCGGGGCAAATCGAGGTCACCCAGACCGATCTCGACGACCACCTGCACCCCCATGAAGTGCTGATAGAGACCGAATACTCCGTCGTCAGCGCCGGCACCGAAGGCGCGGGCTTTACCGGCCTCGTCAAGCAGATGCCTTTCGGCGATGCCGGCCAGTATCCACGAGGCACTGGCTACGGCAACCTCGGCCAAGTGCTCAAGGTCGGCGACGCGGTCTCCGGCGTACAACCGGGCGACCGCGTGCTTTCCTTTGCCCGCCACGCTTCCATCGTCAAGACAGATGCGCAGCGTATGGCGCTGCCCGTATCGCGCGAAGCTCTTGGCCAGCACCTCGTGTTTACGCGCATGGCCGGTGTCAGCATCTCCGCCTTGCGTTCTTCTAGCGTCCAGCCCGGAGACTCGGTACTCGTAGTGGGCGGCGGCCTCGTGGGCAACTTCGCCGCCCAACTCTTCCGCTTGGCCGGTGCCGACGTCATGCTTGCGGATTTATCCGAACTGCGCCTGCGGCAAGCGCGCGCCTGTGGCATTGAGCGCACCGTCAATCCCGGCCGCGACGATCTGGAAGAAGCGGTGCGCGACTGGACCGGCGGCGCTGGTGCCCGCATCGGCGTTGAGGCCATTGGCATCAGCGAAGTCATTGCCCAGACCGCGATGTGCGTTGCCCGCCACGGCGAACTCATCCTCCTCGGCAGCCCGCGCGCCCCAGCTCACTTCGATGTGACGCCCATGCTGCTGCGCATCCACTTAGAGGCAATACGCATGATCGGCGCTCTCGAGTGGCGCTGGCCGCAGCACGCCACCGAGCGCTGCCGCGACCTCAACGCTAATTACCGCCAGATCGCCGCGTGGATCGCCAGCGGCCAGCTCATCGTCGCCCCCCTGCTTACCCACTTGACGTCCCCGGCGGACTGCCAGCAGATGTACAAGGGACTTACCGCCAATAAAGAAGAGTATCTAGGTGTGGTCTTCGACTGGTCGCGCCTGAGTTAGTTCCATGTCAACTCACTACCTCGCGCTAGACATCGGCTCTACTACCGTCGTCGCCATCGTCATTGACCTCGACACCAATGCCGTCGTCGGCGCAGCCAGCGCGGCCAATTCGTCCGAAGTAACCTCTGCGGCAAATAAGCGAATCAGCCGCTCGGAGTGGGACCTCGACGCGATGACCGAACTAGCCATCGACAACGCGGCCGCGCTCGTAGCCCGCACCAACGCTCGGCCAGCAGCCATCGGCATCACCGGGCAGCAACAAGGCCTGCAACTCCTCGACGCCGCGCTCAATGCCGTAGGCCCTTATTTCTCTTGGCAGGACCAGCGTGCTCAAGAATCTCTACCGGGCCAGCAGCACACCTACTTAGACGCCATGGCCCAGCGCGGGGGTTCCGCCGCCACCGACGGAGAAATGCCCGCCTTTGCCAACACTGGCTGCCCTCTCGTGGCTGGCCACGCTGCGCCACACCTGTTTTGGCTGCAAGCCAACAATCAGCTTCCCAGCGGCGTCAGCGGCACAGCGGCCCCTGAGTTTGTGGTGTCGCGGCTGGTGGGCAAACGGCCGGTGGTCGATCCCACGGACGCGCTCGGCTGGGGCGTCTATGACGTGACCAAACAAGCTTGGGCAGACGAGCTTATCGCCGATCTCGGCCTAGACCAGTCGCTGTTTCCCGAACTGGTCGAATCTTGTACCATGGCCGGTCCCCTGACCCCAGCAATGGCCCAAAAGCTCGGCGTACCAGTGGGCCTGCCCGTCGCCGTGGCGTCCGGTGATCACCAGTGTAGCTTTGCCGGTACGGTCGCCGATTACGCCAACACCGTGGCGGTCAACGTCGGTACTGGCGGACAAGCCGCGCTGCATATCGAAGCCCCACTGCCGCGCGGCTCGCTCGAACTGCGTCCCTATATCCAGCGCGGCTATCTGCTGGCGGGCGTGGGGGCCGTCGGCGGGCGGACGTTCAGGACGCTGCGTGACTTCTTCGGCGACGCCATCTATGCCCTCGCCGATGTCCAACCCGACAGCGAGGCTCTCTACGAACGGCTCGTATCATTAGCGGCCGACGTGCCAGCCGGTGCCGAGGGCGTGCGCGCCGACCCGCTGTTTTCCGGGTCGCGTAGCAGGCCACGCGCCAAAGCCGCCTTCCGCGAGCTAACCGCTACGACGCTGACTGCTGGCCACCTAACGCGCGCACTGCTGGAAGGCATGGCCGTCGAGTTGGCCGATTCGTATCGCGAGGCCATCCGCCTGGGCATCGGCGCGCGCTCCAAGCTGGTTGGCGCGGGTAACGGCATTAAGCTGAATCCCGTGCTGCGAGCGGCGTTGGAAGCGGAGTTCGCCATGCCGCTGCACATGGGGTCGCACGGCGAAGAGGCAGCCGTCGGTGCCGCGCTGTGTGCTGCGGTGGCCGACGGCGCGTTTGGCTCCATTGCCGAAGCGAGTGCGGCGTTTGCCAGTGGTTAGATTTCCCATTTTCCCTTCCCAAATACAGGAGTCCACCATGAGACGAGTTTTACTGCTGTTCGTTGTGCTGCCAGTGCTACTATACGCCTGCGTCAGCACGTCTCCGACGACCGTGCAACAGGCGGCGATGGAGGAGGCGACCGAGAAGTTAGAGGATCCGAAGCTGCCCATTGATTCGCTGGTGACTGTCGGCCAGCTAGACAACGGCCTGCGCTACGTCATCCGCCAAAACCAAAAGCCCGAGAACCGAGTCGAGCTGCGGTTGGTAGTCGATGCCGGCTCGGTGCTAGAGGACGAAAACCAACAGGGGCTGGCGCACTTTGTCGAGCACATGGCCTTCAATGGCACCAAAAACTTTGCCAAGCAGGAGTTGGTGGATTATCTGGAGCTAATCGGCATGCGCTTTGGGCCGGACCTCAATGCCTACACCAGCTTCGACGAAACCGTGTACATGTTGACCGTGCCCACCGACAGCACCGAAGTGGTGGAAACGGCCTTCCAAATCTTGGAGGACTGGGCGCACCAGATCAGCTTTGAGGCCGAGGAAATCGACAAGGAACGGGGCGTAGTCATCGAAGAGTGGCGGTTGGGGCGCGGCGCTCGGAAACGCATGTTCGACGAGCAAGCACCCATTCTCCTAAAGGATTCGCGCTACGCCGTGCGCCTAGTCATCGGCCAGAAGGCCGTGCTCGACACCTTTCAGCACGAGGATCTACGCCGTTTTTACCGCACTTGGTATCGGCCCGATCTGATGGGTTTTGTGGCCGTCGGCGACATTGAGCCAGTAGAGGTAGAGGCGCTGGTGGAGAAGTATTTTGCACGCATCCCCGCAGCAGAAAGTCCCCCCGAACGCACAGTGTTCCCCGTACCCGACCACGAAGAGACGCTCTTTGCCATTACCACCGACCCAGAGGCCACCTACAATAGCGTCAGCATCTACTACAAGAGGGACGTGCGGCCCCAAGGGACGGTGAGCACCTATCGCCGCTCGCTCATTGAGGCCCTATATCACCAGATGTTAAACCAGCGCCTGCACGAACTGACCAAGCTACCCGAGCCGCCCTTTTTAGGGGCTTACTCGGGCCAAGGGCGTTGGTTGCGCTCCAAGGAGTTTTTCATCCTCGGCGCTGCGGTGCAAAACAACGGATTCGACGCCGGGCTCGAAGCCCTGCTAATTGAAGCAGCGCGAGTGCGCGAGCACGGCTTTACCGCCTCTGAGCTAGCGCGCGAGAAAAAGGAAATGCTGCGCAGCATGGAGCAGTCTTACCGCGAGCGCGACAAACAACAGTCGAGCGGTTTTGCCGCCGAATACGTGCGCCACCTGCTGACCGACGAAGCCATCCCCGGCATCGCCAAGGAGTACGAACTCTACCAGGAACTGGTCCCTAGCATTGCACTAGAGGAAATCAATGCGCTAGCCAGCGAGTGGACGAGCGAAAAAAACCGGGTAATCACCGTGGAGGCACCTGAGCAAGAGGGTATTGCCGTTCCCACCGAGCAAGATCTGCTGGCGATCTTCGCCAAGGCGGCGCAGCAGGAGATCGCGCCGTATGCCGACGAGGTATCCGACGAGCCGCTCGTGGCGCAGGTCCCAGCTCCGGCTGACATCGTCGAACGCAGCCAAATCCCCGAGATCGGCGTGACTTGGTGGACGCTCTCCAACGGCATCCGCGTGTGCTTGAAGCCGACGGATTTCAAAAACGATGAGATCCTCTTCCGGGCCTATAGTCCCGGCGGGCACTCACTGGTTCCCGACGCCGACTACTTGGCGGCCTCGACGGCGACCTCAGTGGTGAGCGAGGGCGGCGTGGGGCCGTTTAACAAGATTGAACTGGAGAAGAAACTGGCTGGCAAAGTGGTGCGGGTATCGCCGTGGATTAGCAGCTTGCGGGAGGGTGTTTCTGGCTCGGCCTCGCCCGAAGATATCCAGACCATGTTCGAGCTGATCTACGCCTTCTTCACTGCGCCGCGCCAAGACAGTACGGCCTTCCAAGCCTATCAGACGCTCATGCGAGGCTCCATCCAGAATCGCAGCGCGCGCCCAGAGACGGCTTTCAGCGACACCATTGCGGTCACCATGGCGCAGTACCACCACCGGGCGCGCCCCTGGTCACTGGAGTTGCTCGACGAGATGGACTTGGCCACATCCATGGCCGTGTACCAAGACCGCTTTGCCGACGCCAGCGACTTCTCGTTTTTCTTCGTCGGCAACTTCACTCTCGAAGGCATAGAGCCGCTGGTGCGCACTTATTTGGGCGGCCTGCCGACCACCGGACGGGAGGAGACTTGGCGCGATGTCGGCATCAAGGCCCCAGAGGGCGTGATCGACAAAGCGGTCTATCGAGGCATTGAACCCAAGAGCCGATCGCAGATGATTTTCACCGGACCCTTTGAATACGACGGCTGGAAAAACAACCTCGAACTCAGGGCCATGACCTCCGTGCTGGAAATCAAGCTGCGTGAAGTATTGCGCGAGGACTTGGGCGGCACTTATGGGGTATGGGTCAACAGCAGCGGCTCGCACTACCCGGACGAGGAGTACCGCATCTCCATCTCCTTCGGCAGCGATCCCGATCGCGTCGAGGAACTGACGCAGGTAATCTTTGAGCAGATCGACAGCCTAAAAACCGTTGGCACCACCGACCTCTACGTCGATAAGGTCAAGGAAATGCGCAAACGCCAGCGAGAAACAGACCTCAAGGAGAACAGCTTCTGGGTCGGGGCTCTGGAGACGCTCGACTTCAACGGGGTCGATCCACGGCTGCTGATTCAGTATCCGGCGTTGGTCGATTCACTGACGGTGGATGTAGTTCAGCAGTCAGCGCAGAAGTATTTCAACATGGACCGCTATGTGCGGGTGGTGCTCTATCCGGAGGAGGGGGAAAAACCGGAGGGAGAGTAGCGCTACTCGGTATCGTATATTCTGTCGCCGTCGGCCCAAGCTGTTTTGGCTGGGTCGGCGGCGGCTTTAGTGTAGCACGTTTGGGTTCGTTATTCGCCGCAGGCGAAAATAGACCCCCTCCTACATCAACAGATCGGCCAACGCCTGTAATTGCCCCTCGTCAGGATTCGGCCCGGCCAACGCGATCTCCGCATTCCCCTCGCCTTTTATTACAACCTCAACCTGCTTCGACCGCACACCCTCAACCACGATCTCCCGCACCGCCGCTCGCGCCTTCGCCCCGACGCCGCTGCCGAGAAAAACCTTCGCCGAAACCTCGCCCATCGAATCCTTGCGCGCCCCCTTTTCAAAATACTTTCGCTTCTTCCGCTCGTCGCTTCGTTTGAACACCACGCCCGCCACCCCTTCCAACACCATCAGCAAATCATCCGTATCCCGACCTGACAAATAAAGTATCATCAGCGCACCACCGATCCGTCGGCTTGAAAACTCCCCTTGTTTTCCCACACCTCGACATCCACCCAACCCGTTTGCGCCCGATCAGCAGCGACCCGCTGGTTTAAGGTGGAGCTGCAACGGAAGCCAGCCGCAGTCAGAGCGGCAGCTTTGGATTGCAACCCAGCGTCGCAATAGGCCAAGCACGTATGGCTCTCCGGTATCTCTAGCGCCTGAAGCAAGGCGGCCCCCTCCTCCCAAAAGGCCGGATGGCAATACAAGTCCACTAAACAGGTGTCCGGCCACAGCGGATGATTGGACCACATCGCCCAGCCCACTACGGCGCGGGTTTCCTGTTGCACCAGAGCCAGCGCGCGAGGCGGAAGGTCGCTTGCGTCGCGTTCCAAACAATCCTGCAGCAAGGGCAGCAAAGGCCCTTCGGTGGAGCGGCGACCCCATACACCCAAGCCAGCGCCGCGCACCACGCCGGGAAAAGCACCTAAAAACAGAGGAATCGAAACGGGCCAGTGCAGCCAGCCGACCGGCTCTATGGTCGTGGAACCCGGCGCGAAATACGCCCTCTCGAACTCGTCCTGCGAAGTGCTGTAATAGTCCATATAACCGCTTTCCGGCTCGACCCCAGTAAAGCCATTGACCCGATAAATGTGATAAGGCGGCGTATCGTAGCCCGTGCCCAAAAACAGGGCTTGGCCACCGCGCTGCCTAAAGTGCTCCATGAGGCAAGCCATTAGCTGCATGGCAGCACCTTGGCGGCGGTCTTCGGGGCGGGTGTACACGTGACCGAGCAGCCCCACGCCGCGGTATTCAATGGTCATTATATTGGCAAAAGGATCGCCATCGCGGTGCAGCAGATAAAAGAAGACATCAAGGCCGGTCTGAGTGCGCAACACCTGTTCGTTGCCCCAGCGCCAAGATGGGCCTTTGTGGCTCAAAAGGATCTCGACGCGCTCGGCCCAGTCGAGATCAGGGCCTTGCACGACGCCAGCTTGTACAACTTCACCGGATTTGAGCGTGATGAGATTTAACTGGTGGTACATAGTAGGAATTCATTCACTGCCACAATTCCGAATCAATGCGCTGTTCGGAATCGATTTTCTGCTGAATCTGCATGAACTCATCCTCGTCCCAGCGTCCGAACAGGTAATCGAGATCGCGATGGGCCTCGGTGAACCGACGGGATTTGTCCAATCCGAACTGTTTGCGGAGGGCGTCCAGCACCGTCTGGTTTACACTCTTGCCTTCCCGCTCGGCCACCTCCCTCAACTTGGCGGCGAGCTGGGAATCCAATCCACGCAGAGTCATGCTTTTCAGAACATCCGCCAAGACGTACCTCCTTGAAATAAAATAAATATGTGATAGCGATATATAAGGTCATACTTGGCTGGTCAAGCATGATCCGCTTGAACTGCGTGGAGCGGACCAAGACCAGTTCGTCAGTCCCCGAGGTCTTGGAACAGTTCCTCGGCGCTGACGAAGCGCTTACCCTTGCCCTCGTCCAATTCCTTCATCGCCTTGACGGTGGTAATATTCGGTGCCTGGACGGCGAAAGGCAGCCGCTTTAATGTGGGTATTTGAGGACAGAGGGGCGGGGGACGCTTAGGCGGTTTCATATCCTCAATATAAGCCGTTATCTACTCCCGTGCTATCATCGAATCGACTAGTTCCCGCGCACATTGGCAGGCTTCAACTAGCAGCTCATATCTACGCTCGTAAACTAGCTCGTAAATCTCGTTGACACTCTTAGTGATCTCCTTGCCTCGCTCCGTCTGATGTAGATCGTGCTCCCTATAGAAGGCTTTAATCTGTCTTAGGTGGGCATTCACATCACCGAGTAGTTCGTCAACCGGCATGGTTGCGCACTCGCCATAAATAGATGCTTTATCAGCTAAAGCGGCGGGTGATTTTTCGGAGGAACAAGCGACTAGGCAGAAAATGGCGACTAGAAAGACGCACGGGCGGAACATGGGCACCTCTGCTGTAAATGGTGGCGTTTTACCCGACTCGACTAAATCGGGCCTTGCCACCACCACGCAGAGGTGCGGGACGGTCCTACTTATTTACCGCTTCGCGTCATAGGGAGCTACCCTAGAGTAACGATACGGCTATTGTATTCAGCAGGAGACCCGACCAAGTCGGCCTCTGCTGTGGTGATGGCAACAACGAAGATACAATAGCCCAACCGTGAAAGCCAAAATAATTTCAAAATGTACCACTACCCAAAATGTACCACTACCCAAATTTGCATCGTGGTACTTCGTTGAGTACCATGCCGTAGGAGTCAAGCTATGATGAAATACAAGGGATACGCTGCTGAGATCGAATTCGACGATTCCGTGGGACGTCTTCACGGAAGAGTCGTCAACAGTGGTGCTTATCCGATTGCCACCTTTGAAGGAACTGACGTCGAGGGGGATCCGACGCGAGTTTCACCGCTCCATAGACGAGTACCTCAAGTCCTGTGAGGAAGACGGCATCGAGCCGTACTAACCTCCGCTCCGCCCCCCATACAGATCCCGCACCCGGCTCACCACCACGGCCAACAGAATAATCGACCCCAAAAACGCCTGTTCGTAATAGACGTTGGCCTCCAGCATCACCAAGCCGTTTTTGATGAGGACGATGATGACCGCCCCTAACAGCAGGCCCAGCGCCGAGATGCGCCCGCCAGCCAGCCCAGTCCCGCCGACAATAGCCACCGCAAAGCTCGTGATCAGCCAGTCCTTGCCCGTCGCCGGTTGCGCCGAGCCCATCCGCGAGACCCACAACACCGCGGCCAGCGCACCCACCGCGCCCGACAGCACGTGCGACAGTAAAATCATCCGGTCGGTATTGATCCCCGCCAGCCTGGCCGCCTCCTGATTCCCCCCGGTCGCCAACAGCCGCCGCCCAAAGACCGTGTGCCGGAATGCGTAGTGCGTCGCCAGCAGCACCAGCCCCATCGTCCAGAACAAATTCGACAGCCCCAAAAACTTCTGCCGCCCCAAAAACGTGAACTCCCGAGGAATATCCGTGTAGGCGTAACCTTCGGAAAACCCATGCACTAGCCCCGTAAAGACAAAAAGCGTGGCCAGCGTGGCGATAAAGGAATTGATCTGCAACCGCGTAATGATGACCCCGTTGACCCACCCGGCCACACCGCCAATCCCCAGCGCCACCAATGCCGCTAACCACCCCGGCAAACCCAACACTTGGATGCAGTACCCAGTGGTAATAGTCGCCAAGCCGCCAATGGCCCCCACGGACAGATTCATCCCCCCAGCGACCAACACCAGCGCCTGAGCCAGCGCCACCAACACGGAGAACGCAACAATCCGCGAGATGTTGAAGAGGTTGTACGCCGACAGAAAGCTCTCCGAGCTGAGCGCACATCCCACAAACAGCAACCCCGCCGACAAGGCGATCCCCGCGTCATTGTGCCGCATGAGTCTGCGTAAGTATTCCATAGTCAATTCAGATGAAGTCCGATGCGGCGGCTTATCGCGTCGTAGCTCAGGCCCTGCTCGTGGATCTCGGCGATCTCGTGGACAACCTGCTTGTCCTTAAAGACGAGAATCCGGCCGGCCAAGCCGATGATCTCCGGCATGTCCGACGAGATCAAAATGATCGCCTTGCCTTCTTTGGCCGCCAAGTCCCAGAGCAAGCGGTGGATCTGTGCCTTGGCTTGGATATCTACCCCGACGGTCGGCTCATCGACGATCAGGATGTCGCAGCCAGCGGCCAGCCACTTGCCCAAGCTGACTTTCTGCTGATTGCCGCCGCTGAGGTGGTTTACCTCCTGCTCCAAGCCCGTCGTGCGAATGTCCAGCGCCGCGACCAGTGCCTGAGCGGCTTGGGTCTCCGCCCGGTCGTCGATCCGGCGGGTGAACTTGCCGACAATCCGCTCCCATATCGTAATGCCAAGATTGGTCCGCACGGCTGATTCCAGCAGTAGGCCCTCTTCTTTGCGGTTTTCGGTTACGTAGCCCATGCTGTATTTATACAGGCTGTCGGCCACCGAGCCGATCCGCGCTTTGGCTCCGTGGATATAGACGGCACCGCGCTCGGCCTGCTCGGCTCCCACCAGCAGTCGCGCCAACTCGGTGCGCCCTGCTCCCACCAAGCCGTACAAACCCAAAATCTCGCCAGCGTAGAGCGAAAAGCTCACTTCGTGCGCCCGGCCCGGCGCGTACAGTCCTTCAACCTTGAGCACCTCCCGCGCCCGGTCCACCGCTGGCATACCAAACGAAGCCGTCTCTGCCCGCCGACCGATCATCATCTCGATCAGCTCGGCGCGCGGCAACCCGGCCAACTCTCTCGTACCCACGTGTCGCCCATCCCGCAACACGCTGACTTGGTCGCCGATTTGATAGACCTCGTCGAACTTGTGCGAGACAAAGACGATGGCCACGCCCGTCTCCTGCAACTGGTGCAAAATGCCAAACAGGCGTGCTGCTTCGTGCTCGGTAAGCGACGACGTCGGCTCGTCTAATAGCAACACCCGAGCCTCGGCCGACAGCATCCGGGCGATCTGCACGAGCTGTTTGTGCGCCGCGCTCAAATCGCCAATGGGCATTTGCGGGTCTATGTCCAGCCCGACCCGTGCCATCGCAGCCCGCGCTTGGTCGCCCAGCCGAGGCCAGTCGAGGCGGCCCCACCGGCTGAAGGCGTCTAACTTGTCGAGCATGATGTTCTCGGCGACGCTGGCCTCGGCCACCACTTGGATCTCCTGGTGGACCAAGCCAATGCCTCGGTCGAGGCAGTCGCGGCAGTTGCGCACGCGCAGCGGCGCGCTGTCGAAGAGCATCCGCCCAGCGTCGGGCTGATATATCCCAGTGACAATTTTGAGCAGAGTGCTCTTGCCAGCGCCATTTTCGCCGACTAGGGCGTGAATCTGGCCCGGCTCGAAGGAGAGCGACACGTCGTCCAGTGCCCGGACGCCGGGAAAGCGCTTGCTGATGGATTGCAGTTCGAGCACGAATCAGCGGGGCGGGCTGAGGTACTTGGTCTCCAACTCGCCCATAATCTGCGCGGTGATGGCCCTGACCTCGTCCTCGAAGGTATCGACGTTGTCCTTAGTCACCAGTACCGTACCCGAGTTGATGAAGTAGCGGTCGGGATTGGCCTGCCAGCCATCGAGCAGATAGCTCAACAGCGCGCACGTGATGTAGCCGTGGCCGTAGGGATTTTGCGAGACGGTCGCGTCAATGGCCCCCTGGCGGATCGCGTCGAGTACTACCGAGTCCGTGTCGATGCCGACGAAGTGGATGCGCTTGTTATCTGGGGTTTGGTTCCACTCCGACAGGATGGTCGCCGCGGCCACGGTCGGCGTGTACCCCGTACAAATCACGCCGTCGATCTCCTCAATCCGCGCCGAGAGTGCATCCTGGATTTTGGCCGTGCTGGTCTCAATCGACTCCATGCCGGCGATTTCCTGGATGATCTGGACCTCTGGGTATTTGGCTACCGCTGCCTCGACGCCTTCTTTGCGCAATATGGTGTTAGGATCTTCGACCAGTTCGAGCACGTTGAGGATGTTGCCCTTGCCGCCCATAAAGCCGATCAGCGCCTCGGTGGCCTCCATCGCCGCCTGTTTGACATCGGTCGCCACGCAAAAGGAAGCGGGCGTCGGCAGCGTCGTCGGCGCTCCATAGCTGACGACATAGGCTCCGTTTTGCACCAATTCCTCGTAAAGTCCGTTGGCGGCGCTGGCGTCGGCTGGGTAGAGCGAGAAGCCTTTATAGCCCTGGGCGGCTAGCGGCTCGACGTTGGCGTTTTCGTTGTCCTGAGTCCAGTTTTGGCCGATCTGGCGCTTGATCTTGATCCCGGTGTCGCGCTCATAGCCGATCACCCCTTTTTGCACCTCTTCGACATAGGGGTGGACCATCAGGGCGTACCAGACGATTTTCTTCTCCGTAGGCTCGTCGTCCGATTCGCCGGACCCGCCGCAGCCAGCGATGACGAGCGCGGCCCAAATTAGTAACAGACGCATGTAGGCTCTCCTTTCCGGCTTCTCAATATAACCATCCCCACGCCTCTTGAGCCAATCCCCACTTTAGCCTACTTACGAATGCTATCTAAACCCTGCACCCAGAAGGTGAGATTACCTAACGGGCCGCCCAGCGGGTCTCGCAATCGGCAATTTGCTCGGCTGAGAGCGCGCGGGGGAACACTTTAACTTGCCCAGGGGCGACGAGGCGGACATTGGGCTGGAAGCACCCCACATAACCGTCCGGCGGCGTGCGCTCGTGGGCCATCATGCGCTCGGCGGTCGGCTCGGGAGGAGTGCGGGCGATGACATAGTCGTTGAGGCCGTGAACGTCGAGGATGTTGATGTGCGGCAGACGCCAGGCCGGGATGCCGATAGCGGGAAAGAAAAAAACCGGATAATCGGCCGCGGGCAGGAACTGACCCTGAGCACGCGGAGGAAACATCCCAGCGAGAAATTCCGCGTTGGCTTTGTGCTCTTGGTGGCGAATGCAGACGAAGCGGTCGATGAGCCAAAATTGCAAATCGTCAAAAGCAGCGGCGTACCAGCGAATTGGAGCGGGAAAGTGCGGGGCCACGGGCACTTTGAGTTGCAAAGTCTGGCCGCGACTGGCGATGTGGTGAGTCTGGGACCAATGGATCCAAGGAATCGGCCAAGAGAGCACAACCGCGAGACCGAGAACAATAAGCGCTTTTTTCGGTTGGACCCCCACGGCGTTTAGGCACCACGCAAAGGCGAGGTAGCACAAAGGCACCAAGTGCGCGTAAATCCGGTACTCAAAGTGATCGCCACCGTGGACGAACGTGTAGTACGCAGCGTGTCCACATAGTGCGAGCGCGGCCAGCAGCCCATGCCAAGACAGCCTGAGCACCTCCTTCTTTTTCCATAGCACATAGACCAAAAGCAGCCCCCACGTCCACAGGGCGTATTCGAGGGCAAAAGAGAGCGCGTAGCGGAGGCCGCTGGCCGGCCAAGCGCCGACGGCTTTGGCGTAATAGGTATTGGGCAGCCATTCGCCGTAGAAGTTATGACGCCAGACTAGGTGCAGCGGCGCGGCCAGCAGGGGTAGGGCTTGGACGAGCCGCCGAGCCGGATAGCAGCCAGTGCGCCAAGCCCAAAAGAGCGCGACCACAGTGGCACCGAGGAAAAGCAGGCCATCGGGGCGCGTCAGATAGATACCGGCAGCGGCAGCAGAAATAACTAAGGGCCACCTCCGGTGGCTAGGAGCAACAAACGCGCAAGCCCAGGTCCAAGCGAGGACCGTGCAACCAAACAGCGCCGTTTCCAAGCCCGAACTACTCCAAGCCAAAAAGGTGCGGTTGGTGACCACCGCGAGCAACAAGAAGGCGAGGAAGACCAAGCGATAGGGGCGCAGCCTAGGCGACCAAGGCAAGCGCAGCAGCATCTGCGCCGTGATGTAGAGCGAGCACAAGGCAAAACACAAGGCGAGATAGTTAGCCGCTGCGGGAGGAGCGACGTCCAAGACCTGCCAGACCCCATACAGCAGGACGATCCACAGAAAATTGGTGTAGCCTTCGACCGGACGAAACGGGGGCGGGTTCCACACCAAGCCGTGGCCCAAATCCCAGTTGCTTACGTAGCGAAAGGAAATGTAGGCATCGTCAGTGAGGAACCAGTACAGTTTCCAGCCATAGCAGAGCGCGGCACCAGCCAACAGCAGGATCAGGGCGTAGAGCAGGCGTTCGCGCTGGTTCATCGTCCGCTGTGGAATACTTGGTCGGCGGCCAAGTCGTAGTGGTCGTCCCGAGCACCATCCGGCCAGCGGATTTCAAGATGCTCTATGCGGGCGCAAGTCCCCAAGCCAAAATGGAGGCGCGGATCGCTGGCCGACAGATAGCTGCCGCCGGCGACGACAGTCCGCGTCTGCTGGTGGCCATCGCACAGCAGGCGGACGCGGGCACCGGCCACTAGACCCTCCACCAAGAGCCAATGAGAGCGAGGCGGCAGGTCGTTGCGGTAGAGGGCCGCCGGACCGCTGGCGTGGGTGATCAACAAGTCGAGATCGCCATCGGCGTCGTAGTCGCCATACGCCGCGCCACGCGAGACCGCAATCCGGGAGAAGGCCGGGCCGGCCGCCGCCGACACATCGCGGAACTGGCCACCGCTATTGGCGAAAAGCTGGTCGGGTTGGGCGTAGCGGAGGTCTTCTTCGAGGAGCTGAATCCGGTCCATGACATGCCCATTGGCAACAAAGAGGTCGAGATCGGCGTCGTTGTCCGCGTCGAAAAACAGGGTGCCAAAGCCCAAGGGGCGCAAGCTCGGATCGGCAAGGCCGATAGCAGCCCCGCTGTCGGTGAAGCGGAGAGCACCGTCGTTGCGGTAGAGCGTATTGCTCTCGCGCGAGAAGTTGGTGACAAAAAGGTCTGAGTCGCCATCCGCATCAACGTCGCCAGCGGCCACGCCCATGCCAGCTTCGGCTTGGCCGTTGCCGTTGTACGCGGCCCCCGCAGCGAGCGCGATATCGACGAAGGTGCCGCCGTCGTTGCGGTAAAGCGCATTGCGGACCCCGTCATTGGCCACGTAGAGATCCAAATCGCCATCGGCGTCAATGTCGCCGGCCAGCGCTCCTAAGCCCTTGCCAAAGCGGTTGAAGACCCCCGCCTGTTCAGTGACATCGACAAAAGTAGCGCCATCGTTGCGGTAGAGCACATCCGGGACGCCATTGTAGCGGCGTGGGCTGCAATAGGTGCGCAGTGCAAAGGGAATTTTCAGCAACTCTTTGCGCCGGCTCTTGGGGGTGATAGTGCCGCCGCAAACGCGGTTGTTGGCCGGGTAGAAGTCGAGGTAATTGGCCGCGTAGAGGTCAAGATCGCCATCGTTATCGCAGTCGAAGAACAAGACGCTAGTGCTCCAGCGCGGATCCCCCACTCCGGCTCTTTCGGTAACATCGACAAACGCGCCACCGTCGTTGCGATACAGGACGTTGGGACCGTAGTTGGTGACGTAGAGATCGGGGTCGCCATCCGCGTCAATGTCGCCGACGGCCACGCCCATGCCATAGCCAGTATCGCCCGCCCCGGCCGCACCTTCTACCTCGCGAAACGTCCCGTCTCCCTCGTTGCGGTAGAGTCTATTTCCCCTAAGTGAGTCAGTAGTAGCCGGGGCAACTTGGTACGCGCTCTCATCCACTAGGCCCTTGAAGCTCAGAGCGGGCCGATAGTCCTTTTCTACCCAGTAGTGGGTCTCGTCGCGGTAGCTGAGATTGATCGGCGGGTACTGGCCGCGCAGATGCGACAAGTCGAATCCATCCACCAAGTAGATGTCGAGCCAGCCATCTTGGTCGTAGTCGAGGAAAGCCCCGCCAGCCCCCATGGTCTCAATGAGAAAGTAATCGCCCGCGGCACCGTTGGTGTAGGTAAAATCGAGACCCACATCCTCGACTACCCGGAACGGACCGGGAATGGCCGGCGGTGCAGGCTCGCAGGCGGCGCAGATCACCAGTAGCAACAATAGACGAGTCACTAGCGCAATCCTCGCCGTAGGACCAAGGCATAGAGCACACACAACAGAGCCGCATCGGCCACCCACAACACACCCACCCCATTGTACAACCGCCAACTTGGAAACAAGGCAAAGCAGTACCCGCTCGCCAAGACCGCCGAGCACGCGATGGGCACCCGCCACAGCCAATGCGCTCGGGCGTCGCCGAGCGCCACCCACAACGCCGCTTGGCAAAAGGGCAAGAAGACGAAGTAGTGAGGCCACGAGGTCTGCACCAAAAACGGCAAGGCGAGAAAGAGTGCCGCCGCGGATAGCGCCTCCCGATGCGCGATTTTTCGCCTGTGCAACCACCACACCACAACGCTGTTGGCGCAAAAAACCAGCACACCTGCGAGCCGCAACACATCGAGCGTCGATTCCCCGAGGCGATACCCCAGCGGCTGTCCCCAGCGGTTGAGTACATGGACAAAATACTGGGTATTAAAATCGCGGAGGAGCCGGGCCGCCTCTGGCAGCGATTGTGCGGATGCGCGCTCGAAATACCACCAATCCCCAGGACTCAACAACGCGGCTGGCAGCAGGCAGTAAAACCCCAACAGGCCGATGCCGAAAGCCGCTAGAAAGCGCCCGTCACGGCGAATAAGAAAATAGACGACAAATGCGCCGGGATAGTACTTGATGCAGGTGACCAGCGCAAACGCGATCCCCCCCAGCGCGCTCCGGCCCCGCTGGTGCAGCGCAAACGCCGCCACAATGCCAAGCGTCACCAACACGCTGACCTGTCCCCATTTGAAATTGTGCAACAAGGGGAAGGAAGCCAGCAGCAACAACAAATAAACCATCATGCCCCGAGCGGAGAGGCCGAGTAGATAGCGGCCAGACACGTAGTAGAACACGGCTGCCCACCCCACCTGTAAAAACCCCCACAAAACAGTCGCCGCCGCCAGTGGCAAGAGTGCCACAAGGCTCAGCCCCAACGCAAAAAACGAGGTATAGTAGTATCCCCGGACGGGCCACCTTTCAGCAAAAAGCACCTCGCCCATCGGATAGTAGAAGCGCCGAAAATCGCCAAAGAGCTGCTCGCCGTGATCGATGGCGTTGACAAACCCATCAACCGATCCCCACAGCAACCAATAGCTGCCAAGCATCAACCCGGCCCCCAGCAAGCCCAGCCCACAACTCCGGTGCGGCTCTTGGTCAAAACCAAGCAAAATGTCCCCTTTTCTATCGCGTCTTATCGCGCCCTCAACTGACTGGCGGCCCCCAGCAGATATAGATATTTTGAGGCACAGACCACGAAGCTATAAGATACCAATAAATTGTCCGAACATCCCTTTTCGGCGTGGCGCATCAGCCTCATTTGTCTTCTAACGGCCTGCGCCCCAGCAGAGCAGAGCCTACCTCGCGTTCACTTTGTAGAAGTAGCCCAACCAGCCGGTCTGACCCTGCGCAACACCTGCGGCAGCCCGGACAAGCGCTACATTGTCGAAGCCAAGGGCGGCAGCCTCGCCGCCTTTGACTACGACCAAGACGGCGACCTCGACCTCTACATCGTCAACGGATCAACCCTCGAAGACTTTCTGCCCGAGACCGCTCCCCGCAACGCCCTCTACCAAAATGCCGGTGATGCAACCTTCCAAGACGTGGCCGCGACTACGGGAGTTGATGACGTGCGCTGGGGCATGGGCGCAGTGGCCGCCGACTACGACAACGACGGCGACCCAGACCTCTACGTCACCAACTATGGCGCTAATCGCTTCTATCAGAACGCCGGCAACGGCACCTTCACCGACCATGCCCCGCTGGCCGGCCTCGACGATGACCGCTGGAGTACGGGTGCCACGTGGAGCGACTACGACAACGATGGCGACCTCGACCTCTACGTGGCGAATTACATCGACTTTGATGTCAATTTCATCCCCGAGGGGGCCGACGCGGGAATGTGGCGCGGCCTGAACGTCATGTACGGCCCCCGCGGACTGGTCGGCGCAGCCGATGCTCTCTATCGCAACGAAGGCGACGGCACCTTCACCGATGTTACCCAAGCAGCCAGCGTCGCCGATCACTACAAGCGCTATGGCTTTACCCCACTCTTTAGCGACTTCGACCGCGACGGCGACCAAGATCTCTTCGTCGCCAACGACGCGGGTCCCAATATGTTCTACCGCAATCAGGGCAATGGCACCTTTGCGGAGGAAGCGCTGGAGGCAGCCGTGGCCTTGCTCGAAAGCGGCGATGCCCAAGCGTGTATGGGCGCGGCGTCGGCCGATTACGACAACGATGGCGACTTCGACCTCTACGTCACCAATTTCGCCCTCGACTACAATACCCTCTACCAGAACGATGGCCGCGGCTTCTTCAAGGACGTCACCGCCACTGCCGGCCTCATTTACCCCACCTGGCCCTTCGTCGGCTGGGGCACGGGCTTTGCCGACTTTGACAACGACGGTTGGCAAGACCTCTTCGTGGCCAACGGCCACGTCTATCCCCAAGTCGAGCAGCTCGAGCGCGGGGCCTCCTACCGGCAAAACAACCAGCTCTTTCTCAGCGCGGGCAACGGGCGTTTCACCGAGGCCACCGAGGCAGCTGGACCGGGTTTTGCCATTGAGGAATCGAGCCGCGGGGCAGTCCTAGCCGACTTCGACAACGATGGCGATATCGACATTGCCGTCCACAACCTCGACTCGACGCCCTCCCTTTTGCGCAACGATTCACCGGCTAGCAACCACTATCTTATCGTCCGCGTCCAAGGCGTACAAAGCAATCGCGATGGGATCGGCACCATCGTCACCGTCGAAACCAGCGCCAGCACCCAGATCCGCGAAATCCGCGCTGGTAGCAGTTTTCTGGCCCAAGATGACATCCGCGCTCATTTCGGATTGGGAGGAGAACGCGTGGTGCGACGGCTCGCAGTGCATTGGCCCAGCGGTCAGGTTGACCGCTTCGTCGATATTCAAGCGGATCGCATCCTCACGGTGCGCGAGGGGCAGGGCCTTTCCCCTTGACCCTTGCCAGGAATTTTCCCGCCAATTTATTTCGAGCCTATGTTCCGCGCCCTGCTTATCCTTTCCCTAACCCTGCCCGCCTGTAGCCGCGTCCCCGAGTCGCTGACAGTCGAACTAGCCCCCGGCGTGGCGATGGAGTTCGCCTACATTCCGCCCGGCACCTTCGCCATGGGCGCAGCCCCGGGCGAGGAGGGGCCACTCGACGACAGCGAAACACCCCAGCACCAAGTCGAACTGTCGCGCGGATTCTACCTCGCCAAATACGAGCTTACTCAGGCCCAGTGGCGCGCTGTCGTCGGCACCCAACCGTGGCGTCGGCGTCAGTACGTCAAAGAAGGAGCGCAACACCCGGCCACCTACATCTCGTGGATAGAAGCCGAACATTTCATCCAGCGGCTCAATAAAAAGGCCGGCAAAACGCTCTACCGCTTCCCCACTGAAGCCGAATGGGAATACACCTGCCGCGCCGGGACCACCACGCGCTGGTTCTCCGGCGACGATGAGCAAACACTGGTCGACTATGCCTGGGTCAGCAGCAACTCCTGGGCCGTCGGCGAGAAATACCCCCACCCTGTCGGCCAAAAAGCACCCAACGCTTGGGGACTCTACGATATGCACGGCAATGTCTGGGAATGGGTCGCCGACTGGGAGGGGCCATACGATTCGGAGAAAAAAATAGATCCCCAAGGCCCGGCCACAGGAGAGCGCCGCGTCGGCCGCGGTGGCTCCTTTGGCACCTTGGGATTAGGCGGGCGTTCGGCCTCGCGCTTTTTCAGCCCGCCCGATGCCCGCAGTCCCGATGTAGGGGTCCGCATCGCCCGCGAAGTCACAACCGATCAATAGCGTCGATTTTTGAGAATCAATATCGACGGCCCCTGCCGCCAACGCGCTTCTAGCTCAGCCGACACATTGGACCAACCCATGGCAAAGGAGCCGAGGACGATGTCCTCGTCGCCGTCGAGATCGACATCGCCCACATCCATCGTCAGCCAGCGGCCCGCCAGCACCTCGTCGAACGTCGCGGGCGTAAACTGCATGCCGCCCTCGTTGCGCAAGTACACGAAGGCTTCTGCGGGCGCATCAGCGTAATCGGCGAAAAAACCGATCGCAGCGATATCGAAATCCCCATCCCCGTCGAAGTCAGCAGCCTGTGCATTGTAGGCCCCGTTGAGCGGAAAGAAATAGGCCTCTGTGAAGCGATTGCGACCGTCGTTGAGATAGAGCCGGACCCCGTGGTACGGTTTGAGCAGCAGTGCGTAGTCGGCGTTGTCGCCGTTGGCCGTGAGTAGGTCGAGATCCCCATCCTCGTCAAAATCCACCAGACTCAGATGCGCCGCCCCATAGGAAGGCGGCCACTGCACCACATAGGACTCTGCAAAGGTGCCGTCGCCGCGATTGTAATAAATAAACACACCTTCGCGCGATTGCCCCATTAAGGCAATGATGTCCAAACGGCCGTCGCCGTTGAAGTCGCGCACGTAGTGACTGATCGCCCCAGGATACTGGTTGAGCCAGCGCTCCTCGTAGCCCCCGTCTTCTTGGGCAATGAAATAGGACAGATGTCCCAACAAGTTTCCGAACTCGGAGACGACAATCTCCTCCACCCCATCGCCGTCCAGATCGGCAAACGACGTAGCAACTGGCCGCGACAAATCCCTCAGCACCCGTTTGCCGACCTGCAGAAAGGTATCACCCTCCTTAGCCACAGCCATCAACTGGCCTTGCGGATCGTCCGACGGAAACGGTGAGCCGATTGAGGTAACCCAGATAGTCCCTTCGCGCCAGTCGATATCGGTCGGAGTCAGGTTGAGCCTCAGTTTCTGCACGAGTTGACCCTGACCGTCGAGAATCGACACCGAGCGCTCGCGCGAGTCCCCCGCGTAAATTCGCCCCTCGTGGATCGTCACAAGCGTCGTAAAGGGACTTTCGACGCGATACTCTGGTATCAAGACATCAAATTGGTCTAAGTCGCGGCCGATCGCGGCCCGCACACCCTGGGGCAAGGGCTGTTCCGGCGCTGCCTGCAGATAGTATTCGACAATCGGTGCCCAAGCCTCCATCGGGATCAACGGCTCTTGAGGATAGATGCCCGGTTGCTCGTCCTCCCGCTGATGTTTTTTAGGCGGCAAGCCCGCCAGCTCCTGCGGCAAACCGAGGATTTTGGCCAACGTCGGCAGCACCCACTCCCGCAGCGTCGTCCGATCCAGCAACTCAGGCTCGGCGAAGACGTGGCAACTCTGGCAGTACAACTTGGCCAGCCGTCGTCCCTCGCTATCGGTGGAATCGGGCGATTGAAATTGCAGGGTGTGGATCAGTTCGAGATCGATGGCGGTAGATGGCGGTGCGGAATCTGTGGCCGGTTCTTGGCAGCCACATAGCACGAGGATCAGACAGACTATCCGCGTCAAAATCACGATCGCCACCGTCAGTAGGCTACGGCAATAGTATGCAAGACTTCCCCGGCCCCGACGCGTGCTCCTTGGGTATCGGTATCCACCCGCAGACGCACCACATACACTCCCGGTGCGACCACCGCCCCCAACTCATCCCGGCCATCCCACCCAACTCCGTACGCCCCTGTACTCACCCCGCGCTGCTCGACCAACTGCCGCACCAGCCGACCGCTCAAATCGTAGATCAGCACCTCCACCGGACTGTCGTCGCCTACCTTGATTACCTTGAAGTGAAACGACACTTGGTCGTTGACCCCATCCCCATTGGGGGTGAAGACCTCCGGTATCACCACATCCTCCAGCAACGATCGGCTCTGCACTGCGCCCCGCAAGGTCGTGGTATTGCTGAGTATCGCCCCTACTGCGTCGCCCGGATCAACCCGCTGCCAATCCCATTCCTCCGAGGTGCTGTTCTGCAGCGATGCCTGCAACACCGCTCCAGCCGAAAACAGTGCCGTAGTGAAGTCCAGCCGCAACATCTCGACCTCTGACTCCGGGCTGATAGGCGGAAAGGTCAAGCGCAGGCTGTCGCCAGCCGTCGCTACAACCTCGACATCGGCTATCGCCAGCCCGTCCATATCGCGGCCGGCCAGCACCTCGCCCGCACCGGCATACAGACCATCGAAGCCAAGCGTCATGTCCGCCGGTGCCACCAGCAGAAGCTCGTCAAAGCCGGGATCGCGGGGGGCGAAGTTCGGCCGCACGAAGAGCGAAAAGCGCTGCTCTTGCCCCAGCGTCTCTACCACCGCCGGTGCCACCTCTCCCGTCAGGCTCTGCGCCACCGGATGCGTGAAATTGAGCCGGATCGAACGCAAGGTCGCGCTCACTGAAGGAGCGTCCGACAACAGGGTTGCCCGGATCTCTAGGAACTCGCGCGGCGACGGCGAAGCAATCGGACTGCCATTGGGATCTTCGCCCGGCTGGCTCCAGTCGCTCCAATCCCCGCCTACTACTTCTTCGGCGATAATATCCCCCTTGAATATCGAGAGCAGCTTATCGTACTGGTCTTTGCTCACTTCGGTACCGTTTTTTTTGAAATAGCGCAAGTTCTCGGCTAGCTCGTTGCCGGTGCGCGTCTGCACCAACACACTCGTGCCCGGCGGCACATCCGCGTCCCATTCGAGCGAGACCAAATTGCGGCTACCACCCAACCGCACCAGATCCGAAGTCAGACTTACCTCCGACATAAACCCTTCCCCGTAGAGCTGCAACTCGGACGGATCGGCCAGAATGGCCGCACCGCTATTGCCTACCCCGCGCACAATCTGATTCCACACGAAGCGAAAGAAACGCGCCCTTAGGGGGCTAAAGTTGTTGCCCATTACGCTCTGGGTGCCAATCGTGCTGGCACTGAGGACTTCTGCACCACTCACTGCGGCCGCGGAAGTCCACTTGAGGCTGCCGTCTGCCTCGCGTTCGCCATTGGAAAAATCCAGTCTATAACCCTCAAAATTGCGCTGGCGCGCTCCCAAGGCCATGCGGAACGCGTCGATCCAGAACGAAGCTCCCATATCGAAAAACACCTCGCCCTCTGGTGACTTTAATTGCCCAGGGGAGAAGATGAAAATCACCTCGCTGAAACTGAGCACATCACCGTCGAATAAACTCGCCAGCGCTAGCGATTGGGTAGAAGTAACCATGCCCCCGCGCTCGACCGTATTGATCAGGATCTCGTCGCCCTCGGCCCACACTTCCAACTCGGCTAGGCGCGGCCTTTCGCGCACGAAATAGCGCACCGGACCTTGCCGCGATGCTTCGAGCCGGTCATAGACCTCCTTTTTAACCGCGGCCTCATTGCCATTCGGCAATAGCTTGTGGTAGAGAATCGCGCCCCGGTCTGCCTCTAACAGGGCTTCGTACTCGTCGCGACTGATCTCCCGCCCCTCGGCAAAGTCGCTACCGGTCACCAGCACCTGCACGAAGCGCAGGCCCATACCCGCAAACTCTTCTGCGTAATCCAGCTCGATCTCAAAGAGCCGCTGTTGTTTGTTGGGCACCAAGGTGCGCGCCACGCGTCTGAACTCCGGCGTCTCGGAACGGCTGTTGCCCTTGGGTTGGCGGCCTTCCGAGACCAGCACATCAAACTGCAAGAAGGGGTCGCCCAATGCTTCATCGACAAACTTGAGCACGATCTTGCGGGCCATGACGAAGCGGCCCAGATCGACGATGAACCACCACTGCGTCGCCAAGTCGATGCCTGGCTCAAGCGCGTCAGGTTCCCAATAGGTTTCCATATCACCGTCAAATAGGGCCAGTACACCCGGCGCGTTGGATCCAGCGCGGATTCCATCGCTGAGTTCGATATCGGCCGCGTCTTTTTTGATGTAATTGGGAGGATTCAGGCGCAAGAATTCGCGGGCATTGTCCACGGCATTGATATTCTTGCGCAGCCGCCGTGGCCGAACTTCGCCGCCAGCCCCGATGTCTAGGGTGCCCGCTCCGAAAGACCAGTTTTGCCAGTGCTGCTGAGTATTGACCACGACTTGGTCAGCAGTGACGCGATGGCCCGCTCCTTGAGCGCTGGCGCACATCGCGCCCAACAACAAGGCGCAGGCAAAAGTCCAAATGGTCTTCATTGCACTCTTGTCCTTTAGTAAGCCAACGCGATGACGCGCTGGAGGATTTCTCCACCTCGGTCGCTAGTCACCTTTAGACGCAACAGGTAGCACCCCGGCCCTACCCGCTCCCCACTCGCCAACACCCCATCCCACTCCAAGCGAAATCGGCCGCTCTGCGCTGTGCCGCGATACACCTCCCCCAAGCGACGGCTCGACAAATCGTACAGATCCAATGCGACTGGTACCGCTCCCAAGAGATTCAACAGCTCGTATTCGATCTGCAACTCGTCGTTGACTCCGTCGCCATTGGGCGTAAACACGGGCGAGGCTAGCCTGAGCGCGTTGGCCGCCTTGTGTTCCACTTCGACCAAACCTACGTTCAGCGTGTTGCTCTCGACTAGTGGATTGGCGTCGCCTGCGGTGAGCCGCTGATGCACCTCAAAGGGCCTTTCGCTGTCCGACACCCGGCCGGTGAACATCGTGCCGAACTTGAACACCTCCACCTGAAAATCCACCTCAACCAGCTCTTCGGTGCGCTGCAAGTCCATGCGCGGGATGCGCAGCGCAAAGCCCTCCGCGTCTGAGCGCAGGACGTCAAAGCCGACCTCCATCTCGCTAATGCGCACCGCGTCAACGCTTTTGACCTGCACGGGTGTCTCAACCTCAATGGTGTCAAATCCCAGATCGTCCTCTTCGAATTGAGGCAATACCGCATAGGTAAAGGAAGTCACTTCGCCCACTTTAACCTGCGCTGGGAAGATCTCCGCCAGTACTTGGGTAGCCACCGGCGGATCCGAGACGCTGAATTGTACATAGTCCAACCGCCCGCCCGCCTCCTTGAGCGATTCAAAGTCGGCGCGTAGCTGCACGTAGCGCCTAGGCCGGTCCGCCTGCATCGCCCCCGTACTGTCCGCAAAATCGTACGCTTGGCTCCAAGCTTCCCACTGCTGAGTATCGGGCGTGATCCCGGCCCGCTCGCCCTTGTTGAGCTTGTTATAGGCCTTGCGCGTCAACACCCGGCCTTGGGTATCGAAGCGACTCTGCTCATCGCCGCGAAAGGTGAAGCGCCAGTAGATGCTGGGCGTCGGCGTGTCGCCGCTGCGCATAGTCAAGGCAACGCCGGCACCCGGCTCGACCACACCCGACCAACTCAGATCGCCCAGCGACACCGCTCGGCCTAGATCAATGACATTGCTTTGGTAGCCAGCAAAGGGGGCAAAACCCGCGCCGTAGAGTTCGAGTTCGGCCAGCTCCCAGATGCCCCGCGTATTCTCCGCTGCTCGGAAGAGTACCTTCTGTACAGGTTGCGCTGGCAACTCTAACTCAATGATAGGCTCGGTGTTTTCCCTGATGTCGTAGAGCACGTCAAAGGCGACGACAGACCCCCTGCCGAATCCCCCCACTCCAGCCTGTAGCTCTCGATGGGGATCTTTGAACGGATCGCCGTCACTGATGCCAATGGTAAAGCTCTCCACGAAGCGGTCGTGCAGATGTCTTTCGCGGGGGTAGAACTTGATTCGCTCGAGAAAAAACAGGCCGCCGAGGTCGAAAATCAGACTTTTGTGTTTGGGCCCATGCATCGCGAAGTGCCCATCGCCCAGATAGACCGTATTGGGATCCTCGTCCCAGATAAACCAGTCATCGACATCGGGACCACCCCAGCCAATCCAAGTCAGATAGAAAATATCCCCGAGGAAATCGGGCTGGGGCAACAGCGGCGTCAGGTTGACCGTCGGGTCGAGTTGGCGCGGTGCGATGTGATTGGGGGTTACTTCGATTAGGTCGGTCTGGCCATGCCGATCTTCAGCTACGTCGGCCCACGCTAGTTGCACGAATTCCACCCCCTCAAGCGCCGCTAACTCTGGAGCCGGCAAATCACTACCCCCGAGCCGGTAGATCGTCAGCGCGTCGATAGGACCGACGACCAACAGCGAAAACCCGCACCATACAGCTAAGGAATCTCTGAGGCGTTGGTACATGAATGGGTGCTCCCTATAAAAACCTTCCTGCGACGAAGAGCATATCTTGGCCCGATCGCGTTTGATCGCCGTGGTCACCAATGCCCGGCGACAGGCTCACCCCCAGAGCTGCTTCGTCGCTAGCTGTGCACCGGCGGCTATGGCTTGGAACTTGGCCCACACCACGGTCGGATGGACTTCCGGGGTATAGGTAGCCTGGGTCGAAAAGCCGCAATCGGTCCCGGCGATCACATTCTCTCGCCCCACGATGTTGGCGAAGCGGACGATGCGCTCGCAGATGAGTTCTGGGTGCTCGACGATATTGCTCGCGTGCGCGACCATCCCTGGAATAATCAACTTGCCCTCCGGCAGTTTGACGTCCTCCCAAACGTGGTACTCGTGTTCGTGTCGTGGGTTGGCGGCCTCGAACGAATAGGCACCGGCGTTCACCTTGAGCATGATCCCCACGATGTCCTTGAGCTCCGCGTCGTGGATGCGCGGACCTTCGTTGATCCCGTAGCAAGTATGCAGCCGCACCTGCTCGGGAGGAATACCGCGCAAGCTGTGGTTGAGCACCTCAACGGACAGTTCGATCTTCCGCAGGCGGTCGTCTAGGCTCAAGCTCCCGTCGCCGCGCACCACTGTCATCCAAGGATCGTCGATCTGCACGATAAAACCCGCATCGACGATCGCCTTATATTCCGTGCGCATGGCCTCGCCGACCGCCTGCAGATACTCCTCCTCAGTCGGATAATACTCGTTTCCACCGACCCCACCCGGCGCCACCGCGGGCATAAAGACATCCACCTTGTCCACTCCCGCGACCGCGGCTTTGAGATTTTCAATGTCCTTGTTCAGGGCATCAATGCCCTTATAACTGATGGGGCCGATGCACGCGACGGGGTTTATTTCGGCGACGGCACCCCCGTGCATGGCCTTGCCAAAGTAGCGCTCGTAATACTCCGGGAAAGCGGCTACCTCCTGCGAAAATTCAGCGGAGTCGATCGCGCCCGGTCTCTCTTCATAACCAGCCAACCGCTCGCTCACGTACGCCGAGAAACCGAGCTTACTCTGCTCGCCATCGGTGACAATGTCGATGCCGCTCTCGACCTGCTTGCTGACAACCTCGGCCACGGCGGCCGAAATTCGCCGAGCATAGACCTCCTCGGTGTAGGGTGCGCCGGAAACTTTGGCCTTCATCAGGTCGAGCAAGTCCACAGGACGCGCCAAGCTGCCAACGTGGGTAGTCAAGATGCGATCAGTACTGCGCTCCATAGTTGCGTCTCCTTGCTCCCCGTATAACGTATATCAGTCCAGCCCGAGCGCTGCGTCGATCTCTTGTTGGTAGGCCCGCACTTGGCCCGAAAGGATCTCGTCCATAGTCACGGCCCGGCCGGCGAGGATCGACTCGTAGGCCCCGTATATCGCCGCCACTGCCGTCATGCCCAGATGTCCATCGACCTCGGGTTTGGTGCCTTTGAGAACCGCCTCGCCGAAGTCGTGCATCTCAATGGCCATGTGCTTGGCATCGATCGGCGGGAAGTCCAGCTCGTAGGTCACCACCTTCGCGCCGAAAAGCCGCTCGGTAATTTCGCTCATCTGAAAATCGGGCAATAACGGCAAAATTTCCGCGCCCTCAAACTCTTGGCCCTCAAGACGCAGGACCACCGGCCGACCATTGCGGTCCCCAGGCGCATACAACGCCCCCAAGCGGCCGTGCACGCTGCGCTCAAAACCGGTGCTGCCGCGACCGCCGGCCGCGTAGGTAAACTGCACCATGGCCCCGGACTTCATCTTGTACATCGCGCAGACCGAATCCTCGCCGGTAGCTTCAATCGAATCGGGGAAGGTCTTGAGCCGCTCGACATAGGACTCGAGTTGGAGACCGGAATCATCGGGCTTATAGCGCACCGGCTCGATAATCCAACCGGTGCCGTAGATCTGGTCGAAGGCACCCATGTAGTACTGTACGATATCGGTAAAATGCACCGCCATATCTAGACCGATCGCTCCTTTGTCCTTGAGATGCCGCCACGGGGTGATGACCATCTTATTGTTGCCGCCTAGGCTGTTGTGGATCATCAGGTAGGGGTCGCCCAAAATCCCGTGGTCGAGGATCGCGCGCGCCAATCTATTGGGTGGGTCGCGCCGCAAATTCTCGGCCGTGGCCAGCACCACGCGACTCTTTTCGGCCGCCGCGATCATCGCCGCGCAGGCGCGAATGGTGATGCCCAGCGGCTTTTCGCACAAGACATGCTTGCCGGCCTCCAGCGCCGGTACCGCCACTTGGTGATGGACCGCGGGATCAGTGGCCACGTCCACCGCCGCAATGTCGGGGTGCGACACAGCCTCGTCCAGATCGGTGAAGACCAAGGGCGTGCGACCGAAGAGGCGCTCTACTTCCCGCCGGCCCAGATCCGCGTTCTTGGGGTTGAGGTCGCATACGGCCATCAGTTCGATATTGCCGATGCCGCTGTTCTCCAGTTCTTTGTAGGCGAGGATATGGCGATGGCCCATACCGCCGCAGCCGATCAAGCAAAGTGGAATCTTTTTCAATGTCTGCTCCTTGTATAACGCTCAGTAACCCACCGAGCGGAGGAATTCCCGATTGGCCCGACACGATTCATCCGCGTCGGTGTCTGCATAGCTGGACAGCTCGCCCATTACCCAGCCCTGATAGCCGATCTCCTCAAGCGCCGCGCGAATCGCGGCGAAGTCCAGCCCCACCGTGCCCTGCCCCATCACGCAGAACTTGCCCTGGGTCCAGTCCTTCATGTGCACGTAGCCGATGCGCTCGCGGTATTTGAAGATCTGGGCGACCGCGTCTTCCTGCATAAAGGCCGCCACCGACACGTCCATGCAGATCTGCAGCCGCTCGGCGTATGCGAGAAGCTTGTCCTGCTCCTCTTCGCTTTCGACCGTGCAGCGCGGATGCGCGTGGTAGGTCACCTTCACCCCCAGAGGCTCGGCGTAATCAATGAGAGTTTCCGCCTGCTCAGCCAAGCGTTTAAACTCGTCGTCGTTGGGCTGGCGTAGCGCCACGCGATTGCCGCCGAGAAAGCAGTAATTGGGGCAACCCAACTCAGCCGCGTATTCGATGATGCGCCGCTGCCGAGCGAGCACCTGTTCGGCGTCGGGTGCCAGCGACACACTGCCGAACAGGCACACCGGCGGCAACCCGTGCTGATCGAGCAAGCCGCGCAGCCTTCGGGGCGTGCCCAGCCAGTCCATCGAAACGCTGATGAACTCCACCCCCTCCCAGCCGGCGTCGGCGATGGTGCCAAACACTTTGTCCAAATCCGGCGTGGGGCCCCAAGTGATCGTGGAATACCCTAGATGAAACGACCGCTCTGCACTCATTTTGACCTCCGTTCACTTCTTGGTTCAGCCTTCTCAGGTCAGACACGCGGATACGTGCAAATGGGAAACCTGCCAGCGCTGGTCCTGTTTGAGCCAGACGATGGTTTCGCGCCAGGTACCTTCCTCGACGCTGTCGCCGATGGTCCAAGTGCCGACCAGATAGCCCGTACTGACCGCGACATCGCCGTGTACGGTGGCCTGAAGATCTCGCCATTCCACCTGCGCCTGGACACGGCCTGCGGCCATGCCGGCCCGCAGCGCTTTGGCGTCGAAAGCCGCCAGACGACTGCCGTCGGGTCCAAAGGTAGTGCGTTGGGGGTGGATATACGGCAGAAAGGCGTCTATATCGCCGGCGCAATACGCGGCAGTGGCGATTTTCGCCGCCGCGATTACCGCTGCTGCTTCGTCATGGGCCATATCAATCTCCTCGTTTGCGCTCCTGTCGTCGCCGCATGCCCTCCTGCAGGAACAGTTCGCGGTTGGGAAAGCCATTGATCAACGTGAATCCCCCGTCCACCGCGATCAACTGACCGGTCATATAGGGGATCTGGGTGAAGGCGAAGGCAGCACCGGCGATATCTTCGGGCTGGCCGATGCGCGGCAGCGCCTGCGAGCCTCCCTCGGCCATCAAACCGTAGGTTTCGGCCACGGTATATTGCTGGTCGGTCTCCGGATCGACAATGCCAGAAGGACGCGACGTCAGCGGTGTCTCCACCACCCCTGGACGCAAGGCGTTGACGGTAATATTGTGCTGCCCCGCATCAAAGGCGGCCCCTAGGACCACGTGGTTGAGCCCGGCCTTGCTCACCCCGTAGGGGATGCGCGTGCTGTCGGGTGCCACATCCGATACCGTAGCGATAAACAGAAAGCTGCGGTGCGGGACTTCTTGCCCGGCCCGCCGCTCGTTTTCGGCCTGCTCGATCATGCGTTTGAGCGCGCGCTGACACAGGCGGTAGGCCCCTTTGAGATTGACGCTGAGGACCCGGTCCAACTCCTGTTCAAGATGATCGACCGGCGTCTCGGTGAAGCGGTAGCGCGCAATCTGCCCGTCTGCGCCGCGCACGTAGTTGGTCACGCCGCTGTTGCTGACCACGGTGTCGAGGCGGCCGAAATGCGCGTAGGCCCGATCCACTAGGTCGAAAGGGGCTTCGGGCTGGCTCAAATCAGCACCCAAGCTCAGCGCCTCCACCCCGTGCTCCGTCCGCAGTTTGTTAGCCACCGCGGCCGCCCGCTCCTCGCCGGAGCTTTTGTGCGCACGGGGGTCGGAGGGATCGCTGCCGGAATTGTAGTGTACCACCACGTCGTAGCCGTTGGCAGCGAAGGCGGCCACAACAGCCGTGCCAATTCCACTGCTCGAACCAGAGACCAGACATACGGGCCTGCTCATAGATAGACTCCCTGATTAATAGTCAACTTCGTTTGCTCTTGGACGATCTTATAGGCGTCCACGCGTCGCCGTCGCTTGGCCCTGCCAACAGCCGCAATGCCCCAATCGACGATCTCCCCCATCCTTCCGGCACCGGCGCGATCGCAAATACAGCACAAGGCTTTTTTAATAAGCCATGCCGACAACTCGTTGTGCCCGATCAATCCCCTCGTCCGTCTCTACGGTGAGCTGCAGCAGATACGTTCCCGGCGGCGCGAGTTGCCCATCGACATCGCGCCCGTCCCACGCCGCGGTGAACCACCCGCTGACCTGCTTACCGCCGTCGATCTGGCTGATCTCGCGCCCCGCCAAATCGAATATCTGGATCGCCACGGGTGCAGCCTCTACGTTCAGCAAATCGCACTCGATCACGACCACATCGTTAATTCCGTCGCCGTTGGGGGTAAACACGCCGGCCAGCACGCGCAGTCCCTTGATGCTCTTTTGGGCCAAATCTAGAATATCTACGCTCAAGCGATCACTATCTATGAGCGGGTCCGCATCACCGGCTGTCAACGCCTGCCGCACCTCATGTGGTTTCTCGCTGTCGAAAATCCGCCCGGCAAAAAGCGTCCCAAACTGGAAGACCTCGGCGCGAAAATCTACCTCGATCCGCTCGCCGGTTCGCGTCGCGTCGATCCGGGGAATCCCCAATTCAAAGCCCCGCTCGTCCAGCCGCCGGATCTCAAAACCCACCTCCTCGCCGCTGATCCGCACCGCATCCACCCCGCCGGGCAGGCTCGGAGTATCGATCTCAATCGAATCAAAGCCCAAATCTCGGGGACTAAACACTGGGGTCAACACATAGGTAAACGCCGCAGGCTCGCCCGCTCTCACCGCGCCCGGCGTGATTTCCGCTAGGGCTTGGGTCGCAATTGGCGGGTCCGATACCGCAAACTGCACGTAGTCGAGTTGACTTCCTTGGTCGCGGACCGAGTAGAAGTCGGCTCTGAACTGTACGTAGCGACGCGGTTTGTTCGCCTGTATATCTCCCACCCCAGCGCTGAAGTCGTAGGCCGGACTCCACGAGTCCCAGTTGCGGGTATCATAGGTAATCCCAGCCTTCTCTCCCTTGTTGAGTTTGTCGTAACTCCGCCGGGTGAGGGGATTTCCTTGCTGGTCGAAGAGTGACCTCTCGTCGCCCCTAAACGTGAAGCGCCAGTAGTTGTTCGGTTCGGCGCTGTCGCCACTGCGCGTCCGCAATTCGACCGCGGTCTCTGGATCCTGCCGTCCCGACCAAGTTACTGGACCCAGTGCAACTGCCTCGCCGAGGTCGATGATGTTCGAGCGGTAGGTGGCCTCGTTGGCGAAGCCAAATCCGTATATCTCGAACTCGGCTAGCTCCCAGATCCCTCTTGAGTTTTCTGGGGCATCAAGCAGTAGGCGCTGAACCGGCTCGGAGGGCATCGCCAGTTCCATCACTCCGCTCGAGTTTTCCTTGATGTCATAGGCGAGGTCGAAGTCGAAAAAAAAGCCTCGATGCGTGATCGCGTGATCGCGGGTGCCGTCCTTGAGGGGGTCGCCATCGCTGGTGCCGACTCTGAATCGCTGGACAAAGCGCTCGTTGACAAACTTTTCGCGGGGGAAGAAGCGAATGCGCTGAAGGTTGAATAGGCCGCCTAAGTCGAAGATCCAGACCTTGGTATAAATCCATCGTCCCTTGCCCCAACTCTCATCGAGGGAGCGTCCACCAAAGTAAATAGATCCCCACGGCCAGTGGCCATCGCCCAGATAGACCGTTTCGGGATCGCCATCGAAGATGAAGCGGTCGTCGTCCTCTAAGTTCTCGGTCCAGCCAGTATGCGAGTGCATGACGAACACAGTGCCGCCGTCCAATTCGTAGATCTGCGGCGCGATGTTGACGGTGGGGTCTAGACGCTGGGGACGGATGAAGTCGGCTTCTACTTCGACCAACTTGATCTGGCCATCGCGGGCTTCGTCGGCATCGGCCCAAGCCAACGACACGAACTCGTAGGGTGCGTCCAGTTCGGGCGGTGGCAGACTCTGGCCACCGATCCGATAAATCGTCAACGCCGACACTTGGCTCCAGAAGAAACCGAGCGTCAGCAGAACCAGCGACACCCGCATAGTATTCCCTCCGCTGGGGAAAAGTGCTAGTAGGCAACAGCGATGGTGCGCAGTACTTCAGCGCGTCCAATGCGGGCACCCTTGGTATCCGTATCGACTCGCACGCGCGCCAGATAGATTCCCGGGGGCACCACCGCCCCCTGCTCATCCCGACCGTCCCACTCCATCCCGTAGAGTCCCGTGCTCGCCGGACGCTGCTCGACTAAGCGCCGCACTCGTCGCCCTTGCACGTCGTGGATCAACACCTCCACCGGGCTACCATCACCCACCTTGACCACTTGGAAATGAAACCCCATCTCGTCGTTGACCCCATCGCCGTTGGGCGTAACCACGCGCGGCTCCACTGCCACCGCCTGTACCAAGGCACCCTCCTGCACCGCCCCCACCAGCGTCGTCGTATTGCTGGCAATGGCTTCCATGGCCTCACCCGGATCCACCCGCTGCCAGCCGCCCTCCCCCTCTGCAGTGTGCTGTAACGATGCCTGCAATACCGCTCCCGTCGAAAACAAGGCCGTCGAAAAATCCAGCCGCACCACCTCAACCCCCGAAGAGGGATTTATCTCCGAAAACGCTACCTGCAAACTATCGCCAGCCGTGGGCACAACCTCTGCTCCGTCCAACGCCCAATCGGTGCCTACGTCAGCAGCCAGTGACGCCGCCGGACCGCCATATACCCCCTCAAAAGCCAAACGCATATCTGACGGGGCGACTACTAACAACTGATCAAACCCCGGATCGCCTGCGGCAAACT
>JAPPEG010000004.1 GCA_028875345.1 Gemmatimonadota bacterium
GGAAAGAGCTTTTCGGCCCATTGGTTGGCTGGGGAGGCGTAGTAGAAAATGCCAGTGAGAGCTGGCAAAAGTTGCTGGGTCAGTCCCATAGTGCAGAGGGCGGAGACGACCAGCAACATCGCGTACACTAGCACGAGTTCAGCGCGGTTCAGCGCGAGGGTACCTCCGCGCTGAACCACGGGCACGTTCCACAGCGAAGAGAGGGCGAGAAAGGCACCAAACCAAAAACCAGGCGAGTACCAATCGACCGCGCCGCGGCTGGCCCAATAGCCGCAAAAGCCGCCTGTAGCCAGCAGGGCCAGCCCCACTGCTAGGCGGAAGTCGCGGGCGGCGAGCTTGAAGAGCGTGTTGAGCAAGCCGACCAGCACCAAAAACAAAAAGATGGCCCCCGGAGTGTTGAAGTCGAAGGCCATGTTGGTCGCCCGCATCGCCATGTTGGCGTAGGGCGCGCCAATGGACAGGAAGAAGCTGAGGAACGCGCCGACCCAAAAGCCGCGCAGCGTCAGATGCGAGCGGCCTGTGGCATCGGTGAGTCTCTCGTCTTGGCTGCCCCGGAGGTGCCGGCCATACGGAGAGGGTAGCGATCTATTCACCGCGCGGTCTGGGGCTTGACGGTGCAGGTGGGACAGACGCGCCGCAGGTGTTCGCGCCGCACCTGCCACAGGTCGTGGGCCTTCACCAATTCGCATTCGGCCTGCCCGACCTTGCCCCGCCGCTGCAACTTTCTCCGGTCGAGGGTTGAGTCCAGCTTGTGGGTTGGAACCGGGCAGGGGCCGCTGCGAAAGGCCAACCCCAAGACCTCTTCTACGGTCCCGTCCTCGCGCACGATGCGGTCTGGAATTGCAAAAGACTCAATGCAGCCGCAGGGCACGGACATCTCGGCCACGTGATAGGCCGTGCTCGTGTCGTGCGTCGAGCCCAGCGCGAGAATGTAGCCGCCGTCGTGGACCAATTTGCCGATTGGGCTGTCTTGCGCCCAGATCCCAGCTTCGAGATGACCTTGACAATAGTAGCTAGCGCGCGGCCCAATCGCCGCCACCGCGTGGGTGGGTTGCATGCTGCGCTCGGCCTCGGTGCGCCGCCACAGTGCGTCCGGGATGGTGCCGTTGGTGGTAGGCGTGGTCAGCCGGTTGAAGACTTTTGCTGCGCGGTGATTGAACGAAGGGGCCAACAGGGTCCCGCGCTTGCCAACCGCCTGCAAGAGCGCATCGACGACAGTCTCGGCACCGCCCTCGACAAAGCCGATGGCCGATAGGGAACTGTGGACCATTAGATCCATGCCCGGGGTGACGCCCAAGCGGCGCAAATCGCGCACCAGTTCCTTGCGGCCAATCATATTGGCTGGGTCGATCAGCTCGGCATAGCCCAATTCGGCGTGTGCTGCGAAATACTCGTGCACTCGATCGACGGCGATGGGACCTTCCGTCCGCGGCCCGGCTGGATAGTCGGCTTCCTCGCAGGCGATGCGCTCAGCGATTTCGCCTAAATTCCGGCGTCCGTCGGCCCAAAATAGCGCCCACGGCGATAGCTTTGCGGCCGAGATGTGCGCATTGATCACGGCCGGCGTGTTTTCGCCAGTCGGCGAGAGCACGGCCGTGCGCCGCGGTACCAGCCGCGCTTGGGCCGTGCGTCGCGCTCGCTTGTCCGGCAGCGCGGCCTCGGTTGCTGCTACCGCCACTTGCCGCTCGCTTTCGTCCATGGCCGCCAAGATCTCGCGCCGACTGCCTCCCCAAAGCCAGCGCGCGAGCCGCCGCACGCTGCGGCTGTGCGCCTCGCGCACGTATTCGACCTCGGCTTGAGGCCGCTTTTTCTTTTGCAATACAGAGAGAAAATGCTGGGTTTCGGTGCGGACCAGCTCCCCCACTTCGCGGCTGCCCATGTCGGCCAAATAGTACAGATAGGCCGCTGTCGAGGCCGCGCAGGTCTCCAGTCCCCGCGGACTGAGCAGGGCTTCCACGTCGGCCGAAGAGTGGTAGGCGTCGAAGCCGCGCCCGCTCTTGCGGTGATGGGTAGTGATCCAAGGGCAGGGAAATCCGTACTGGGGATCGCCGATCAAGGTGTCAGACGTCGACATGAATCGCGCTAGATGCACGCGATAGCCAGGCTTGTGTTGCCGCACCCCGGCCCGCAAGATAGCCGCGCCGACCCGGTCGACGAAACCTGCCGACATGGGGATCGTCGCGTGCCACTCCAGCCGGCCCTCGCAGACGGCGGGTCGGGAGCCGACCGAGTCGATACACACGCCGGCCAACGGGGTCTGCAAGCGCCGCACCCTTTCTAGATAGGCGAAGAACCCGTAGCACTCATAGGCGTTGAGCAGGCGAATGGTGCGCTTGGGGGGCGCGAGTTTGCCCGCGCGGATAAGCCCTTCGATCACGCGGGCGATCTCCAAGGTGGTGGCCACGCCCGAAGCGTTGTCGATGGCCCCCGGCTCGGCGCTATGCGCGATGGCCCACACTTCGTCCTGCGGGTCGCCGGCTCCCTCGATGATGCCGCTGACCACGTCGTGGCTGCCGACGTATTTGCGGATGTCGGCTCGCACGTGCAGGGTTAGGGGGCCGCGTTGCTGCGCCAGCCGCCGCAACCGCTTCCCTTGCTGCTCAGAGATCACAAAGCCCACCAACTGCGCCGCCGCATGTTCGAGGGGAATTGCGCCCCACCCGAATTTGGTCCACGCCACTGCCTTGGGCAGGTTGGGTACCGGCCGGTCGGTTATGACGGCGGCGGCCCCTTTAGTGGCTAAAAGAGCGAGGTGGACGCGCGGGTCTAGCTTGGTCAGCACAATTGCACTAGCCAGTCCGTCGGTTGGCTGACGTTGGATGTCTTCGACTTGGTCGAGAATCACCAGCCGCAGCCGCAAACCATCTGCCGGGGTCGCCGCGCTCCACTGAATGACGTGCCAAGGATTCTCCTGCCAATCCAGTACCCGTTCGGTGAGCGGGTGTACCACGTCCACGGTCGCGCCCGCTACATCGGCGGCTTCGCGGATGATCCACCGGCCCGACCCCAGCCGCCCTCCGGTCTGGATGGATTCGACCTCCACGCGTGCGCCCGCAGCCTCGTAGCGGCTAGTTAGCGTGGCGGTCGTTTCGCCGAAGCGGTCAAATGAATTCCAGCGATCGGTCTGTACCACATCTCGCACCGCCGCCATCATCTTCTGTCCATTCGCCTGCTGCAACATCAGCGGCAGAGTTTGGCGACAAAGCTGCTGTAACGACTTTGCGTTAGGCATGCTCTCCTCCTTTTTAGACCCTAATAAAAGTCGAGGCATGGATTGGAACAAAAAAAGCGGAGAACTAGCGGACGAAAACGTCCACCAACTCTCCGCTGGCCGAGCGCAGTATGCGATGCCTATTAATTGAGGTCGAGGACCTCCTCTAGCGCCTTGATCTCTTGCAGGTCAATGTCGATGTCTTCCAAGAGATCGTCGTCGCGCTGGCGGCCAAACTCCTCGCGCCGCCGCCGTTTGCGCGCATAGGGGGTCTCGATTTTATATAGCCGGCAGAGCCGACTGAAACTGCCCGGGGCAATACCCAGCGCACGGCTAGCCTCTTGATTGCTCGCGTAAATGCGCGCCGCGCGCCTGATGCGTTCTGGCTCGATTTTGCGCATGAGTTGTTTTCTCTCCAGATCTTCAATTGGTGCGAAGTTCGACGAAATTGAACGAAAAAAAGCCGCAGCATTTTTGCGCCACGGCCATCAAAAAAGCCGCTGGAAAGCGGCTGGATCGAATTTGATTATCGCCGGTTTCCGGGACGCAAAAGTGCCCTCCTTCTCGAAAGCGCTGTCCCGAAAACCCCGTGGGAAAGCCCTTGCACGCGCGGTCAATCGCCCGAGACGATTACATTGCGAATGCGAGGTGGATTCCCGATTCGGCTGTGCGTTTTAGCCAGCCGATGCACACAACCTGAAGAGTCGTGCGTGTATCCTAGGGATTGGGACGAACGCGCAACGCGCGGATGCTGTTCGTAGCCCGCATATTTGGGACCGTATGGCCGCCCCCATCGGGGAGCAAACTCCTGAGACTACACGAGAATCGACATGCGAAGAGATTCATTCTTTGAGGCCCTCCTCTCCTATGGTGATGTGCAATTTGCTTTGCACGATTTTTGACTGCCTTTTAGTTTCAGTTTCAAGGTGATATATTGTCAAGGAAAAAATGGCTAAGAATAGAAAAAAAAGAACTTTACGTCATTTTCTGAATATCTCTTTATTAATCCGCATATTTATCAATCGATCTGCGTCAAACGGCGCGCGGTTCCTAACAATTAAGGAGACCATTATGTATTCGATTGGCTTGGCCATGCGGCTACGCCCCAATGCGTATGCCGAGTACAAACAGGCCCACGACGACCTGTGGCCCGAAATAGCCGACAGCATGACTGACAACGAGGTCAGCATGGCCATCTACCGCTTGGACGAAT
>JAPPEG010000109.1 GCA_028875345.1 Gemmatimonadota bacterium
CCAGCAAAACGGCAAAATCTACTGCCGGGGCATCACCGTGGCTTGGCAACTGACCAACTGCAACCCCGGAGACGGCGGCTTTGCCGTGATCCCCGGCAGCCACAAAACCTGCGAGCCGACCCCACCCGAGATCCGCTCGCTTGCAGAATACGGAGAATTGGTCGTCCAACCCGCCATGCACGCTGGTGACGTCCTCTTCTTCGCCGAGACCGCCACCCACGGCACCCTGCCGTGGAAAGGCAAAACCCAGCGGCGCTCCGTGCTCTACAAATACGCTTCTCGAGGCGCGGCCCGAGCCACGGGCAAATACTTCACCCCACAGGCGCGCTACGGCGCTTGGATCGACGAACTCACGCCCGAACAACAAGCCGTCCTGTACGGACCAGGCGTCCACCACAAGGGCCTGCCCCTGCTGGAATCCGACGGCCAAAAAACCTCGATTGCGGAGGGCTAAAATGGATGCACGCGAACGCTATTTCTGGGATCTCACCGGCTACTTGGTCGTCCGCAACGTCCTCACGGCCGAGGAATTAAGCGCATGCAACGCCGCTGTCGACCACTGCATGGACCAGATGCAGCAAGGCCCCGACAACGGCGGCACCCAAGGCAGGTCGAACGCACTCCAAGGCACCGGCCAACAGACCCTCCCCAACCTGCTCGAATTGCCCCATCCCCACTGCGAACCCTTCCGCCGCCTGCTGGTGCATCCCCAAGTCGTCTTCCGCCTCAACGCAATGTGCGGCAAGGGATTCCGCCACGACCACGGCCCCTGGGTTTCCTACAGTCCCAAGGGAACCGAGGGCCTCATCCTGCACGGCGCGGGCGAACCCCACAGACCCTACGTGGCCTACCACCACCAGAACGGCCAGTTCCACTGTGCTGGCGTCACCGTGACTTGGCAACTGGCCGACTGCAAGGCTGGCGATGGCGGTTTTGCCGGCGTACCGGGCAGCCACAAAGCCAAATTCCCCATGCCTGAAGGCGTGCGTTCCTGCGACGAGCCGCTGGACGTGGTCCACCAGCCCGCGCTCAAAGCCGGCGACGTCATTTTCTTTATGGACGGAGCCCAGACCCACGGCACCTTGCCCTGGAAAAGCGATGTACCGCGCCGCTCTGCACTCTACAAGTACTCAAGCCGCACCGCCACCCGCGGTGGCGTCTCCATCGAGTTAGCAGAGCCGGAAGTCTATTGGGACGAGGCTATCGTAGAGGGTATGACACCCGAGCAACGCGCCGTCATGTACGGCCCCTGTTCCAGTATAGTCCAGAAGCTGTATTTACAGGTGGACGCCGACGGCAACGTCGTGCTCGGCAAGTAAGGAGATTCTGAGGGTAAGGACCGGGTACATGGGTCAGTACGCCCCTGAGTAACACCCGTTAAGAAGCTGCCTGCAAACTCCAGTCCTCGCATCCGGCAAAGGGCATGTGTTCTCCCACGACGTACTGCGGCCGCGGCGCGTACTTGTTCCCTACTTCGGGTATCACCTCACCCCGGCACATAATGCACGGGCTGCGATCCACTGTCACCTTGGTGCTGGTCGGAATGTAGCGCAGAGTAAGCCCAACCCGCCATTGGTCCGAAGTGTTGGTATTGGACCCGTGAATGATACTGGGGTGGTGGATGGAAATATCCCCCGCCTCCAGCTCCAGATCAACGGCATCAGCGTCGTCGATCTGGTCGGGATGGATGCCGACGCCGAGAACGAACTTGTCCTTATCGAGATCGACCATCTCGCTGCGCTTGAGCAGGCGCTTGGTGTGCGTCCCCGGCAAAACCCGCATACAGCCATTGGCCACCGTCGAGTCCGTGCCAGCCACCCACAACGTAGTGACTTCCATCGGCTCCAAGGGCCAGTACGAGCCGTCCTGATGCCACTGCACGGCTTGGCCAGTGCTGGGCTTTTTGGCGATATAGTGCGCCGCGAACATGGCTACATTAGGCCCGAGGAATTGCGCCGCAATATCGACCAGCCGGTCGTCGGTGACTAGACGGTGCATAAAGGGATCGTGCACCATTAGTTCGTGATGCAATTGCTCGGGGCGCGTGCCCGGATTCTTTTTGACTAACCAGTGGACGTGCTCCACGGTCTCGGCGGCCAACCCCGCATCAATGGCCTTGCGGGCAATGCAGAAGCCCTGCTCGTCGTATGCTTGGCGCAGTGTCGTTTCCATTCGCTCTCTTGCCCTCCTAGGCTCGCCACGCTGGGTGAGTGACATGCAGCAAATAGGCCCGTTCCGGCACGGTGATGATCGTCTGCGTACCCTTCTCAATATAACCCAAATCACCTGTCTCGTATTGCACCGGCTCTTGATTCGCGACTTGGATCTCCAAGTGCCCCTCCAACATGAAAAAGACCTCGTCGTAATCAAAGGTCCACACCAACCGACTGGCCTCTAGATACTCGGTAAAACCGGCCGACAGTTTGTTGCCGACGCCAATAATGGGATCGGAAACCTGCACCGTGGCACCGGGCACGTCAAAAGCGGCTAAATTTCTCTGGTCCTTCTCGACTTTATAGATCATGGCGCACTCCTAGTTCTTTTTATTCAGCTTGAATTTCGCCATATTTCCTTCGCTCATGGCGTGCCGCTCTCCGGGCAGATGTGATAGAGCTAACGTACGAGAATCCCGTAGTTCCACCAACAAGGGCACTCGCCTCCCCAAGTGCCTAGGCCACAGGAGCCAGCCGCTTTGTCCCACCCGCAGACAAGGTCCATTCCTCCTGCCACAGCCCGAACCTTGGGACTGCTCCCCCAAGGTTTGACTCCTTTCTTCGCTGGCCGCCCCCAGGCTCAAGCTCTAGAACGACTCGAAATCCTGGCCGCCTGGATGGCCAAGATAAATACCCAAAACCACGACGGCGTGACCTTGACTCCAGCCTTGGTGGAACACCTGTCCAGCGGCGATATCCACTCCCGCATCGCCGATTTGGACCAGCGGCGCCGGGCAACCACTCTGGGCCAATTTGACCTGGACGACCTTTTACAGCGGGAGTTGGAGTACCGGCGCTACGCCTCCGAGGCAAAACGCCAGCCGACTTGGCCTCAGGACGAAGTCGAACAACGGCGCGCCTTTGACGCTTTGGAAATTCTCCCCTCCCAGCAGGAGGAAGATTGCTGCCTGACCGACCAGGACCTCCTCGAAGTCCAGAGGGTGGCCTGGGAAGCGCGCGGCTTGCTCGATTTCCTGCGCCATTTCCGCGCCCACACCCAAAGGCCTATAGTCGTGGTCGGCAACGAGCGCTACGGCCGCCTCTTTGTCGTCGAGCCCCTAGAGCCGCATTTGGCCGGCGACTTTGCCGTGCACTACGAGCGCACCCCCTCGCATCTCTCCATGCGCCTGACCGTGCCTCACTACACCGAGCGCTTTCAGCGCAATGGCTTTGCTCCCGAGTTCATGCGACACTTGAGCGCCCACATGCCCCACGTGGTGCTGGTGGACGTGTGCAGTCCTCGGGGCACTGAGCGCTACACCAAAGTCCCCCGCGGCATCCGCGATCTAGTCAATTGGTTCATGGTCTTCAACCACCTCCGCGCCCAGGGCGACCGCAGCCAGTACCAAGATCAGAGCGGCCTACCTCATCACTTGCTGGACGAGTTGGAAAAGTGGTACGAGTTTGTCGTCGTGCGGCGGCGCATTGGCCCGTGGATAGACCCCGGTCCGACCTACGCCATCAGTCACTGGGCCCCCGAACTGAAAAAAGAAGTGCTCATGGGCGATCTGGCCGTCCCCCGGCGACCGGCCACACCCGGCGACGAACCCCAAGTTATTTTGGCCAATCCCGCTCTGTATCGCGCCGAAGGGGCGGACCTGCCCGAGTTCATGCGCCGCACCCAGCCCTATTACTTCAACGACCCAGAGAAGCGCATCCGCGAAGAGATTGTCCCCGGTTTTGGCGCCCACGGCTTTGAAACCCGCGTGCGGGGCTGTACTACGGATCAGTACGTGGCCGCGGTGCAGCGAGCTATGGGTCAGGCCCTGCAAAGGTGCGAGTCTCGCTAGACGTGCTCCGCTGCCGACTCACAATTACTTCGCCCCTGCCCGGCGATTGGGGCCGCATTCCCTTTTCGCCCGTCGTCGACTTTGGCCGTCTCATTGCCCGAGCCGGAGTCCAAGGCGTACTCGACCCCAATTCTATTGTCGTAGTCGATCTCGCCAGCGGTACACCCGTCGCTTTTGCCCGCAACGAGGACCTGGCCTACGGCGATCGGGGCCGTATTGAGTGGACCATAGACGAATCCGACCATATTGAATACGAAATCTGCTTTGCCACGACCGACTGCCGGCCAGCGCTAGTGCCGCAGTCCTACGTCCCCTTAGTGGGCAACGGCGACCTACTGCGCTACAACGCTCCTAGCCCGCGCCCCTTAGTCCTGAGCAATTCCCTGCATCTAATCGACCTGACCGGCGAC
>JAPPEG010000270.1 GCA_028875345.1 Gemmatimonadota bacterium
GAGACGAGAACTTATAGACTTGGTGGTGGTCGCCGAGACAGTCGCCGTGATCCGAGGTAAACACAAAAATCGTGTTATCCAGTTCGCCCCGCTCGTCCATGGCCGCGACCATCGCGCCGACCCAATCGTCAATGGCCGTGATGTTGGCGTAGTAGTGCCGACGCATGCGGCGAATGCGCTCTGGGGTCGCCCGACTCCACCAGATCGCTGCGGGCGCAAGTCTGCCATCCATGCCCTCCATAGCTTGGCGCTGTGGCGGCGGCTTGGTGTCCAGTTCGTTGGGGATCCCCACGGGGTCGGGAATTTCTACGCCCTCGTAGCGCGCTAGCGCGGATGCAGGCGCGTCAAAGGGGTCGTGCGGGCCGGCGAAGCCGCTCCACAGAAAAAGTGGCACGGCAAAGTCGTGCGTGCCAATGGCCTCCACGCTCCAGCGCCCAATGCAGTTGTCGATAAACAAATCTTCGTCGTGCGGCCACACGGCCGCGCCCAAGTAATCCGGCCAATTGGGCACGTCTTGGTAGTAGGTCAGCGCCGGTCGCCGAAGTCCGAACTGCATCAGGTACAAATCGTAGTCGTCTGGGTCGGGGCCGTGGTGGCCCTGCCGATAGTTCTTGTTTTCGACGACCGTGCGGTGGCGGAAACCGCACGGCAGGCGGATGGGCGCGGTGTGCATTTTGCCGATGTTGACCGTGTGATAGCCGCCGTCTCTAAGCTGCTCGATCCAATTGGGCTGGTCGGGCGTCAGCCACGCCTCGTTGCGGTCAATGCCGTGGGTGTGGACGTACTGGCCCGAGACAATGCTGTTGCGCGACGGGCCGCAAACGGCCCCTTGCACAAAGGCGCGACTAAACGCCACGCCGCGAGCGGCCAGTCGGTCAATGTGCGGAGTGATGACGTGGTCGTAGCCCAAGCAGCCGAGCGTGTCCCAGCGCTGCTGGTCGGTGACGATCAGGACGATGTTGGGCGCGCTATTCTCTGTCTTGCTCATGCTTCGCAACGGCCTTTTCCAATTCGGGCAGCAGCACGTTTTTGACCCAACTAAAATCTGGATTGATTGCAAGCGCCTTTGCAAAGGCTGCTCGTGCCAGCGCTAGTTCGCCTCGGTCTTGGTAAGCGAAGCCGAGCCAAGCGTAGGTGCGGCTGTGTCCCCATACAGGGCGGATAGGGTCGCTCGGCTTTTCTCGGGCGAAGAGTTCGGCGGCGCGCTGGAATCCTTGCAGGCCCTTTTCCTTGCTGCCACCAAACATTCCGGGGGTGTTAAAGTCGCGGATGGCCGTGCACAGCACGACGCGCGGATTGTCGGGTGCAAGTTGTACCGCTTTTTTCAGCGCCTTCTGTGCTCTGCGCCCCAAGACCATGCCCTTGATCGGGTTGAGGCCGATCTGTCGTCCGTACGCGCTCGATAGCAGAGAGTATGCTTCGGCCGCTTGCGGGTTGATCTCAGTAGCCCTTTGCAAATGATCGACAGTATCTTTAAGGTGCTCAGAAGCAGCGCCTTTGTTTTCTTCACCCGCAGCCAACAGGTAATCGGCGATGCGGTAGTCGGCCAAGGCGATGTAGTAGTGACCCCACGCGGCCAAGCTGGTGTCAGCTAAGATGCGCTCAAACGTGGCCCTAGCCGCGTACATCGCGTCGAGAGAGCCTCCGTTTTCACCGGCTCGCAGTATCTGTTTGCCGCTGACGAGCAGGCTGTCGGCAGAGCTTCCCGTCGCTAGCGCACGAACAAAAGCGGCGAGCGAAAAGACGAAAGCGAGCGCAAGCAAAAAGCGCGACATACGTATCCTTCCGCCAACCGCGCAGTCGGTATGGTTCAATGGTTCAGGGAGACGGCTGTACTTAGGAAGTTTCGCTTTTTTCGGCCCTAGCCGCCCCGCAGCTCCAACAGTCCGTAAACGCCCCCGGGCACTCTTCGCCGCACGCGGCGCAGGTCCACGGTTCTCCGTCCTCCGCAGCCGTTGCAAACAAGGTGTCGATATGCGATTTCGCGGCTGCTGCCTGTTTATCGTCTAAGACCCACAACTCCGGCCAGCACTCAATCGGGGGCAATTCACCCACCCCGCCGAGCAGATGCTGACCGCGCAAAACGCATTCAATGCCCTGCGCAGCTAGCGAGTTTTTGAGGTGGCTAAGCATGGCCAAGTCCTGTGTAGTGTACACGCGTTCCATTGTCTGTCTTCTCCTTCGGCGTTACGCGCTGGCCGCAACTCGCTCCCGCAAGGCCGGCAGCAACCGCGCCACTTCATCCTCCAGCAATGCCAGCGCCTCCTCAGCGTCGGCAAACATTTCCTCGCGTCCGATTTCCTCCAACCGATGCGCGGCCTCAGCCACCTCCTCCGCCCCGAAAACGTGCGCCGACCCTTTGAGCGTATGCGCGGCCCGCCGCAACTCGGGGCCGTCCTCGCTGGCGATGTGCTCGCGGATCTGCTGCATTAGCTTGGGACACTCTGCAAAAAACATCTCCGCAAGCTCGCGCAGCATGGCCTCGTCGCCGCCGACGTTTTCGAGCGCAGCATCCCACTCGAAGGGCAAATCCGCAGGCGCAGGCAGTTCGGCCTCAACATTGGGACCGCCACCCTCCACGGCCGCGTACAGCTCGTGCGGGCGCACCGGCTTGGCCACATAACCGTCCATGCCCGCCGCCAAGAAGCGGTCGCGGTCGCCTTTCATCGCGTGGGCAGTCATGGCAATGATCGGAACGTGTCCGCCGGTCTGTGCCTCTGCACGGCGAATGGCCGCCGTCGCCTCTATGCCGTCCATCTCCGGCATTTGCACGTCCATCAGCACCACGTCAAAGGGCTGCGCGGCCACCTGCTCCACGGCTGCGCGGCCATTGTCCACTACCACTACCGAGTGGCCGCGCTCCTCTAGCAGCCGCACGGCCACCTGCTGGTTGATCGCCCCATCCTCGGCCAAGAGGATGCGGCGTGCAGTTCGGTCCCAGTGATTCTCGACCGCCACCGGCTCGTCGTCCTCGGGCGCATCACCGCGCCTTGCCTCCACCGTCGGGGCAGCCTCAAGGGCCGCGCTAATGGCCTCTAGCAGATCGGACTGCTTGATCGGCTTGATCAGGCTGCGGGCAATGCCCAAGGAGCGCGCGCGCGCGCTGAACCCGGCTCGGTCGGCCGAGGAAAGCAGCAGCACCGGCACTTGGGCAAACGCCGCGTTCTCGCGGATTGTCGTCACCGTCTCTAGGCCGTCCATTTCCGGCATCATCAGATCCATCAGCACGAGGTCAAAGGGCGACTCGGCTGAGCCTGCCGAAGTCTGTGCCGCGGCCTCCAAGGCTGCTATGGCAGCCGAGCCGCTCTCCACGAGTTCGACCTCCATCTCCCAGCTTTTCAGTATCTCTTCGAGGATCCGCCGATTGGTCGCGTGGTCGTCGACAACTAAGACTTTCAGCCCCTGTAGCGAGATCAGCTCGGTGCGCTTGGTTTTCGGCGTTCCCAGCCCAAAGCGGACCGTGCAGTGAAAAGTGCTGCCTTTGCCCTCCTCGCTCTCGACCCAGATGCGGCCCCCCATCAACTCGACTAACTGCTGCGAGATGGCTAAACCCAAGCCGCTGCCGCCAAAGCGACGCGAGGTCGAGCTATCGACTTGGCTGAAAGAGTCGAATATCCCCGCCTGTTTCTCCGGCGCAATGCCGACCCCGGTATCGCGCACCCACAGGCGCAGGCCCACGGCATCCGGCAAGGCATCTTCCACAGCAATGCCAACTTCCACTTCGCCTTCCTCGGTAAATTTGACGGCATTGCCCACCAAATTGATCACCACTTGGCGCAAGCGGCGCGGATCGCCGACCAAGCGGTCGGGGACATCCGCGGGGATGTGGCACACGAGCTCTATGTTTTTGCTCGCCGCGTGCATGGCCAGTGTCTGCACAGCAGTGCCCACTTCGTCGCGCAGGCCGAACTCGATCTCTTCCAGCGCCAAGCGGCCTGCTTCGACTCTGGAAAAGTCGAGAATGTCGTTGAGCAGGGACAGCAGGGATTCTGCCGACTGCTGCACCAACGTCAAGTAGTTGCGCTGTTGCGATTCGAGCTGGGTGCGGCCCAAGAGCTCGGTCATGCCGATGATGCCGTTCATTGGAGTGCGGATTTCGTGGCTCATATTGGCCAAGAACGCGCTCTTGGCTTGATTGGCCGCTTCGGCCTGCTCCTTGGCGGCGCGCAGGGCCTCCTGCGACTCTTCAAGTGCCAACAGAGCCTCGTGCTCGGATTGCGCCGTCGCCGCAGTTAGGCGGTATTGCTCTTGTAGCTGCTCTTCCGAGCGCCGCCTTTCTGCATCGACTCGCGAAAGCGACGCGGCGTTCCACCATATTAGCAGGGCGAAGGCCAAGATATTGAGCAGCGTAAAGAGTGAGAAGCCAAACTCGTAGCCATAGAGGCTCTCGACCT
>JAPPEG010000176.1 GCA_028875345.1 Gemmatimonadota bacterium
CGTTTCTTTGTCCTCGTTGAGCGCCCAGTCGTAGTCGTTGTATTCGATGGCTATACCTTCGGTTAGCCCAGCGGCTAGGTCCGGGGGAAGGTACGGGCGCAGGTAGTTGACGATGGTGGGCATGTTTTTGGGATTGGGGCGGTCAGTCGGGAACCAAGCGGTGAAATCCTCTCCGTACCAGTCGAGAATTTTGGACAGGTGGAGTTGTTTCCCTTGCAGGCGCACGTGGTTGGGGTCTTGGGCAAAGCGCGTCAGCGCCCGTTCCAAGCGGGCGTCGAGGTCGGGGGCGGTAAAGGCCCGGTTGTCCAGTTGCGGGCAGCTAAGGGCTGCGCAGTTGACCGCAAAGTGGATGCGCGGCTCTTGGTAGGTTGGGCGGATAATTTTGTTTTCAACGTGATCCAGTGTCATCTCGCGCCCGCCAGCGACAAAGGTCTGGCGGTTGAAAAAGCCGCTGAGTACAAAGGCATCCTTGACGCTGGCGATGGGATAGGCGTCGATAACGCCCCGCAGGGTAAAGGCGTTGTACGCATTGATCCAGTAGGCCAGTTCGTGTTCGCGGGTGGGGAAGCGGTCGGGATGAGTTTCGGGGCTATAGAGGCCGAGACTATCGACATAAGCGTCGAGTTGGGCGCGGTCTTTGGCCAGGGCGGCATAGCGGACCAGGCCTTGGTCATCGACGTATTCTTGCAGCACTTGGTCAAAGGGGGCGTGGTCAAAGGGAGAAGCCGCGCAAAGGGCGACTGGGACGAGCAGCCACAAAGGCAGGAAATAAAGTGAGCGCATAGTTTTTCCAAATGGGTTAGGATGGTGAGTAAGAATGTATGACTAGACTAAATTTTATGCTAATTACAGCAGATGATATGAACTGGGATGCGGTGGGGGCATTTGGGTTTTTGGGCAAAGTTCCCCATTCGACGCCATACCAGACATTTCAATGGGATATGGCACGCGATCAGAGCCATTTGGGGCAGGGACGAAATCCCGAGGTGTATTATCAGTATGCGAAAGGTTTTGTGCAGGATGCTATAGCTGGTGACCGGCCATTTTTTTTGATGGCAAACTCCCACGATCCGCATCGTCCGTTTTACGGCAATGACAAGCCCGAGTGGTATAGCGAACTCAATCCGCCCGCAGTGCCGCCCTCGCGCATATTTGCGCCAGAAGAAGTAATAGTCCCCGGATTTTTGCCCGATATACCGGATGTGCGGCTGGAAATAGCCGAGTATTACAATTCCGTGCGCCGCTGTGATGATACGGTGGGGCGACTACTCGACGTGTTAGATGAGATGGGTGTAGCGGAGAATACGCTAGTGATGTTGATTGATGATCCCAACTATGCCGATGAAATTCAGGGTCTGAGAAATGCGCTTGAGGAATGGATGGCGGATACAGACGATCCGGCACTCAACGCGTTTCGCGGTCGTGCCTCGCGGCAGGCACTAGATGATTTGATGGATCACCTAGCGGATACAATTGGAAGCGTGCGGACGAATAGGTGATGGACGCCATTCGACGACAGGGGGCCATACTGTGGGGCTTGGTCCTGTTGTGGCTTTTGGTCTTTGTCACTTCCATGCTCTACCACACGGGCGGCCGCTTGTCTTTGCCGCTGGATGATTCCTTCATCTATTTCCAATACGCGCGGCAAGCAGCCCAAGGACACTTCCTCGAATACAATACCGGCGCTGAGCCAACGGCTGGCGCGACTAGTCTGCTGTACACCTTGCTGCTGGTGCCGGGCTTTTGGTTGGGGTTGGATGGGATGAGGATTGCGCTGTACGCGTTGGCATTGGGGGCTATGTGGTTGGGGTTGAGCGCTTGGTTGCTCCTGTTGCTGGGCCGCAAGTTGAGCGGTTCTTTCAGCGGCTGGGTGGCCGCGTTGATGTTCCTATTGTGCGGCCCACTGCTGTGGGGCTACTACAGCGGCATGGCGATCGGCCTGTTTGCCTTCGCCATCTTGCTGACCCTGTATCTGTACCTAACAGAAGACCGGCGTGCTCCACTGGCGGCAGCCCTATTAGTATTGGCGCGGCCCGAGGGGATCGCCTTGGTCTTGCTGCTGATAGCGCTGGTCGCCTATCGCCGGGCGTTGAACTGGCGATGGGTGGTGCCTTTGGGGGCGTACGTGTTCCAGGCCCTGCTACTGGCTTGGTGGACGGGAGAGGCCGGGGCGTCTGGAGTCGAGGCCAAATGGCGCTTTGCCGAACCCCACGGATCATTGCCCGAGCAGATCCGAGCCGTCTTCTTCGACTTCGCCGAATTTGTCAAAGGAATTCTCGCTGGGTCGCTAGGGCATCAGACCAGCGTCAATCTATACGCGTACGATGGCAACTATCGCCGCATGGTATTTGCTCCGTTTGTAGCACTCTTCTTTTTGGCGGAGCTAAGCTATCGGCTCTGGGGTGAGCTGTCCGAGAGGCGGCTCGGGGTGGCGGCATTGGGTGGAGCGTGGTTTGTCGGCGGCGTTTTGCTCACCTGCACTCTCGTCGAATACGACGCCCACTTCAATCGCTATCAGCAGCCCTTCTTGCCGCTCTACATTCTCTTTGCCGCTTTGGGCTTGGGGCGCTTGGACGCGGTTGGGGGGGAATGGGGCAGCAAGCTGGCGCGGGGGTTGGCTTGCTTTTTCGGTTTGTGGGGATTGATATCGGTGGGGTTTTTCGCGGTTGCGTACGGAGAAAATTGCAGCGATATCCGCAACCAGCAGGTCGAGATGGCGCGCTTTATAGACGCCGAGTTGCCGCCCGACGCGCGCATCGCCGTCAACGACGCCGGTGCCCTGCGCTACTTCAGCGGTCGCCAGACGATTGACTTAGTCGGGTTGACCACGGCTGGGAACAGTATGCCTTGGCGGCACGGGAGCGGATCGCTATTTGAGCGGCTGGAAGCTATGCCGCCGGAGCAGCGCCCGCAGTACTTCGCCATTTTCCCCAATTGGTTCAATTTTCCCGAGGGCTTCTTTTTGCAACCGCTGCACCGCATTCGCGTCTTTGAGCCGTCGATTATAGATGCGGAGAAGGTGTTGTATCAGGCGCATTGGGCCACCGATCTCAGCGGCGAGGCCATCCGCAACCGGACGCTCTTGGAGGAGGGCTGGCGGGTGGTCGATAAAGTGGATGTGGCTGATTTGGCAAGCGAACGCCGGCATGACTATCAATCTAAAGTGTGGGTTCCCGGCAGCGGGGAGGCGAATCTGTTGATGGCGCTGAGCGCTACCGATGACCCACAGGCCGTGTACATTGACGGGGGCCGGACGGTAACGGGAGGCGAGCGGATGGAGGTGGCGCTGAATGCTGGCCAACCGGCGACGGTGATCATGCGCACGGTTACAGGTATTGCTCAGCACTTTGCGGTGGTAGCTAATGGGAAGAAAATTGCTAACGTGGAGCTGCCGGGAGGGCGAGGCCGTCAGTGGCTCGAATTAGCCGTCGGCCAGATAGCGGCCTCGGATGTGCGCAGCCGCGTCGAAATTGAGACGCAGCCGATCCACTTTGGCGGCGATTTGCGGCCGATTGTCTCGTTTCACTACTGGGTTTTGCAGCCGTGAACTGTTCTAGCGGTATCGGTGCGGTGCAGCTAAAGCGAGAGGAAGGCATTCTCTGGGCGATTCTAATCGCCGCTCTCGGTGTGCGCCTAGCCTATCTCTATCAAGCGGTTGATACGCCCCTCTTTGACGTCCTGTTGATCGACTCTGAGTTCTACGACCGCCGCGCCCGGGCCATTGTCGCGGGCGATTGGCTGGGCGACCAGCCCTTCTTTATGAATCCGTTTTACTCCTACTTTTTGGCCGTCATTTACGCGCTGCTGGGCGCTGAATACTGGTGGGTTGGCTTGGTGCAGGCGGTGTTGGGGACGGGTAGCTGCTATTTGATCTACGCACTGGGTCGGAAACTGTGGAGCGCACAAATTGGCCTGTTGGCCGCAGGCATGGCGGCGATCTACCAGCCGTATGTGTTTTACGACGGGGCGCTGCTGACCGCCGCGCCGATCACCTTTTTGAATCTCGCGGTTCTGTATTGTTTAACGCATGCGCAAGGTGCGGCGCGTTGGCTGTGGGGCGCGGGCCTGCTGTTGGGAGTTTCGGCTACGGCCCGGCCTATGGTCTTGCTGTTTGTCGCAGCAGTCGCTGGCTGGTTTGTCGCGCAGTGGGGACGACGCGGTTGGCGAAAGTGGGGATTGGTGGCCGTGGGCTGCGGTCTCGTAGTGGGCGCAGTGGCTTGCCGCAACTATCTCGTCGGAGGAGAGTGGCTGCTGACCACGTCCTCAGCCGGGATGAACTTCTACGTGGGCAACCACCCCGA
>JAPPEG010000380.1 GCA_028875345.1 Gemmatimonadota bacterium
CGGTGGAGGCTTTGAAAATTTCTAGCTCCAGCGCATCGGTGCCGTTGAGCCGCTCATAGCGGCGCTTTTCGGGGTAGCCGTAGTTGATCTCGCCGATGTCGCTGAGGCGGAACTGACCGCCCATAAGCGGCATGGAGGCAATGTCCTCGGCGCGGGTGAACTCGCCGATGGCGCGGGCCATGTAGCGCTGGTCGCCGTCCATGACCCGACCCAGCGAGATGTTGGTGTTGTTCTCGTTGAGCTGCCAGCCGAGCGAGCCCAGCGAGATGTTGTGGGTCTGCAAGCGCTCTTGGTCCAGTTCGACGATGAGTTGTTTTTCCTCAAAGTCGTCGATGACCACGTTGACGACGCCATTGATCCGCAACAGCCGTGGTTCAATGACCTTCTGGATTAGGTCGAGTAGGCGGTCGCCGTCGCCGCGCCACGCTAGGTTGGCGTCTATAATGGCGCGCTGGTCGGACTGCCAGCGGCGCAGGCTGACGCGATCGACGTCTGGGGGCAGGAGGGCGCGGGCTTGGTCGAGTTTTTCGCGCATCTCCATGTTGGCCAAGTCCATGTCGGTGCCGGCCTTGAAGTCCACCCGCACCTCGCCCTCATTGCGCCCCGAACTCGAACTAATGCGGTCGATGTTGTTGAGCGTGCCCAGCGTCTGCTCCAGCGGCAGGACTACCAAGCGCTCGATCTCTTCGGGGGAGGAGTTGTTGTACTGGACGCGGGCCGTGATCCCCGAAGAGGAAATGCTCGGCAACTGCTCTATGGGTAAGCGGTCTAAGGCGACGACACCTACCACCAAGGCGCAGATGGTAAGCATCAGGGTGGTCACGGGCCGTTTAAGCGAAAATTCAGATAGGTTCATAACCGATCTCCTAAGCGCTGCGATCCATCAGGGTATAGACTACGGGAATGAGCACCAAGGTCAGCAGGGTGGATACCAACAGCCCGCCGATGACGGTAATGGCCATGGGCGTGCGGATCTCGGCCCCCTCGCCCAGCCCCAGGGCCATGGGCAACAGCCCGAGGACAGTAGTCGAGGTCGTCATTAGAATCGGCCGGAAGCGCACTGTGCCGGCGCGCAGCACCGCAGCGAATTTTTCCATGCCTTCGTCGCGGCGCAGACGGTTGATATAATCGACGAGGACGATGGCGTTGTTGACGACAATACCGGCGAGCATGATTAGGCCAATGAGCACCACTACGCTGATGGTGGTGCCGGTCGCGAGTAGGCCGAGGGCGCTACCGATCAGCCCGAGGGGAATGGTGAACATGATGACCAGCGGGTGCAAAAGCGATTCAAATTGCGAGGCCATCACCAGATAGACCAAGAACACGGCCAACAGCAGGGCGAATTTCATGCTGTCGAAGGAGCGGACCATTTCCTCGTTCTGGCCGCCGATCGATACGGTGAAGCCCTCGGGCAGGGGCAAGTCGGCGAGGGTGGTTTCTATTTCCTCTGCTACGCCGCCTAGATCGCGCCCATCGAGGTTGGCCGAGATGACGGCGACGCGCTCTTGGTCGAGGCGGCGGATCTCGGCGGGGCCATCCACGGCCCGCACATCGGCGACCGATTCGAGCGCGACCGGCACGGGGTAGGAGGCTGGGCTGACGACCATCTGCCTGAGGTCGGCGACGGTCTGGCGCTCTTCGTCGAGCGCGCGGACCCGGATATCGACCTTGCGGTCGCGGCGCGCCAGCTCAGTGGCGACATCGCCTTGCAGCTTGTTGCGCAACAGCTCGCCGATGTTCTGCACGGTGGTGCCCAGTTCGGCTACTCGCCGGCGATCGAAGAAGATCTGGACTTCGGGTTGGCCGCCGGCCGTGCTCGAACGGATGTCGGTTAGCCCGGGGATGGTGTGCATGCGCTCGACCGCTTCGCTGGCCAACAGATCGAGGGTGCTCAGACTGTAGCCGCGGATTTCCACTTCTACCGGGGTGCGGAAGGAAAAATAAGCGGGCCGCGAGAATTTGTACTTCAGTTCGGGGATATTCCCGAGAAGATCGCGCACTACTTCGATAGCTGCCTCTTCGCTGATCTCTGGCGCGAGCCGCACGTGGAGGTGGGCGGTGTGCTCCTTTTTGTCCGCAGCCGTGCCACCGGCTTGGGCGCTGCTACCGACGAGGGCAAAGACCGAGGCGATGCCATCGAGACCGCGCACCTGCCGGTCAATGGCGGCGACTTGGGCCGCGGTCTGCTCCAGCGGGGTGCCAGCGCGCCATTCCAGATCGACGAGGAATTCGCCTTGGCTCATTTCTGGGATCAACTCCAGCCCTAGGCCGCGCGCCCGTTCGAGGACTAAGGCACCTATCGCGATAAAGATGGCGATGACGATCAGACGCCGACGCAACGCCCAGCTCAAAAGGAGCGGATACGCTTTGTTGAGCGCGTTGAAGACGAGGTCGAAAAGCCAGTACAGCGGAAAGAGCAGGGTGGAGAAGACGCGGCCGACACCGCGAGCTATGGCGCGGATCAGGCGGATGAGCAGCGCGGGGCCTTGGAGGCCGCGTTTGGGGCCGATCTCTTCCCGCTCGGCAATCATGCTTTCGAGGCTCAGCGACGAGAGCATGGGGATCAGCATCAAGGCGACCACTAGCGAGGCGACCAGCGAATAGGTGACGGTCAGGGCCTGGTCGCGGAAAAGCTGGCCGGCAACGCCCTCGACGAAGACGATGGGCAAAAACACGCAGATGGTGGTGGTGGTGGCGGCGATGACGGCGCGACCGACCTCGCTGGCACCGCGCACTGCGGCTGCTAAGACGTTAAGCCCTTGGTCGCGGTAGCGTTGCACGCTTTCCAAGACCACTATGGAGTTGTCAACCAGCATCCCGACCCCCAAAGCCAGCCCGCCCAGCGACATGATATTGAGGCTCACGTCCGAGCCGAACATCAGGAAAAAGGTCGCCACCACCGAGAGGGGAATCGAAAGGCTGATGATGGCGGTGCTTTTGAGGTCGCGGAGAAAGAGAAAAAGCACGATGACGGCGAGGATGCCGCCGATGATGGCGGTGTTGAGCACCTCGTCAACGGCCTGTTGGATAAAGGTAGCCTGGTTGAAGACCACTTCCATGCCGCTGTCTTGGAGCAGCGTGGCATTCTCGGCGAGAAATTCGTCCAAGCGCTCTTGGACCGCGGCGCTGACTTGGACGGTGTTGGCGTCGCCCTCCTTGAAGACCGAGACCTCGACGCCCTCGCGGCCGTTAATGCGGGTTACGAGATCGCGCTCGCGGTGGCCGCGGAAGACGCGACCTACGTCCTTGAGCTTAATCGGCGCGCGATCGATTTGACCGACGACGATTTCGCCGATCTCGTCGATGCCTTGGAACTCATTGAGGGTGCGGACGAGGAACTCGGCCTCGCCGTCCTTGAGCATCCCGCCGGTCAGGTTGACGTTTTCCGCGGCGAGGCGGCTGGTGACTTGGTTAATGGAGATGCCGAGGTAGGCGAGGCGCTGGGCTTCGACTTCGACTTGGATTTCTTCCTCTAGGCCGCCGTTGATGCGGACGGCCGCTACGCCTTCGAGGCTTTCGAGATCGGGGCGCAGCCGCTCTTCGGCGATGCGCCGCATCTCCATCAGGCTCAAATTGCCGTAAAACGCCAAGCGCATTATGGGGTCGAGCGAGGGGTCGAAGCGCAAGAGGATGGGCTTGTCAGCGTCGCGCGGCAGGTTGGCCATATCGAGCTTTTCGCGGATGTCGAGCGAGGCAAAGTCCATGTTGGTGCCCCAGCCGAATTCGACTACTACATCGGAGATGCCCGGTCGCGAAATCGACGAGACGCGGACCACGTTGCTGACCACGCCGACCAAGCCTTCGACCGGCTCGGAAATAAGACGTTCGATTTCGACGGGAGCCACGCCCTCGTATTCGGTGCGGACGGTGATGGTGGGATAGGTGATATCCGGGAGGAGGTTGACGGCTAAGCGCGAAAAGCCCACACCGCCGAAGGCGATGATCGCCACCATCAGCATCGCCACTGTGACGCGGCGACGCGTGGAAAATTCGACGAGTTTCACTGGCCTCTACCCCTACCTTCGCCCCTACCTTGCCCGCGCCCGCCGCCCTGCTCGCGCATTGCGCGCAAGACTTGACGCAAGCTGTCGGGCAGAGGCTTGCCTTGGCGGCGGTACTCGGCGATGATCTGGCGCAAGCTGTCGGGCAGGCCGCCGCCCTGCCAGCCGCCCCTAGCCCCAGGTGGACCGAAGCCTCCGCCTCGGGGGCTAGCGGACTCTGAGGCAGCCAATTCTGCCGCAGTCGGTAGGCCCTCGCCGGCCAGCCGCACGGCCGCACCGTCTTTCAGGCCCTCG
>JAPPEG010000190.1 GCA_028875345.1 Gemmatimonadota bacterium
AGCCGTATAGCAGCGGCGACGACTACCGCCACTCGCTCGAAGTGGCCATCGCCTTGGTGCGCTCGGCCCATCAGGGACACGAGCGGGTGTCTCTGCCGTTTGCGGACCGCACGCTCAAGCTGTATCCGCATCCCTATCGCCTCAGGGGAGGTGATGTCGCCGGGTGGCAGAGCATTGGCTACGATGGACCGCCGACGATGGATGTCTGAGGGGAAACGCCCGCATCGCAACCGATGAGCTGACTCAGGAGACATAGGAGATGTCTGATACCGCATTGCCGCAGCAAGCGAGGGGCGTCATCATTGGTGCGGGCATCGCAGGTTGCAGCGTCGCGTACCATCTGACGAAACTCGGTTGGCGGGATGTCGTTGTTGTCGAGCAAGGGCCGCTGTTTGAGACTGGCGGCTCGACCTCGCACGCTCCAGGCCTCGTTTTCCAGCTCAACCCATCGAAGACCATGACGGGCTTTGCGCGCTATACGGTTGAGCTTTGGAGCCAGTTGGAACTCGATGGTGAGCCATGCGCCAAGAGTGTGGGTAGTCTTGAAGTGGCTTGGACGCAGGAGCGTCTCACCGACCTAAAACGCAAGGCCGGGTATGGCATGAGTTGGGGTGTGGATGCCCATTTGCTCAGCGTGGACGAGGCACGCAGGCGGATTCCCATGTTGTCCGATCGCATTTTGGGCGCGCTGTATGTTCCTTCTGACATCCAGACGAAGGCGACGAGGCCGGCTGAAGCGATGGCGCGAGAGGCGGAACGGAATGGCGCAACGTTCTACAGTAATGTCAAGGTTACTGGTTTTGCTATCGCGGATGGACGGATTGCGGCGGTCCATACCACGTGCGGCGATATCAAGACGGACCTGGTAGTCGCTGCTACCGGCATCTGGGCTCCAAAGGTTGGTGGGCTTGCCGATGTGCCCATCCCGCTGTCGCCGGTGCAACATCTCTACGCTGTTACGACGCCACTGCCAGACCTCGCTGGCGCGACCGAGGAGATAGCGCAGCCGTTCTTGCGGCACCAAGACGGGGCCATGTACTTCCGGCAGGTCGGCGAGTGCTACGGCATCGGCTCGTACCAGCACGAACCTCTCTTAGTGGATGCCAATGACATTCTCGACCACGAGGAAGCGCCGGTTGCTCCGGCCGAGATGCCGTTCACGCCGCCTCACTTTGAGAAGGCGATGGCAGCGGCGGGAGAAGTGCTGCCGAGCCTCAAGGGCGTGGGATTGACGCGCAAGTTCAACGGCCTCTTCTCGTTTACTACCGATGGATTTCCTGTACTCGGCGAATCGCCTCAAGTCCGCGGTTTCTGGTCGGCACAGGCCGTCTGGATTACGCACGCTGGCGGCGTTGGCAAGGCGGTTGCTGAGTGGATTGCAAATGGCGAGCCGACTAGCGATCTGCGAGAGTGCGACATAAGGCGCTTCCATCCGCACGCGTACAGCCGCTCCTACGTCCGCGCTCGGGCTGCGCAACAGTACCGCGAGGTGTACGACATCATCCACCCGCGCCAGCAGATAGCTAATCCGCGCAACCTCCGACTGACACCGTTCTATGCGCGCCAGCGGGAATTGGGTGCCGTCTTCTTTGAGAACGCGGGATGGGAGCGTCCCCAATGGTACAGTGCGAACGAGGGGCTGCTCGACTCTCTTGCCGTTACCGGTGCGTCGCGAACTGGCTGGGAGGCGCGAGAATGGTCGCCGACGATTGCAGCAGAACACGTCGCCACTCGCGAGCGTGTAGCCCTGTTCGACCTCACTCCCTTCGCCAAGTTTGAGGTGACTGGAGAAGGCTCGCTCGCTGCGCTCCAGCGTCTTACGACCAATCAGATGGACAGGCCCGTCGGGACCATTACGTACACGTCTATGCTCACACCTCGAGGCGGAATTAAGTGCGACCTGACCGTGACGCGGCTGGGTGAGAAGCGCTTCATGATGGTCACGGGTGGAGCTATGGGACGCCACGATCTGGGCTGGATACAGGCGTATTTAGCGGACGACGGATCGGTTGGGGTAGCTGATATTTCGTCGGGGCTGTGCTGCATTGGCTTATGGGGGCCAAGCGCGTGCGACTTGCTGGGCCGGGTCTGTGAGGACGATGTAAGTAACGAGGGATTTCCCTACTTGACCGCGCAGCCGATACGGGTAGCGGGGGTTTCCGCATTGGCGCTGCGCATCTCATACGTGGGCGAACTCGGCTGGGAGATCTACGCTCCCGCCGAACAGGGCTTGCGGTTGTGGGATGTTCTGTGGGAGGTGGGACGACCGCTTGGCGTCATCGCGGCAGGTGGAGGTGCCTTCGATTCGCTGCGGTTGGAAAAAGGCTATCGACTGTGGGGTAACGACATCCACACCGAGTACAATCCTTACGAGGCGGGCTTGGGTTTCGCAGTGAGGATGGGGAAGGGCGATTTTCTGGGCAGGGAGGCGTTGCGGAAAATTCTCGCTCAGGGCCTGACGCGCAAGCTGTGCTGTATGACGCTGGACGATCCCGACGCCGTCGTTATGGGCAAGGAGCCAATCTTGAGCGACGACCGAGTGCTAGGCTACGTGACGAGCGCCAACTACGGCCACTCGATCGGCCTCGGCATTGCGTATGGTTATCTGCCGATGGACTGCGCCGAGGTGGGGACCAGCATTGACATCCTCTACTTTGGCGAGCGTCTGCAAGCAACGGTTGCGCAGGAGCCTTTGTACGACCCGGAAGGCAAGAAGATGAAGGCGTGAAACCCTGGCGTGTTGCGTCGCGTCGAATGGATATAGAAATCCAAACACCTGGAGGTTCTCAGATGGCACAAACTCTGGTAATCGACGGTCTCAAGCGGCGTACCTTGCCGATTAACCTCCGGCAGAGCGGGAACAGCGACGCCCAGATGCTAATATCTGCCCGCATCAGGAAGTCCCCGTGGTGGCATTTGTCAAAGGCGGCAGGTTGCTGGACATATACGACGTACAATTACATGTATCATCCGCGCGCGTATATCAAGCCCGAGGACGGAGGACTGTTTGCGGAGTACAAGTACCTGACTGAACATGTCAGTATATGGGATGTGGCAGTCGAGCGTCAGATCCAGATCAAGGGGCCCGACGCTGCGGATTTTGTGAACATGCTCATCACCCGCGATGTGCACACCGTAGTGCCGACCATGCAAGCCCGTTATGTGATTCTGTGTAACCAGTACGGCGGCATCATAAACGATCCGGTGTTGCTGCGGGTGGCTGACGATGAGTTCTGGTTCAGTATTTCCGACTCTGATCTCCTGCTTTGGGCACAGGGCGTCAACTCATCTGGCAAGTTTGACGTTGACATACACGAGATCGATGTGTCGCCAGTTCCTCAGACTGCGGATTCAGAATCTTACCCATGTGGATTTAATACCACCTACCGGGTACGGGTTGGCACCTGCGAAGAAGTGGATTGCAGTGGAAATATACTTTGGGCTGGAGAGAGAAGCGTTAGCGCAGGCAGCAATCGATACCCGCATTTAGACGATTGTCAATAATTGATGCGCAAGATCACCCGCGCCAAATCGCGTAGCGTATCAATCGCCTAGATAGCCTTGGTCTGCCCAGACTTTGCTCGCCAGATTTTTCACCTCGGCGTCCGGTTCGATCTCACCCAAAATACTGCAAGGCGGCTGTCCCTTTTTTTTGCGCTCAGGGTCGGGCGACCAGTCGTCTTTGGCGTATTTTCTGCGCACTGACTCGCGGCGGAAATCGGGGACTTCCATTGGTGCCGAATCGTTCAGTGCCGAACGCCACGCTTGGATCCCAGCGATGCTCATGTCGATGCCGCGATACACGTCGAGATAGGGCGGCTCGCCGGTGCGGATGGCCTCGGCAAAGTGGTAGCTGGTGAAAAAGTCGCCGCCGCCGTGTCCGGTGCGCGCCGCTAGGCCATGGTGCACGGGGAAGTTGGGGCTGTACACGGTTTCGACTGGATCGCTCTTGCGCTTTTCCCACGGCTCGTACCACACGCGCAGCCGCTGTTTGTCGCCGTGGCGGCAGTTCTCCATCACCCCCTTGTTACCGTGGATGCGGACGTAGTTGCCATGACCGCGCAGCGCGCCGTGTAGCGACTTCATCACCGCGTCGTTGTCCATCCGACAGATAATTACTGCGGCAGTGTCACTGCGGTTCATGTGCAGCGTTTGGGTGGAGTCGGCGAAATCAAAGGGGATGACGAAGCCGTTTACTTTTACCGGCCGGGTGTCGGTGATGTACATGACCGGGGCGATGGAATGGGTGCAGTAGTACGTGGCGGGGATCCAGTTGCGCCAGTGGT
>JAPPEG010000186.1 GCA_028875345.1 Gemmatimonadota bacterium
ACAGCCCCACCCTGATGGTGTACAACAAAATCGACCAAGTAGCCCCCGGCGAAGAGGAGCGGATCGTGGCCGCGTACGCGGACCGCGAAGACGCCATCGCCGTCTCGGCCAGCCGAGCCATCAACCTCGACGCGCTGCGCGACAAAATCCGCGCGTATAGCGTCGCTGGAGATATCACTTTGGAGTTGCAGGTTCCCCAAGCCGAAGGCCGGCTATTGGCCCATTTACATCAGCAGGGTCAGGTACTCGCGGAGACTTACAAGGGCAACGACGTGTGCTTGTGCGTGCGCTTGGAAAAGACGTGGGCCAAGCGCTGGCGATTGGAACGCTTTGTCCCCACCTAGCCCGACGGCACAGTCCTACCATCGCGATTGAAGGCCGTTGCACCGCCGGATAAAGCGTCGTATGCAAACTAACCGCGAACCGGAACCGCCGCTCGCCTTCGCCGTAACCACCTCTGCGCGTCCCAGCCCTCGGGAGCTTGCGAGTGCGCATTGCCTTGCTGGCGAAATCGGCTACCGCTATGTGCCTCGCATCCACCGCTCGCTCGCTGGAATGGCTGCGGACGAGAGACTCACGGGTCTGATCGTCGTCGAGCGCGGCAATTTTTCCCTTTGGGTCGCCGGACGGTGTCTCCGCTACCATCCCAACATGGCCAAATTGCGGCTCCTCGCCTTAGAACAAGGCAAACACGACATTTTGGTTAATGCCTTGCAACTCAAATTAGGCGATCGCGTCCTCGACTGTACCTGCGGTTTGGGTGCAGACGCTATCGTAGCCGCTTGTAAGGTCGGCGCGACGGGTCGCGTCCGCAGTCTCGAAGCCTCGCCGCTGTTGGCCCTGCTGGTCGAGCGCGGCATGGCCTGCTATGTGATTGACGACCCCCCCGCCCTCGTCCCCGCCATGCGCCGCGTCGAAGTCCTAAACGCCGACTATGCCGACTACCTGCGCCGCGAAGCCGAAAACGCTTGGGATGTGGTTTACTTCGACCCCATGTTTAGCGAAACTATTGCCGATGCTCAGGGTTTAGATCTGGTCCGCTACTTAGCCCAGGGGGGCAGCCCATCTCCTGCGGATTTGGGCGAGGCCCGTCGCGTCGCCCGTCGCCGCGTAGTGATGAAGGACCGCCGGCCCGGTCAAGCCCTTGCTCGCCTCGGTTTCGCCAAAGTCGAGGAGGGCCGCCGCGTGTGCTACGGCGCGCTACCCGCTTGGTAGAGACGTTTTATCCGCTTACCGGAAGGAACGAATCGTGGAGCTATCCTGTTGTGCTTGGGCCTTGACTGGCTCGGAAGAAGATGCCCTTACTGCGCTAGCTGCTATCGGCTTTCGCTCCATTGACGTGCAGGCGAAGACCTTTGTTAGTCCAGCGTCGCGTGCGCGCATTGACGATCTCGGCTTGTCGGTTTCCTGCCTCGCGCTGTGTTTTAACATGGAAGACGGCGCGGCTCTCGACGGCGCGGCCGCCGCGCAACAAGCCGCCCTCGACCACTGCCGAGAGGCTCTGGATCATGCTGCGGACTTAGGTGCTGGCACCGCGTATGTGGTCCCTGGGACTGATCCGGTCGCGCTACCTCAGTTTGGTGATGCCTTGGGGCAAGTGGCGGACTTCGCGGCCGCGCACGCGATTCGCGTTGGGGTTGAGCACTTCCCCGGCAAAGCGCTGCCGACGGCGGCCGGGACCTTGGAGTACCTGTCCCGCATAAATCACCCCAACCTCTACTTGCTCCTCGACACTGGCCACCTACAGATGTCCAAGGAAGAGCCAGCCACGGTCATAGCGGCCGCCGGAGATCGACTTGGGTACGTACATCTAGATGACAACGACGGGGAGGCCGACTTGCACTGGTCCTTGCTAGCGGGCGTGTTGACCGAGGAGGCACTCGCTGCGACGTTTGCCGCCCTCGCCTTAAGCCCGTACGCCGGCCCGGCGAGCATTGAGCTTAGCCCCCAACTTTCCAATCCTATGGCCGCGCTGGCCCAAAGCCGCGCTTGTGCCCTACAATGCAGCTAAAAGAGAGTAGTAGATGCCCATTTATATTTTGCTTTTAGCCACCGTACCCTTCCTCGCCTGTAATGGCAACGAGGGTGCCCTCAAAAAGGTGCCGCGCAATCGGACCTTGATCATGGATTGCTCCGAGGCCAATACCTGCTCTGGTCAGATCCAGGATTACAACTCCTTTAATCCCTTCATCCCAGGTGGCATCTCGCGGATAGGATACAACTTCCTCTACGAGCCGCTCTACTTCTTCAATGCCTACGAGGAAGATTCCGAGCTAATACCTTGGATCGCCGAGAGCCACCATTTCAACGAGAATTACACCGAACTCGTGGTCAAAATCCGTCCGGGCGTTGAGTGGAGTGACGGGCATCCTTGGTCGGCGCACGACTTTGCCTTTACCATCAACATGCTCGTGGAGCACGCTCCACAGCTCGTGTACTCGACGGATATGGCGACTTGGGTCCAAGAGGCGGTCGCCCTCGACAGCCTGACGGCGCGCGTCGCGCTCAAGGCACCCAACCCGCGCTTCCTTTTCAGCTACTTCGTCCACAGCGGCGACCAAGGTGTCCCCATTGTGCCCAAGCACATCTGGGAAGGCAAAGATCCGCTGACTTTTTCCAACTTTGACCTGAGTAAGGGCTGGCCGGTTCTGACCGGCCCCTATCGCATTGTGCGCTCGGAACCAGCCCAACGGATCTGGGATCTGCGCGAGGGCTGGTGGGCTGAGAAACTAGGCTTTCAGGAGTTACCCCAGGTCGAGCGGCTGATCTACCTGACCTATATGGAGGAGCACAAGCGCGTGCAAAACCTGATCGCCAACAACATCGACACCTGCTTGGAACTGCGTCCGGCCAACATGGTCTCCTTATTGGAGCGCAATCGCAACATCACGACTTGGACGGGCCGCGAGCCGCCGTACAGCTACATCACTTGGTGGCCCATATCCCTGGGGTTCAATGGGCTGGAGGCCCCTTGGTCCGACCCGGAGATGCGCCGCGCGGTCAACTACGCCATCGACCGCGATCAGCTCGTAGCCATAGGCTGGCAAAACTCAGGTGCGTGGACCCTGCTGCCCTTGCCCGATCTTCCGCAGATGCATCGGTACTTTACTCTCGCCGAGGACTTGATCGCCGAGCACCAAGTCGGCGTCTTTGACTTGGAAAAGAGCGCGGAGATTCTCACCCGCAAAGGCTACGAACACAACGGAGTCTTCTGGGAAAAGGACGGGCAGCGCCTGAGCATGGTCATCGACATCTTCGCCCACTTTCAGGATCTGACGCCGGTGCTCGTCGCCCAGCTTAAAAAGGCCGGCATCGACGCCTCCTTCCGCATGACCTCGGATTTCACCACGCGCCTGAGTCAAGGCACGGCCCGCTCGTACCTAATCGGCAACTTCAGCTCGATGCGCGACCCCTATTTTGTGCTGCGCCAGTACCACAGCCGCTTTGTCCAGCCCACCGGCGAGCCAGCCGACATGCCTTGGCGCTGGCAAAACCCGGCCTACGACGCGCTGATCGATCAGATGGGCCAGACCCCGACCGACGCCTCGGAGATGGACGAGCTCTACCGCGAGGCTATGGACCTTTGGCTTGCCGAGTTACCCTCCATACCCATCGTCCAATGGCCGCACCGCATTCCGCACAACGAGACCTATTGGACCAACTGGCCCAGCGCGGAAAATCCCTATATCAACAGCGCTTACTGGAGCCGCACTTGGCTTTTGGTGCTGCTGAACTTGCGGCCGCAGGTGTAAGGGATACAAGCCGTAGCATTAATCCGACGCATGGCGTGGATCGGGTCCCGTGTACTTAGCGCGTGGGCGTATTAGGCGTCCGGTCTGATATTGCTCAATGGCGTGGGCGATCCAGCCGATGATGCGACCGAGGCAGAACAGCAACAGGGCTGTTCCTTTCTCCAAGCCCAAGATTCGGCGCAGAGTTACCAGCCCCAGATCCACATTGTGGGCAAGCCCCGTCCGCTTCCCGACTTCTTCGATCAATGTCTTCGCCAGTACCAATTCCGAAGAATTGGGGACCGCTTCCTCTAGCAACTCCATGAGGACCTTCGCACGGGGGTCAACGCCTCGATAGACCACGTGTCCGAAGCCTTCTATTACATCTCCCCGCTTGAGCCTGCTGACAATGGTATCGCCCACGCTGTTTGCCGATTCAGCTTCGTCCCACAAGGCCTCTAGCCGGTCGGTCGCCCCACCGTGACGGGGTCCTTGCAGAGCGCTGAGGCCAGCCGTTATCACCGCATACAGACTGGCGCCGCTCGAGGCCACGG
>JAPPEG010000315.1 GCA_028875345.1 Gemmatimonadota bacterium
CGACTACTGAGATCGTCTGGACCGACCACAAGGAAATCACCAAGCACTTCCAGAAGAGGAGCATCGGCTTCTAGGGAAAGGAGCACGAAGCATGAGACGCATTGCACTGATTGCCCTGCTAGCACTGGCCGTTGGGGCGCAGGCTGAGACGCCTGGAGCGCAAGCTGCGACGCCGGGCCGCACTGACGGCCCCGAAGGCAGCGAGTACGGCAAGGGCGGCTACCATTACAAGGCCCAGTACGGCCGTTTCTACACCGAAGGCTTTTTGGGGGCGGCGATGATGGAGAGCGAAGTCGAGGACACTGAGACCCATCTCATTACGGGACTTAATGCGGGCTACATGGTCGAGGAATGGCTGGCCTTTCAGGTGGGATTCGCCCGCATCTTGGACCAAAACATCAACCTCTATGCCGGCGGGGTGCGCTCGGCTTACGTCAGTCGGCCGTTCAACTACTACTTTTCGCTCGACGCCGAGCTATACTCGCCCGAGATCGGCGACACGCGTTTCGGAATCGTCCCGGGCGTTGGGGCCGAGGTGATTCTCAGCGACCGCTTGCGGGCGGGCTTGCGCTTCCAGCGCGACTTCATCTTCGCCGACGATATGATTCACATCAACCGCGTTACGGCGAAGATACAGGTGGATTTTTAGGACATATCGAGTTGGTTCGCAAAAGGGCTGGTTTCCGCTGTGAAGCCAGCCCCTTTGCATCGTATATCACGCCAGATGCTTTGTCCGCAGTTCCCTCGACCAATCGAAATAATCGTCCAGCCGCACTAACTCGAATTCATCGACGATATCGGCCGCGGTGCGCTCTGCGGTCTCGCTATAGATCACCGACGTGCCCACCTGCCCAGTCGTGACAATGCGCACGGCCTCGCCGTATTGACGATGGATATCGTCGTACTTGGCCTGATTCTTGTCGAGATGCACCACCTCGTAGTCCAGATTGATACGCGCCGTGGCCCAGCTTTGGTAGTTGTTGCTTTGGGCTAGGGTAGTACCCTGCGGATCGATAATGGTACAGGGCGTCCCCTTGTACACCGAGCCGATGAAAAATGCCTGCACATCCAAAGCCCAAAAGTTCTGTACCAGCCCGCCGTGGTACATAGAGCTGAAGAGTAGCAATTTTGGCTTGAGCTTTTTATACTGGGCACGCAATTCCCCAAAGTTTAGATCAAAACAAATCACCCCACCCACCGGCCCGAATTCGGTCTGGATCAGGGACGCGCCTGGCCCCGGACGAGTGCCGTGGTCAAACTCTGGGTACACGGGGATGTACTTGCGGTAGATACCGGCTAATTCCCCCTGCCGATCAAGTAGCCCGAGGACGTTGAAGACCGCCCCGCTCTTGCGCTCCTTTTGATGCACCGGCACGGTTATATAGCAGCTATACTGCTGGGCTAAGCCGGCCAGTAGCTGAGTAGTCGGCCCCTCTGGCACTTCTTCGTCGCAGTTTCGGCAGATGGTCTCGGGCAGGACGATCAGATCGGCTCTAGTAGCTCGGGCGACTCGGCCCACCAAGTCCTTTAGGTCCTTGTGGGTTTGCTCCATCACCTCTTGGTCCGTCCCGCTGATCGGGGCGTAGGAAACGCTCGATACGACGATGTGATTGCTCATGGGATTTTTCCTTTTAAAAAGTGAAACCACGGTCCACTTGACATACTATTGTTACCTACGATTACTATGTTTATGCTGTAAAAGCAAGACCTTAGCCACACTCGCCTCTCGACTCCTGTGAGCACTTCTCCAACTCCTTTGCGCGCCGTCGTCTTTGACATGGACGGCCTCATGCTCGATACCGAGCCTTTGTATCAGGCTGCTTGGCAACGAGCCGCTGCGACATTGGGTTACGTCCTAGACGACGAGTTCTATCTGACCTTGATTGGCACTCCCACCAAGGATGCCTTGAAAAAGGTGGTTGCCTACTTTGGTCCCACCTTTCCCTTGCAGCGCTTTACCAAGTTGGGTGCAGACCAGTGGTACCAGCAAGTGGAAGAACACGGCATTGACACTAAGCCCGGCCTGCTACCTCTGCTCGACCAACTTGAGGCGGCGGCCGTCCCCAAAGCAGTGGCTACTTCTTCCAGCGCCAAGCAGGCCGCGGAGACCTTGGAGGCGAGCGGTTTGGCGGATCGCTTTGCCCACATCGTCACCAGTGACCAAGTTGCCTGCGGCAAACCAGCCCCCGACCTCTATTTGGAGGCGGCCCGCCGCTTGGGATTGCCCCCGACCGCTTGCATCGCCCTAGAGGATTCAGAAGCCGGGGTCCAATCGGCCTCCACTGCGGGAATGACCGTGCTCATGGTACCCGACCTCAAGAAACCTTCGCCCCAAGCCGAGTCCCAAGCGTATAGAGTTCTGCCCTCGCTGCATCAGGCCGCTCCTTTGATTGCCGACTTGCTGACGCGCTAATTCGATCGATTCTCTTCCAGCCAACCAACTGTAAAGTCCACGACGTCTCGTTGTGGCATGAGCTGGCAATCTGCAAGACCAACCCGGCCACGGCGAACGCCATGGCCCTCCTCCGATCGCAGAAAGTCTTCGCCGATGCGGTCAAAATCTGAACTGTCGATGTCAACATCTTCAAAGGTGGCCCATCTCCGCGAATCTGACGTAGAGATTGGCGCGCCCTGCTGGATGACGCGTTTGGTTCGAAAAGTTGCCCGATGTTCCGCAAGGTGCATGGACGTATTGTTTCCGTGATCCACACCGAGAAGAAGGATAAAGCCGTGCAGGTCGTAGATTCTCGCAAGCGGCGAATGCTCGCCCATACCAAAGGCCAACGCGTGATTATCGGTGATGCGCGACGCCTGGGGTCCACAGGCACAGAACGAGACCTGAGGATGTGCGCTGCGGAGGACGCCTCTTTGCTTGCGAAATGTCTCCGCGATAATGCCCATAGAACGGGTAGGAGTAAGCTCTGGATCGTAGGCTGGCATATTCTCGCGTATTACCGGCCACCACGACTCGGGGACGGGCGGACTTTCCCAGCCGCTCGGTTCAGTCAGGTCGGGCGAGTGGGCGGGCATCACGAGCGTTCCAGTGGAACCCAAGACTTCCTGCAGGGCAGCGATGACCGCCACGGCTCCTCCGCACACCCATCCCATTGCACTCAAGGACGAATGCACCAATACGACCATTCCCGGTTTGACGCCGAGCGCGCGGAGGTCAGCTTGTAACGATTCGACTGTGGCAGGAACTTCTGTTTTTTGAACGATCTCTTTTTCACTCATTTCGTGCCTTTGTATAAATTTTCAAGAGGTGCGGAAGATACAACTTTGGCTTTTCACAATCCAAGACGTTTCGCCGATGGCTTACGAGCGATGACAATCATCTGACGGCTACCTCGATGGTACGGCTCGCAGTTCAACGAACCATAGACAACCTCCACGTCGAGATCCGCCGAGGCAAGCAAGTCCCGCATTTGCGACAGGGTGTAGAGGCGTTGAGATGATCGGCTTTCGTTCTCTGCAATCCCGTCAATCACACGTTGTCCAATGAGGCGCTCTTCACTAGGATCCCACTTCGATCTAAAAAGCACACCGTGATTGACGCCCACAGGGATGAAATTCCGCAGTATTCGCTCGCGATTTAGTAGGTCAATCAGAAGTCGCCCACCTGGACGCAATGCACGGGCGAATCGCCTCACCACGTCGGCATTCTCGCTGTCAGAGAAGTATCCAAAGCTGTTAAACCAGTTGTAAACCGCATGGAACTCGTTCTCAAACTCAATCGATCTCAGGTCCATGCTCCTGAGATCAGCTTGCACTCCGTCTCTGCTAAATCTTCGTTTAGCCCGGTTTACGAACGTCGAATGCAGGTCGATGCCGACTACTTCCGCCCCGTACTTCGCCAGATGGTAAGCGACGCGCCCTGCGCCACAAGGAGCATCTAGGACGCGTTGTCCTTTCCTAATGCGCAACATCCGACGAAGAGAATTTGCCTCGTCCTCTCCGCCTTCATCCGGACGAAGCCATAAGCTGTCATGGAGCGTCTTGAACCATTCGCGATCATTGTATTTAGCCTGTACATCCATGTCATCTTTTAGTTTCGTAACATAACTCCTGCAAAGCATCTATCAATCGATCTACATGATCAAAGCCATTGCAAATGTGGGTAGAAACGCGCATCCAGTGTCCATCGTCGCTTTTTGCCGTCGGCACAGTGATTCGATATCGCTTATAAAGATCTAGATC
>JAPPEG010000143.1 GCA_028875345.1 Gemmatimonadota bacterium
ATTCCGAATTCGCCGGCGCGACCTTCTCGCCCGACGGCCAAGTGCTCTTCGTCAATATCCAGCATCCCGGCACTACGCTGGCCATCTACGGCCCTTGGGATCAGCGGCAGTCTGACGGCTAGCTCTTCAAGTCTATAAGAATTCTCCGCCTTCGAGTCCGGCAGGCGATACAGCGCTGTGTAGTATTCTGCACAGCGCTTTTTGTGGTACGCACTTATTTTCTCTGAAAATTGGGCTGGCACGCCAATTGCAAGAGTCTTAGACCGACTTATATTTTCTGCTCCGCAAGGTGCTACCACGCCGATCCAATTCTCTCGAATGACCGAACATAAAAACGTCCTCTTTCTCAACGACGCCGACTCCCTCAAGCCTCCCCTAGCCGTTCTCGACGCCGCACTGGCCCGACTCGGCTTTGCGCGTTTTCTGCCCGGCCAACGCGAAGCCATCGAAACCCTGCTCGCCACCGGTCGCCTACTTTTAGTCGCCCCCACTGGCGGCGGCAAGAGCTTGACCTACCAACTACCCGCGGCCCTGCTGCCGGGCACGGCCCTAGTGGTCTCGCCGCTCATCGCCCTAATGCACGATCAGGTCCAAGCGCTACAGCGGCGCGGCCTCGCTGCCACGTACCTATCCTCGACCCTCGACGGCGACGAGTTGCGCCGCCGCATGCGCGAGGTGGCCCAAGGCCAGTATAAGCTGGTCTATGCCGCGCCCGAGCGGCTGACCTTCTCCGGCTTCCGCGCCCTCCTGAGCCAGATCAAGTGCTCGCTCATTGCCGTGGACGAGGCCCACTGCATCAGCGAGTGGGGGCACGACTTCCGGCCCGAGTACTTGCAGATTGGCGAACTGGTCCGCGAGCTGCCCGACTGTCGAGTCCTCGCCTGCACCGCCACGGCCACGCCAGTGGTGCGCGACGAAATCCTCGAACGCCTCGGGCTGCCGAGCAACACCCCACAGCTAGTGCGCGGCTTTGCCCGGCCCAACCTCTCGCTGCGAGTCGCCGAAATCAACAGCGCCGCCGAGCGCCGCCAGCGGATTGATGCACTGCTGGCCGAAGCACTCGGTGCACCCGACCAAAGGCCAGGTACCGCCATCGTCTATGCCCCCACCCGCAAGAGCACTGAGGAAGAAGCCGCCCGTCTGCAAGAGAACGGCTGGCGGGTAGCCGCCTATCACGCGGGCATGGCGGGGCCAGACCGCGACGCCGTTCAGGGCGCCTTTATTCAAGACCAAATCCAAATCGTGGTGGCGACCAATGCCTTCGGCATGGGCATCGACCGCGCCGATGTGCGCGCCATCGCCCATCTGGCCCCGCCCAGCTCGATTGAAGCGTACTATCAGGAAGTAGGCCGCGCCGGGCGCGACGGCCAAGACGCCTCCTGCCTGCTGCTGGTCTCCCCCGGCGACATGCCGCTGCGCCGCCACCTAATCGAAAGCGATGCCAACGGCCGCGCTCCCGACCAAGCGGTAGTCCAGCACAAGTGGAATCTCTTTTTGGAACTGATGCGCTGGAGCGAGGGCGGATCCTGTCGCCACGACGCGATTCTGCGCTACTTCGGCGACGAGGAGGAAACGCTCTCGGGCTGTGGCCGCTGCGACGTCTGCCGTAGTCTCTCCCATGCCGAGACGGGCGACGCCACAGAGGTCGCCACCACTGTGCGCAAAGCCCTTTGCGCGGTCGCCCGTCTGCACGGACGCTACGGCATCCAAATGGCGGCCAAGCTCCTGCGCGGCACCCAAGACGCGCGTCTTGCACGCGATGGCCTAGATCGGACTCCGACCTTTGGCATTCTCAAGGAACATTCTGAGCGCTGGCTTTTGCAGCTTTTGCGCCGGTTGGTTACGGCCGGTTGGGTCGATTTTTCCGGCGGCGAGCGGCCGGTCGTGATCCTCACCGAAGAAGGACGCCAAGTCATTCACGCCGAGCGGCCCGCACGCCTTCTCCTGCCACCGCAGTCAGCCCCGCTCCCAGCAGCCCGCACCGCGCGCGTCCGTCCTTCGGCTGAGCTCAGGCCGAAGCCTCGCACCCCCGACCCCAGCGTGGAATTCGACGAAAACGCCCAAGCCCTCTTCGATGCACTGCGCCATCACCGCATGACCCTGGCCCGAGACGAAAAGGTTCCGCCCTACGTCATCGCCAGCGACCGCACGCTCCGCGATATCGTCCTGCTGCGGCCCGCCAACCTCGAAGAACTCAAGCTGGCGCACGGCATCGGTCCGGCCAAGGCCGAAAAATACGGCGACGGCCTGCTCGCCATCGTCCAACAGGCCGCCTAACTCACTCGTCTGGAGAACATCTCATGGCTACAATTTGCTGGGGTATCATCGGCTGCGGCGACGTCACAGAAGTAAAGAGCGGCCCCGCTCTGTACAAGACTCGCAATTCCAAACTGGTGGCGGTCATGCGCCGCAACGAGGACAAGGCCCGCGACTATGCCGCGCGCCACGACGTGCCCAAGTGGTACGACCAAGCCGACGCACTCATCGCCGACCCAGATGTCAATGCGGTCTATATCGCGACGCCCCCCGACACCCACGCCTACTACACGGCCCAAGTCGCCCGAGCTGGCAAACCTGTTTACGTCGAAAAGCCAATGGCGCGCAACCACGGCGAGTGCCTGGCGATGATCAACGCCTGCCGCCGGGCCGGGGTGCCTCTTTTTGTCGCCTACTACCGCCGTGCTCTGCCCGCTTTCCTCAAGGTCCAGTCGCTGGTCGAGGAAGGAGCCATCGGCGCGGCGCGCTTCGCCTCTATCGCGCTCTGCCAACCCGCGTCAGAAGATCCCGACGACCTGCCCTGGCGCGTCGTCCCAGAAATCTCGGGCGGCGGCTACTTCTTCGACCTAGCCTCGCACCAACTCGACTTCCTCGACTTTTTGCTCGGCCCTATTGCCCACGCCTCGGGCCACGCGACCAACCAAGCCGGTCTCTACCAAGCCGAAGATGCCGTTACCGCCAGCTTCGAATTCGAATCCGGCGCACTCGGCGCAGGAGTCTGGAATTTCGCCGCCGATCAGCGCTGCGACCGGATCGACATCGTCGGCGACAAGGGCCGGATCGCCTTTTCCACCTTCGCCTTCACCCCGGTCGAATTGATCACCAACGCCGGGACCCAAACTTTCGCCATCGACCCCCCCCAACACGTCCAGCATCCCTTGATCGAGACGATAGTCGATGCCTTGCTGGGCCGGGGCGAATGCCCCAGTACCGGAGCAAGTGCCGTCCGCACCAGCCAAGTCATGGACCAAATCGTTCGCAGTCATGCCGCCTAAACCCCATGTCCCCGAAGCAGCGATGACTTTGCCCCTAGTCAAACGCTAGCTCACACGCATTTTTAGCAGGCGATTCCCGAACTATTGCTCCACTAACGCCGCACCTTTCGCCGCAAAATTACGCCCCTTTTCCGCCATTTCTGTCGTTTCAATCTGACAACTTTGCGATCAACGCTTGGGCGAGAGCCTAAATTTTCTTATTTATAAGACTTACTCTTGCACGCATTCCACCTAGTTCGCACCTAAAAGGGGGTTCGACATGCTGATTCGCAAAAAGTGGGGCCTCCTCGCCCTGCTAGCTCTTATTTCTTTCGCAGTTCCCAATGCCGCCTTTGCCCAAGACGCGCTCGACACCGGCGACACGGCCTGGATTCTGATTTCCACCGGCTTGGTTCTCTTTATGATGATCCCCGGCTTGGCCATGTTTTACGCTGGTCTGGTCCGCACTCGCAATGTGCTCTCGGTCTTTATGCACTGCTTTGGGATTGCGGCCCTGATCACGGTCTTGTGGACCATTTTCGGTTATAGCTTGGCCTTTACGGCCAGCAACCCCTTCATCGGCAACCTGTCCAAGTCCTTCCTCAGCGGCGTCACCGTAGATAGCCTCTCAGGCACCATCCCGGAATTGCTGTTCTTCGTTTTCCAGATGACGTTTGCCATCATCACCCCTGGGCTTTTTGTCGGCGCCTTTGCCGAGCGCATGAAGTTTTCGGCCGTGCTGTGGTTCACTGGGTTTTGGTGCGTTTTGGTTTATCTGCCCATCACGCACATGGTCTGGGGAGAGGGCGGCTACTTTGGCGCAATGGGCGTCTTTGACTTTGCCGGCGGCATCGTCGTCCACATCACCGCTGGGGCGGCCGCGTTGGTCGCCGCGATCCTCGTCGGCAAGCGCACCGGCTATCCCGAGCAGCCCATGCCCCCGC
>JAPPEG010000311.1 GCA_028875345.1 Gemmatimonadota bacterium
GGGTTTCAAAAAGCTCATCGCGCTCTACGACAGTCCGTACAACGGCTTGAATTTTTGCCAGGGCTGCATGTCCGAGGCGCTGGTCAATCCGGCGGAGGAGATCTTCGATGTCATTCGCTACTTCGGCGAGCGCAAGAAGATTTTCAACGTTCACTTCCGCAATATCAAAGGGGGCCTGGGGAGCTTCGTCGAGGTTTTTCCCGACGAAGGCGATGTCAATATGATCCGGGCGCTGAAGGTGTACAAGGAGGTCGGCTATGAGTACATGATCATGCCGGATCACGTTCCCGGGATCAATGGTCCCGAGCCGGGCAAAGTCGGCTTTGCCTATACCTTTGGCTATATCCACGCGGCCTTGCAGGCGGTGGAGGAGTTCTAATGCAAAGAAAAGGCGTTTCCTTTTCCGTTTTTACCAAAATGTGGAAGGACAAGTCGCCAACCGAACTCGGAGAGTTTGTACTCGATCTGGGCTTCGACGGCATTGAACTGCCCGTGCGTGCGGGTTATCCAGTGCCCCCCGAAAGTGTTGGACGCGATTTGCCCAAAGCGGCAAAGGAACTCAGCGCCTTGGGTGTCGCCATTACCAGTGTGGCCGGGCCGACGGACGAAGCAACTATTGTGGCTTGCGGCGCTGCCGGAGTTCCGGTCATTCGCACCTGTCCAGCCATCGCTGCCGGAGGGTATTGGGCCAGCGTAGAAGGGCACCAGCGAGCCTTTGACGCCCTGATACCCTTGCTCGACAAACACGGGGTGGCTTTGGGTATCCAAAATCACGAAGGCCAATGGGTGTGCAATGCCATGGGCATTAAACACCTAATCGACCGCTACGATCCCAGCCATATCTGCGCCATACCCTGTGCCGGACACACGGCTCTCAACGGAGAATCCCCCGAGATGGCGATCGATATCGTCTGGTCGCATCTATCCCAGTTCAAGCTCAAGAATGCGTACTGGCGGCGGCAGACTGGACCGGAAGCGGAAAATGTGGAATGGCGTCCTTATTGGACCACGGGACGGCAGGGCCTGGCTTCGTGGCCGCGGTCGGTCGCGGAACTGAAACGAAGGGGTTTCAGTGGTGTCGTCTGCATGGATGCCGAATACCAAGACACAGCCTCCACAGAGCGACTCCTCGCCGAAGACTTGGCCTTCGCCAAATCTCTGTTTTGAGGGTTATCCGGCGCGAAACCCCACTTCGACCCCATCCCCTACATCGACCGTAGCTCGCAGCACCCGGGGCCGCACTAACTCCGCGGTCTGCGCTACGCCATCTACCCATATACGGGGAAAGTTGCACCAGGCCGCTGGCACTTCCGCTTCAAAGGTCAGCTCCTTGCAAGCCACGCCCGCGGGCAGATCGGTGAAAGAAATTTGATACCGTTGCTCATTGACGCTGTCGTCAACAACATCAATGGCGGCATGACGCCGACTCAGATGATAGAACACGACTTCTTCGGGCACGGCGCACCAGACTTCGTCGCCGCCCTCTGCAAGGACTGTCTCCAAGCGCTTGCGTAGCTGAGTTGCGGAGCAATCCTTATTGATGTGGATGGGCTCTTCGATCGGGCAGTGGCAGTAGTCGATGACCCAACCGCGGGACTGGCGGGCGGGGAGAATATTGCGGAAGGGATCGTGTTTGCTGAAGAAAGGAGGGGGGTATTCGTGGATCAGAGGACTGCGGTCGAGCCAATAGCACTCGTCCGCGGGTCGATTTATCCCTTCCCTGATGCTCATCGCGCCCAAATAGCCGAGTTGGCGGCAGGCCTCGAGAATGTGTGGGGCCATATTGCGGTTGCTGCCGGGGGCACAATACAGCGGCACCGGCGCGTCAATGGCTTGCTCTAAAACCTCCCTAGCCACGCGCAGCTCCTGATCGACCATCTCGGGTTTGATAAAGACATGCGTCCACGAGTGATTGCCAACGCCCCAGCCGCGCGCCATTAGGTCTTTGAGCTCATCGGCATTCATGTGCCGGTAGCCATTGAAGCTCGACCCGTCGATCTGGCGCACTTCTCCCATTTGCCCGACGACTACTTCCAAGTGACCGGGAATACCGAATTCTTCGTGATAGGGCACAGCAAAACGGTGCAGATCGATTAGGGCCTCGTCGTAGGTAATGGAGTAGACCCAGCGTTTGCCGTATTTCCAATCGCAAATGCGCAGCGACATAATCTATCCTTCGCATCGAACGGTTTTTAGCCAGTTGTTGTACTGCGACCTACTGCTTATCAAGTCAGGAAGTTAAAGGACGAAACTGTAACTCTGTCCCGTCCTCCACCGCCACTGTCGTCCGCAGCAGGCGAGGGCGCACCACAGAGGCTGACTGGGGCACCCCGTTTACCCACACTCGGGGATAATTGCACCAGGCCGCCGGCACCTCCACTTCAAAGGTCAACTCCCGGCGCTCAACCCGGGCAGGCAATGCCTCATAGCGGATCCGGTATCGTTGTTCGAGATCCGTTGCGGCCACGGTTTCGACCACGGCGTGCCGCCGGCACAAGTGATAGGAAATGACCTCTTCGGGCACGGCGCACCAGACTTGGTCGCCGCCCTCTGCGATGATCGTCTGCAAACGCAGGCGCAATTGCGCTTCCGAGCAGTCTTTGTTGGGGTGAACGGCCTGTTCCAACGGGCAGTGGCAGTAGTCGATAATCCAGCCCTTGGCCTCTTGGGCCAGCAGAATGTGGCGGAACGGGTCGTAAGCGCTGTAAAAGGGCTCCTCATAGCTTTCGTGCAATGGCGTGCGATTGAGGTAGTACAATTCATCGCTCGCCGCGTTCACCCCATCCGTTATGCTCATGGTGCCCAAGTAACCAAGTTGGCGACAGGCGTCCAGCACGTAGTCGGACATATTTTCAATGCCGTTGGGGGCGCAGTACAGCAGCACAGGAGCGTCGATGGCCTGTTCTATAACATCGCGCGACAGGCGGATTTCCTGATCGACCATATCGGGCCTGATAAAGTGGTGACTCCAGCCGTGGTTGCCCACGCCCCAGCCGCGGGCGAGCAAATCCTTGAGCTCAGCGCCATTCATGTGCCGATAGCCGTTGAAGCTCGAAGTGCCGATATTGCGGATTTCGCCGATCTGCTGGCCCACGACCTCTACGTGTCCGGGAATGCCGAATTCCTCGTGATGGGGAATGGCAAAGCGGTGTAGATCGGCCAGCGCCTCGTCGTAGGTAATCGAATAGACCCAATCCTTGCCGTATTTCCAGTCGCAGATGCGCAGGGCCATAGTCTCGTTGTCTTTGTTCATCTACGCTTCTAGCATTGCAACGGCGGTTTGGAAGTCCGCCCATGTGGTGGAATGACCTACGGCTATTTCAAAGCGGTGGATGCCATAGCGCGTGGCCAGGCGCTCGGGAAAGGTATCGGGCGTTTCCACGCCCACCGTGCCGTCCCGCATGAGAATACAGCGGTAGCCCGCCCGCAGCATGGGGCGGCCCCCGCCTTCTGAGTTGAGGATGCACATATCCGCGGCAAAGCCCGTATAGATGAGGGTTTCGACGCCGCGCTCTTGCAGATAGGCGTCGAGCTGGTTGGTGTAAAAGACGAGGGGCTCCTCCCCCATTGGCTCGACGATTTTGGCCCTTTTCATGCGTGCAGCAGGCGATTTGGCCAGATCGACGCCGGTCGATCTTTTTTCGATGGTTTGGAGTTCGCCGGTGCGGACGATGGTCCAGCGGTCCGACTGGGTCTGCAGAGAGGCCGCGCGGCGCTGGTTTTCCGGGATGCGGCGAGAAGGCACCTGGGGGTAGTGCTTGTCAAAATCATCGGGCTCGACGTGGCACACCGGCATACCAATCCGCCGGGCGATATCCATAGCTGGTCGGATCACTTCTCTCATAACGCGCCAGGATTCTTCGGTCGCCTGAGGCCAGCCCATGCCCGTGACGTAGTTGACGTCGATTTCAGGGCCATCCGGCAGCCCCACATTCCAGCAGTGCAAACCAATGAGCGCCGTGCGTTCCACTGGCAACTCAAAGACGTCCTCTGCGTAGCCGGCTTTGTCTATGGGTAGGGCGCGGTAATGGCGAGTCTTGAGTTTAAGCGTCTTACTCAACGGGCCTATCCCACCCGATTGCGGTCTGCCACTTCTTCGACGATGGCCGCGATCATATCTATGTGTTCATCTTCCCATTTTTCGGAAATCGAGCAGGTGCGGACCCAGTTTTCGAGAAATGCCCAAGCCGTGGGGCAAGTAGCGGAACTGTAGTGGTACACATGCGAGGCTGGCGGCCGCGAAAACGGGTACTTGTTGGCGTCCACGTATTCCTGGAGAAAGGGGAGGGCGGCGGGCATCAGGTAATACTTGCCCTGGCCGGCTCCATTTACTCCGGCTTCTAGCACCTGGGTGGCAAACTCCTCGCCCGTGCATTTGAAGGCCTCTGGGTCGATGCTGAAGCTGGACATCCAGGCGGAATATTTGGTGACGTAGTCGGGAATGGGCAATGGCGTAATGCCGTCAATAGAGGAGAGCTTCTCCGTGATCAGCCGCACGGTGCGGTCGATTTTGGCTACCTGAGCGCGGATGGTCTCCAGTTGACCCAAGCACAGCGCCGCGGTCATGCGGCTCATATCGTAGGCATGACCAAAGGCCGTGTGGGTGCGGCCGAAGTGGGGCACATCCACCCCGGCGCGACCCGAACTGAGGAAGCGCACTTTTTCCGCTAGTTCGTCATCGTCCGTAGCGATGCAACCTCCTTTGTCCGAGCTGAAGGTTTTCTCCGAATCCAGCGAGAAGGCCGAGGCCGTTCCGAGGGTGCCGACGACGCGCCCCTTGTATTCGCTGAATATGGCCTGACAGATGTCCTCGTAGACGATCAGTCTGCGTTTGGCGGCCAATTCGTTGATCGGATCCATATCGTTGGGCAGGCCACATTTGTGCACCGCCAGAATTGCCCGCGTGCGATCGGTGATGCAGGGCTCTATGGTCTCGGCACTGAAATTGACCGTGCCCGGCGCCGTATCGGGAAAAACGGGAATATAGTTGTGCATGAGCACGCCGTAGACGGTGCCGTAATCGGTGAGGGGGCTGATGATGACTTCGTCGCCGGGGTCGAAGTCAAAGGCCAGCGCCAGGGCGGCCATGGCCGTGGTGCAGGTGGGGGTGGCGATGCAGTGCTTGACGCCGAGTTCTGCGGCGAACGCCTGCTCGAACTTGCCCACTGAATCGAGGGTTAGCCCGGAATCCAATACCTCTTGGACGTACTTTAGACTATTGGGGCCTATGGTGCGGGGAAAGAGAGGGGGCACGATGCCTTCGCTGCTGTGGGCTTCGGCCCCGCGCTTGATGGGTTTGAGTACTGGTTGCTGAGACATTAGACTCTCCTATGGGGGCTGAACATATATCGATTTGAATCGCCGCATTTTTTTCGGTCGTTGCGACCCAACCTATCCCTTTTGTCTATCGGGTGTCAAGTTTTGCCGATCGCAAGGGCGGCTCAGCCCTATGGCTGTTCGCGCTCAGCTTGCTTTAGATGTTGAAAATCCCGCAGTAAGCGCAGACCTTCTTCCCGGCGTCCCTGTTTGAGATAAAGCTGAGCTAGACGGTAGTGGGTGGGAATGTGGCGGGGATCTTTTTTCAGCGCTTGCTGGTAGAGATAAGCGGCCTCTGTTGGCTCTCCCTGCTTCTCCAAGACGGCACCTAGACGGCAATAGGGTTCGGCAAAGTCGGAATTCACCTGAATAGCCTGCTGGAAATAGCTGCTGGCAGCTTCCAATTCATTTTCTCGCTCACTGACCACCCCTAGATCGTAGTAGATTTTTGCCCGTTTTACTCCCAACTCAAGAGCGCGTCGATAGGCCCTCTTGGCTGCGGCATAATCGCGCAGGTCCATGTAGCTTTTTCCGAGATGCATGAGGAAAATCCCATTCTCGGGTGCTTGGGCGATGGCCCTTTTGTAGTACGGAATGGCTTCCCCCGATCTTCGCTGCAGCGTATAGGCCAAACCGATCTGGTCTAGGGCCAGGGCAAAATCTGGCTTCAGATGCACGGCCCGGCTGAATTCTCCGACCGCTTCTTCATACTGACCATTCTGCAGGTAGCGACGACCGCGACGATAGTAAATCTCGGCAGCAAGCTGCTCCTCTTGTTCGACCTTTAGCGGTTGGGGTTTGCTTTCCTTTTGCGCGTTGGGTGACGGCTCATCAGCCGGTGTTTGTCGTTCTTTTTCATTGCAGCCGATCCATCCCCAACTGCCCATAAAAAGAGCTAGGAGCAGCCCCAGCAGACGGTCGCGTCTGGTATGGTTCCGCGATACGCTTAGAAGCTGTTGCTGATGCGCCAAGGTTTACGCTCCTGATACTCGACAACTTAGTACACGACAGTAGACGCTCATGCCGAACGTCCATTATAGTACTGGCGTGTATTTAGCTCGACAATATAGTGCAAAAATCTAAAGACTCCGGCGGTCGGCTCAAAAGGTCGACGCGCTGCGCTGTTAAAGAGCCAACAGCTTGCACCAGATACCTCTACAGAGTATCTATATTTCTCATGTGGACGTTGAACTGGGTTAAATTGAAGCGGGCCGTCTTCGCCCTGATAATCGCTCTGACCACGACCGTTGGTGCCCAGCCGAGCGCTCTGACCGATACTACTATTGCGGGCCGCAGCTATACCCTGCTTGAGGCTGGGGAATTAATGGATCGCCTAGGCTCGGCCAATGACCATAGCCGTCTTGCTTTACGGCAGACAGCCGTAAAGGGTCGCCTCTCCAGCTTAGCGGCCAATCTCGACACCGTGAGGGCGGCGCTGGAATTGATTGATGTGCTTTTCCTCGACGAAGTTTTGCTGGCCGAGGTTGTGTTTCTCGGTCCGGTGATCTTTTCTCGCACTACCTTTGCCGCTGACCTTTCCCTAGCTGAAGCGCAATTCTTGCAATCCTTTGCCCTGCGAGAATGCGAGATAAGGCAAAAAACCAACCTTAGAGATGCTCGCTTCACCGCCACGGCTGACTTCACCCAAAGTCACCTCGCCGCCGCATTTTCCTGCGCCGGAGCCCACTTCAGCGACGCTACTTTCGCGCGCCTGCGCTGCGAGGGCGGGGCCTATTTTGAGGACGTTCTCTTTACCGGCCAAGTCGATTTCAGCGACGCCCGCTTTGCCGGTGTGGCCTCGTACAAAACAGCGCGCTGGCGCGCTCCCGTCTCCTTTGCCGGGGCGCGCTTTCTGGCGCGCTCTTTTTTTTGGCAAGCCCAATTCGACGCCGCCGATTTTTCCAGCGCCCGCTTTGCTGGGGAAACCTCGTTTAAGCAAGCCGCTTTCGCGCAGCGGGCGACTTTCGCAAATATCGCTTTCGCCCACTCTGCTCACTTCGAACAAGCCCGTTTTGACGACGGAGCCGTCTTCGATGGCAGCATCTTCGCAAAAGAAGCGGTCTTTACTGGTGTCCACAGCGACAACGATCTCCTGCTCAATGCCCTTTTTCGCATCAGCCTCGACTTGCGCCACCTAGTCACTCCTAGCCTCGATCTGCGGCCTTCCGCCACCATGCCCGACTCGCTGCTGGGTCCTGGATCCCAGCTCTTGCTGCAAAACGCGCGTTTCCAGCGCCTGTTCTCTACCTGGGATCATTTGCGCGGCCACTTGGCCCAGCCCCCAGAGCAGGCCAAGTACGATCTGGATCGCGTCTATGCCGGTCTGCGCCACCAGTTCCTCATCTCCGGCATGGCCGCCGATGCTCGTGGCTGTTATATAGAGTCGCTGGATCGCCGTCGCCTCCACCTGCCCTGGACCTCTGCCGAGCGCTACGCCCTCGTCGCTTTTGACCTGAGCTCGCGCTACGGCACCGACTTGGGGCGTCTAGCCCTCGTCGCTTTGGCCTGGGTGGGGCTCTTTGCCCTGCTGTACCGTTGGTTGCTGGTAGATGACCTGGTGGAGTGCCTGCTTTTCAGCTTGCATACCTTTTTTATGGTGGGCGCGGCATCCGTGCGTCCCCAGGGCAAAGTGCGCTTTCTGGTCCTGTTTCAGGCCCTTTCCGGCTGGCTCTTCTGGGGCCTTTGCACGGCCGTCTTGGTCTCCTTTTTACTGCGCTGATTCATGTTCCGCTCCGTCTGTGCCCTTTTCCTGTTCCCATTGCTGGTGGCCTGTATCCGGGAAGAACCGACGCAGTCCCTGCGCTTTGTCGATGTCGCCCAGACGGCCGGTCTTGACTTTGTCCACTACAACGGTGCCCAAAGCGACTATTTCTACGTAGAGACTTTTGGCTCGGGAGCTGCTTTCTTGGACTACGATGGCGACGGCTGGCAGGATATCTATTTGGTCAACTCCACGTATCTCACCGGCCTGGCCCCTGAGCCCCTGCCGACCGATGAACTCTACCGCAACCGGGGCGACGGCCGCTTTGACGCCGTTCCCGGCAGCGGCGATAGCGGCTACGGCACGGGTGTGGCCGCTGCCGACTGGGACAACGACGGGGACCAAGACTTATACGTGACTCGCTTTGGGCCCAACGCTTTATACCGCAACGATGCGGGGAAATTTACCGACAGCGACAGTGCCAAACGGGCGGGCGTCGCCGATAGCCGCTGGGGTGCCAGTTGCGGTTTTCTAGACTACGACCTGGACGGTGACCTCGATCTGTTCGTCGCTAACTACGTGGACTTCACTACGGCCAACAACATCATCTGCAAGCGGGGCGATATCCGCACCTATTGCGACCCGGACGAATACGGCCCAACGAGCGATTTGCTCTACCGCAACGACGGCCAAAGCCAATTCACCGACATTACCTATGAGGCGGGCATCACCTTAGAGGGCCCTGGTTTGGGTGTGGCCTTTTCTGACTACGACTGGGATGGGGATACCGATATCTACGTGGCCAACGACGGCACGCTAAACTTCCTTTATGAGAACCGCCAGACCCACTTCGTCGAAACAGGTCTGACGGCCGGGGGCCGCTACAACCAGGACGGCCGCGCCGAGGCCGGCATGGGCGTGGATTTTGGTGACTGGGACAACGACGGCAACCAGGACCTGTTCGTCACCAATTTCGCCCACGAGACCAATACGCTCTACCACAACGACGGCCAGGGCCAATTCGCCGATATCAGCGCTGAGGTTGGCCTCTTCGAGCCCAGCTACAATCCCCTAGGTTTCGGCACTAAATTCTTCGATGTCGACCTGGACGGCGACCTCGATCTGTTCGTCGCCAACGGCCACGTTCTCGATATCGTGGAACAGATCGACTCTACGCTTAGTTATGCCCAGACCAACCAGATTTTGCGCAACGAGGCCAATGCCTGGGATGCAGTCTCCACCGAGCCGAATCCGAGGAAATTTGTCGATATTTCCTCCACTTTGGGTCCCAGTTTTGCCACTCCCAACGTCGGTCGTGGCGCGGCCTTGGCTGACTACGACAACGACGGCGACCTCGATGTGCTGGTTTGCTCTGTGGCCAGCCCCGCGCGCCTGTTGCGCAATGACGTCGACAAACAAAACCACTGGCTCCTAGTCGAATTAATCGGCCGCCAGCAGCGCGACGCAATAGGCACCCTAGTCGCCGTCACGGCTGGGGGCCACCGCCAAGTCCGGGAGCGCCAGTCCGGCGGCAGCTATCTTTCCAGCCATGACCACCGCCTGCACTTTGGTTTGGGTGCCGTTGCTAGGGTGGATATGGAGGTGCGCTGGCCCGATGGCACTGTGCAGACGCTTGCCGATGTCGCGGCTGATCAGATTTTGCGCCTAGTACAGCCGTAGGAACTTTCATAGGAAGAATGCTATGGGCACACTGAACATCCCCGTCCGCTACTGGGCCATGCACAGCGGCTCGCCGGAAGAAAATTTGGAGTCCAATCCGTCCCGAAGTATGAGGAGCGAAATATGCCAGCGCTAGAAACGAGAGCTTTTGCCAAGACCGGAATGCAGCCCAAATCTCTGGGATTGGGCGGGGCCTGGTGGGGCAGCGGGACTGAGGCCGAGTGCATTGCCGGTATCCACCGGGCCCTCGAACTGGGCTTTAATTACTTGGATACATACCCCGAACTGGAAACGTGGTGGGGCAAAGCTCTAGCTGGCGGCAGAAGGCACAATATATACCTGCAAGCCAAGGTCACTACTAATGGCCCCAAAGAGACGATCTCAGATCACTCGGGGCCGCAAACGCGCCGCAGCGTGGAAGCTAGTTTAAAGCGCTTGCGAACGGACTATCTCGACAACGTCCTCATCCATGGCTACGACGAGCCCGAGGACGTTGGCAGCAAGGAGGGCATGGTGGATCCGCTAGGTCCGGGCCATGCCTTAGATGAATTGGTAAAGATGAAAGAAGAGGGCTTAATTCGCCACATCGGCATTGGCGCGCGCAATTCGGCCGTGCACCGCCGGGCGATCGAGACCGGCCAAATAGAAATCTGCCTCACTTATCTAGAATACAACTTGTTCAATACGGCCGCGGCTGCGGATCTATTTCCCCTGGCCCGCCAGCGCCAAGTAGGTCTCATTCTCGCCAGTCCCCTCGGCATGGGACTGTTGACAGGCGATGAAAAAGTATTCGAGCGCTCGGCGGCTTACTTCGACAACCGCGAATACCCCGCACGCGGACTCCATCCGGCGGTCCGCGCCCGGGCCATGTGGGATTGGTGTCGGAAACGAGACGTGAACATCCGCCATCTGGCCATCCAGTTTTGTTTGGCGGCACCCATCAGCAGCATTGTCCTGCCCGGTGCAGCCTCAAAGACGCAGGTCGAAGAAGCCTACGAGGCGGCTACGGCGGATATTGCTCCTGAGATATGGCGCGATTTCGAAGTGGAGTTTGGGGTGGGGATTTAGGTGCTAGGGTCTCTCCGCCAATATCCGGACTGAGAATTTCTGTCGCAGTGCATCCACGTGCCGGCGCTCTTTTTCCTCTCTAGCCAGCCGCTCGGCCCGCCGTTGCGAAGCCCGATCCCACTGGCCCCCTTCCCGCGCTTTGTCCACTACGACAAATACGGAGAACTTTCCGGCCCACTCCACCGGCCCTCCGATGGCGTTGATCTCCATACCTTTGGCGCGCTCGTAGCGCATTGATGGTGTGGTATATGGGCTGAGCTTTACGCGCCCCCCGCTTGCTCCGACGTCTTGGGAGAATATGGGGACCAGTAGCGCCGGATCGGCTCCCCGCGTTATTGCTAGGCGCAAGTCTTGGGCCAATTTGCGATTGTGGACCACAATCTCGGTGATGGTGATGGCCTCATAGGCGGGAAATTGATCGGGATGACGCGCAAAATAACTTCGCGCCTCTGCTGGGGATACGTCGATCTGTTCCAGATAATAGCTCAGGAGTACATCCTCGGCGATGGTTCTGAGTTTTGCCTGTAGCTCGGGTTCCTCGTCGATACCACTTTGCAGTCCTGCGGCAAAATAGAGATCGGCGATACCTGCACTGTCGGGTCCAACGGATGAGGAATCGAACTTGCGCAAGCCCGATGGATTGTCTTTAGCAGTGCCGGTGGCGTGTTTATCGCTCAGAGAGATTCCGAGGGCCCACTCCATCTTTGTCCTGATGCGGGAGCGCAGGCGGCGTTCAATAAGCTGCCGCACGGCGATGAGAGGGACGCGTTTTTCATCGAGAACTTTAAAAGCCACAAAGACTGTATCCGCGACAGGGAAAGCTGGGGAAATGGATCCCACGGGCAGAGCGAACAATTCGTCAGCCACTTGCTCATTGACTTGGCCTTTGAGCACATAACCGGGGAGACTCAAAATGGATTTTTCTGCGGCCAAGTCCTCTACAGCGGCAGCTTTTGTCGCTCTTGTAGAATAGATGAACTTGAGACCGCGATTCCAATTCGCATCATGGTATTCCTGCAGAATGTCTTCTGCTGTCACGACGATTTTCGCGTCGACCTGACGCTCGAGATAAGATTCTATCACCGCATCTCGTCGCTGCCGCTCCAACCGGTGCACAAAAACCGAATCAGTGTCCATACCGACACTGCGGGCCTCTAGCAACAGCAGCCTTCTGGCGATGAACTGTTGCAGCGGATCGCTCGTATCGGAGATTGCAGTGCCGACTCTTATAGTTCTTTTTTCCCTCCGCTCCGCAAAGTTGCGAAGTTCTGCCGCAGTGATCTTTTCGTCCCCGACCAAGGCTAAGACCTCTGTCTCGGGCTGACCGCAGCTAAAAAAGAGCGGGCAAAGGAATGCGATTAAGCGTGTTAATTTTATCATTACAATAAGATCGGCGGAGCGACTCGTCCGGTGAATAAACGGTACACACCCTATCGGGCCCATAGCCCAATTAAACTGCATAGGTTGCCATTTTGAGCCGCGGTGCCCACATCTTCCTTCTCGTCCTGTTCTTCCTTTCCGGTGCCTGTACCTTGGTATATCAGGTGGTATGGGTGAGAATGCTCGTCCTCGTATTCGGCACCGGGGCTTTTGCAGTCAGCACGGTCCTGGCCGCTTTTATGGCGGGGTTGGCGCTGGGCAGCTTCTACTTCGGGCGCTTGGCCGACAAGAGCGAAAACAACCTGCGCCTCTACGCCTTCCTCGAGCTGGGCATCGCCGCCTTTGCTTTGGCTTTCCCCGTGATCCTGAGCGGACTGGACGAAATCCACACTTGGCTCTATCTGCAACTGGAGTCAACGCCCTATGTCTTTGCACTCATGCGCTTCCCGCTTTGTTTCCTAGTCCTGCTCATTCCCACTACGCTAATGGGGGGCACCCTGCCGATCCTGATCCGCTTTGCAACTCGGCACATGTCGCAGGTGGGTTGGAGCGTGGGGACCTTGTATGCCGCCAATACGTTTGGAGCCGCCTGCGGGGTCGGGACCGCGGCTTATCTGACCATCGAGTATTTGGGTATCAGTGGCACAACTACAGTCGCCGTTATTGGCAATGTCCTCATTGCGATTTTTTCTCTGGCGTGGTATCGCCGTTTGTCGGACTCAGCCGAGCTACACCGGGCGAGTACAGACAAGAGAAACAACGCGCAGCAAAAGAATCCTCCAGCACTGCCGAACTGGCTGGTGCAATTGACGCTTTTGGTCTTCTGCGCATCGGGTTTCACCGCTCTGGGATACGAAGTGCTGTGGACGCGGGTGCTGACCATGATACTGGGGCTGAGCACGGCCCAAAGTCTCAGCATCATCCTGATCGCCTTCTTGTTCGGTCTGGCGCTCGGAGGGGCCATCGCCTCTCGTTTTGTCGGCCGCTGGCCGGACCTGCTCATTGCATTCGGCGCTATTGAGATACTCCTGGGCCTGTTTGGTCATATCTCCATCGGCGCATTCGGCGTTAGCACTCATTTCATTCCGTATCTCAGTGCGCTTACTTCGTGGACGGGCTATCTTTTCGGCACAGCTACCTTGGTTTTCTCGATCGCGCTCATTCCCACCTGTCTGATGGGATTGCTCTTTCCGCTCGTAGGACAACTCAACGTTACACGTTTGAAGACCTTGGGCACAAAAATTGGCAAGGTCTATGCCGTCAATTCACTGGGATCTATCGCTGGTGCTTTTGGCGCTGGTTTTTTATTGATTCCGCTACTGGGCACAGAGCGCGCGGTGCAAGTCTTGGCCTGGACTAACATCGCCTTGGGGGCGGTGCTGCTACTGGTCCATCCAAACGCCAGTATCCGTTTTAAGCTGCCAGCCATAGGCCTGCCTGTCGGCGCGATACTGCTGCTGACTTGGGCCATGCCGAGCAATCTTTTTATCGCGCTGTTTACAAATACAGAAAAAGACAGCGAGCTTGTCTATTATCGCGAGGATACTGCTGGGACGGTAACGGTCCATCAAATGAGCCACGGCAACCTCATCCTCAAAGTAAATGGCATGGGAGAAGTGCCGACAGACCATGCATCAATCAAGATTTTTCGACTGCTGGGCAATCTGCCGATGATCCTGCACAGCGATCCCCGGCAAGTCTTGGTGATTGCCTTTGGGGGCGGCATTACTCTCAATTCGGTCTTGCTTCACCAACCCGAGCGGGTGGATTGCGTCGAAGTCGTACCCGGTGTGGTCGAGGCCGCCGATTTTTTTGCCCGCTACAACAACTACGTCTTCAATAGGGTGGGCACGGATTACCTCCGACTAATCCACGGCGACGGCAGAAACCACGTAATGCGGACACCAGAGCGCTATGATATCATTATCGCCGACGCGACCCATCCCGGCACAGCGGATAGCTGGGTGCTGTACACGGAAGAATTCTACCAGCTCTGCCGCCAGCGACTCAAAACAGAAGGCTTCATAGCCCAGTGGATCCCCCTGCACGGGCTGGCCGTAGCCGACTACGAGATGATCTTGCGAACATTTCGCGCGGTTTTCCCCCACGCGACCCTGTGGCTGACCGACAAATACTCCATTGTGCTGGGTGCAAACCAGCCGCAACACATCGACTTTGAATTATTGGCACAACGGCTGTCAGTAGCGGCTGTGCAAGAATCTCTGCAAGAGGTAGATCTGGCCGATCCGGTGTCTTTTGCAGGGACCCTAGCCTTGGACGAACTCGCTTTTTCAGACTACGCCGGCCATGGCCCTTTGAACACCGACGATCGACCCTATATAAGCTTTACCGACCGCAGGCGAGGGGATACGGGTGCGGGCCTGCCCGCTTTGTCAAGCCTGTTGCCGCACTTGGTGGTGGAGGTGAACGAGTTTCTTTTCGACGTGGACGAAGAGAAGAAACAAAACATCGAGCGCCGCTTCCGATCCCGTAAGTACTCGATCCAGGGTGCGGTGTCTCTGCTAAACGACAAAACAGGCGACGCGATTTGGCACTACAGACAGGCCCGCAAAACCGATCCGGACGAAAGAATGGCCCTGCGGGCCCTGAGAAGGTTAGAAGGAGCCAGCCAGTAGCCGAAAAGGTAATGCGTTCTCTCCACTAGAGAATAACTAGCGGCGGGTAATCAGCTAATTGTCGGCCTGAAATTTCCCGTCTTTGATCATGTTGGGAACATTGGCGGAGAAAATTTCCACGTTGTATTTCTCTCGCAAAGCGCTGACGAATTCCACATAGCCGTGCTTGGCCTTATTGATCCTGACATAGGCAGTGGCGCGTTTTTTTGAAGCGGCATTAAAAGGTTTGAGCTTGGCCGCTTCCCGGTCAACTATTTTAAATACGGAATACCCTTCCGCTACCTTGATGGGGCCGCCGACTTGGCCTATTTCCATATCTTGGGAGAGATCGTATATATGGGGGTAGTGAAGTCGCTTGTAGGCGTCGAGACGCACAAATCCCCTCTTTTCCCCATGGACCCCGCGAGTGTCGTATTTTGCGATCAATTGCTCTGCATCGGCTCCTGCTTGCAATTGCTCTTTTACTCGCTGAGCTTCCTCCTCGTTGGATAAAAGAATCTCTGCGGCTATGGTGGCTTCGAGATAGCGAAATTTTTCGGGATTTTTGTCGTAGAAGGCGCGGGCTTCTTCTTCTTCAACCCTGATATAGGCGTCGACATTGATCTTGCGCAGCAGACTCACGAGTAGATTTTCGCGCTCGTTTTCCACGCTGGCTACCAAGGTAGAATCCCGATCTAAGCCGAGGGCGTAGGATTCTTTGAGTAGCATCTGGGCCGTGAGCAGACTGCGGACCTTGGCCGCTACCAACGCAGTATCGGCGAGTTGGTGCCGGGTCTCTGGACCGGCTTTGTGTAGCACGATGGGAAGAAATTCGCCAATGGTCAGATTGCCGTCTCGATAGGAACCCAATCGCATAGTGGCTTCCGCCTCGGACACATTGATTTGGCCGCCGGCTGACCGTTCGGCCAAAAATGCCACCCCATCGGCATCTACTAAAGGCTTGTACACGCCTGCCAGCGAATCGGTCAACGCCGCTCTGCGGGCAATTCGCTTGGAGCCGAAAATTTTCTCTTCGAGGACTCCTTGCACCTCGTTTAAGGCAATGGGCATCTCGTCCAGTACCTTGAATACGGCGTAGTGCTTTTTCCCTTTATAGGCGAAGGGAAACGGCTTTGATAGGTCACCTACCTGTAGGGTCAATAATTCCTGCAGGGATTCATCGGCTGTGTCTCTGGACAAATAGCGTCCCGTATCTCCACCCCAGGCTTTGGTCGTCTCGTCGACGGAATAGGTGTCGACGAGCTGGCGGAACGCCTTGCCGCTGTTGAGTTCGGCTACTAGTTCGTCGGCTTTCTCCCGCGTCTCGACCACTATGGCTGCAAGGCGCAGCGCTCTATTCCAAGCCTCGTTCTGGTAAAGTTCGATCAGTTCCTCTTGTGAAATCGAAATCTGCTGATCCACTTTGAGATGGTTGTACAACTTCATCATTTCCCGATCTTTGAAGGCGGATAAATCGAGGACAAAGCCCGGATCGCTCTGCAATTGCTGTGCCTCTGCTTCGGCTAGCAGCACTTTTTTGTCGATCAGCGCATTCAAGGCCATGGTATTGGCCTCACTGTCGCTTTTGCCTTCGTGGATGCCGTCCGGCAGGCGGGCGGCGAATGCTTGCAGTTCGACCGTGGTAATTTCTTGCTCCGCTATCCTTGCGACCGCATGGCTTTGGGATTCTGAGCCGCATCCGACCTGCAAAGTTAGAACAAAGCAGATGGACAAAATGGTCCAGGCAGTATTGCACTTGGCCGTTCGAGCAAAAACAGGGAAATACATTAATGGCCCTTTTTTTCTTTCAAAACTCCATTCGCTGCTCACGGCACGGCTAGGTCGTGGTCTTCGAGATCGGTGACAAAGCCGTGTCCCGACGAATGGGTTATCATGAATGGAATGGCGGAAGCCTGCGCCACCGTCTGAGGCGTAACACTACAGGCCCAAAATAGCGCTACATCTCCGGGGGGAATGCCGTTGGGAGGCGCGGGGCCAATGGTTTGCGCAAGGTCGGTGATGCCTATGGCGGCTGGATCGCCAATGTGTATCGGGGCCCCGTGCGTGGCCTGGAATCGCGAAGTCACCTGCACGGCGCGCGCAACCTTTGCCGCCGGCAAGGTTTGCATGGTCACTACCATTGGCCCGGCAAAACGCCCCGCTGGTTTGCACATGATATTGGTTTTATATAACACGACTCCAACCGAACTGACGCACCCGGCATCGGCTAGAGCTTGCAAAAAAGTCAGGCTGGACCCTAAAAAAAAGGCTACGAAATCATCCTGCCACAACGGCGCAATATCGGTCACTTCTTCTACCAACACACCGTCGCGCCAGACCGAGTATAGCCCGACCTCATGGCGAATATCCGCGCCCGGTGCCAGTGTTTTCGGCGTCGGACAACCCGGGTCCGTCACTTCGAGCAATGGACACGGCTGCGGGTTGCGCTGGCAGAAGACGAGAAAATCGTAAGCCTCGGCTTTGGGAAGAATAACTAGGCCGGTCTGCACATGACGCCCCGCCCTGCCAACGGTCGTACCGCGCCACTGGCCGGTACTAATCTGGCGACGAATTGTTTTGGCATCTGGCATTATTGAACTTGGTGATCGTCTGCTGTCCATTCGGGTGGCAGCACTGGTGCCTGTGGGCATAAGTAACTTCCTAGTTTGTGGGGAAGGATTTCTGTCTAGAGATGCTAGTAGGCGACCGCCACCGTGCGGGTGAGATCACGCGCGTCTAGGCCAGCTCCCTCAGTATTGGCATCGATCTTGAGCAGGACGACGTACACTCCGGGCGCCACGAGATTTCCAGCATGGTCTCTGCCGTCCCATTCGAGTTCATGGGCACCAGTGACCACTGGACGCCGCTCGGAAATGCTTCTCACCCGGCGACCATCTAGATCGTGGATATGGATTTCGACGGCACTGCTCTGACGGATCAACACGACGTCGAATGTAAACCTCACCGCATCGTTTATATCGTCCCCATTGGGCGTAAATACCTGCGGCTCGATCGCTAAATTGCGGAAAATTTCCTTGCGCCTTGGTACTGCGACCAGCGTTAGATCGTTGTCGGTGACTTGCGCGGCGGCGTCTCCCGCGTCCACGCGCTGCCACCAACCGTCGTCTCCGCGCCGCAGGGCTGCCCTCAGCGGTGCACTTACCGTGAAAAGAGAGGTGTCAAAATCGAGGCGGAACAGTTCAATATCCGACTCCGACAGTACGGCCGGAAAAGTCAGATGCAGGCTATCCGAGTGATCGCTGCGGACCTCGACCTCTGCGATCTCCAGAGAAGCCAGATCGGCGGCCGGTGAAAAATCGCTGTCTTTGCCCCCGTATAGCCCTCGATAGGTCAGACGCATCTGAGGGGGGGCTGCGAGCAAGAGCTGATCGAATCCGCCGGCACTGACGGTATCCGGCCGGATGTATACCGAAAAAGGACGCTGGACGCCGAGGCTATCGACCTGTGTAGGGGTAACTTCGCCCAACAGGTGCCGAGCCACTGGCTCGGCAAAGTTAAGCCGGATCTCTTTGAGAGTGGGGCGAACTTCTGGATCGTTGGAGAACAAGGTGGCTCGAATGCGGACAAATTGGCGCGGCGAGGGCGAGGTGATGGGGCTGCCGGCGGCGTTTTCGTACGGTGCGCTAAAGGACTTTTCCCACTCCGGCCCATCGACCCAGATGCCTATTTTGTTGCCTTTGTCGCGCCGGTTTTTGCGATCGTAATATTCTGCAGCACCTCCTTCGTAGAGTCTTATATTGTCGCCGTGATAGTAGAGCGTATCCGAACTGAAGGTGTCCCCCGTCCGCGTCTGTAGCTCTACCTTGGTGCCGGGAGGCGTATCGGCATCCCATTCGATAGACAGCAAATTTTTGCTGTTTCCCAGGGGGATACGCCCCGACGTCAGCTCGACTTGGGGCTGAAAGCCGGCACCGAAAAGCTGGAACTCACTCAGTGCGGTCAGGATCCTCGCGGCGATGGGTTGGACATTCCACTGGATTTTGAAAAAACGGCCAACGACGGGATCGAAGTTATTGCCCTCTGTGATCTTGCCGATCAAACCGCCCAGGGTTTCGGTCTGTCTGCGATCTACGGCGATGGACCACTTGAGGCTGCCATCGGGCTCCCTGCTGCCATCTGAAACTTCTAGGGTATAGTTGCCGAAAGTGTGGGCGTCGTTATCGATGAATGTATAGGTCATTCTTTGCGCGTCGATCCAGAAAAACGATCCTAGATCGAGAGTTACCGTGCCGATGGGACTCAAATTGAATTTGGGATCTCTGTAGAGGTCGAGAAAATGAGCGGAGTCCACATCGCTATCGAGGAGGATCGCTCCATTGCGGGGATCGGGCGAGCTTATGGTCCCGCCCCGTCGCAATATCCCGTGGAAGATATCATCTCCTTCGATCCAGACATTGAGCTCGGCCAGGCGCGGGCGCTCGCGGATATAATAGCGGATGTCGCCGCGCTTTTCCTCTGCGAGGCGGTCGAAATAGACTTGCCTCGACACTTGCAACTGGCCGCCGTCTGGCAGTTTTTTGTAGTAATCAACCGCGCCCGTATCGGCCGGGGCGAGTTGCTCGAATTCCGCTTGCGTGATCTGGCGGCCTCGGTTCAGGTCGCTGCCTCTTATGACGACTTGGACAAAACGTCCGACCAGCGTCGCCATGTCTGTTGTTGGACCAGACTCCTCCGCCAAATCCTCAAATTGGATCTGTTCCGCCAGAAACTCATCCTGCTCGCCGCCCAATTCTCTGCGACCCGTGATGCCGCGCAAGTCCACCTCGACGCTGCGTTGGGTCTTATTGGGCTTGAGTGAGATCAGGACGGGAAAAAATTCGGGTGGGGCGTTTCCCGATTGGGCGGCGATGGGTTTGCGCCCGTCCGATACGAGGACATCGTACAACAAGAAGGGGTCGCCCAGATCTTCATCGACGAATTTCAGCTCGATTTTCTTGAGGAAAACCAGACGTCCCAGATCTACCGTAAACCACCAAAGGGCACCGACATCCACATCCGCCGGATCCACACCTGCTGGCAGCGGCGCTGGTTCCCAAAAGGTAGTGGGGTCGCCGTCGAGGACATTGGTTACTCCGGCGGGGTTCGAACCTGCTTCCACGACGGCATCTCGCAGAGAGATTTCAGCGACCTCCTTGCCCTGCAGGCGCTTGGGAATTTTGAACAGCGTGGGATCGCGCCGTGACGCTTCGATCTGGAAGCGCAGAAAATCGACAATGTCCTCCGTGGCGTCTGTATTGCGATTCCAGCGGCGCGGCTGTACTTCCCCTTGGGGGGCAATCTCAAGAGTGCCGGCGGGAAAGTCCCAATCCTCCCAATGCCTCTGGGCGTTCACAACGATCTGGTTCGGTCGGGTGCGAAACTCGTTAGTGGTCTGGGCTCGGACCGAGGTCCATCCGAGGAAGAGCCATAGAGCGCTCGCGCCGATTGTAAAAATTCTAGGCGAGATTTTAGCCATAGCGAGCACTCCTGGTGCCAACCCGCACCGCTAATACGCCACTGCTACGGAGCGAAACGCCGTGTCCGTAGCGCGGTCCGCGTCGACAGATAGACGGAGGATATAGAGGCCCGGCGGCAGCACCTGACCATCGCCATCGGTGCCGGGCCACGAGAAATGAATCCGGCCGCTGGTTATCTGGGTTTGCTGCAATACTCCGATGCGCACTCCCGCCAGCCCGTAGAGTTCGAGCCGAGCGATGCCAGCACCGGCGTTATCGACATTGATGAGGTCGTATTCGATCAGCAACTCGTCATTGACCCGATCTCCATTTGGCGTTACCACCCGCGAAGACAGATCGAAGCGCCCTATGGACTGCTTGCCCGTTTGTTGCAGAGCCACACTGAGCCTGTTGTTATCCACCAGATCGTCGGCATTGCCCGGCGTCACTGGTTGGCGCACTTCGTAGGGCCGTTCGCTGTCCCAGACTGCGCCGGGAAATACCGTGCCAAAACGGAACACCTCTGCCTCGAAGACGACTTCGATCAACTCCCCCGAATGGTCGTCGCCGATGCGGGGAATCCGCACTTCTAGGCCGGTGGCGTCCACCCGCAGGGCCTCCCATTCTACTTCGGTGCCGCTAATGTACACGGATTCGATCCGCGGCTCGATGGGCGTGCGGATCTCAATAGTGTCGAAACCCGGCTCCCCCAGTTGGACCTCGGGCAATACCTTGTAAATAAACCGCGTCGGCTCGCCGGCGCCGACGACCGCGGGTGCTATTTCGGCCACGACTCCTGCTGCCATGGGCGGTTGCGTAACGGCGAATTGGAGATAGTCGAGCCGGCTGTTTTCCCCTCCTGGTGGCGAGTGGAAATCGGCCTTGAACTGGAGGAACTGACGGGGTTTGAGGTGGCTCATCTCGGCGCGGCCATCCGCAAAGGAAAAAAAAGGTGGCCACAGTTCCCAATTCTGTTCGTCGGGGGTTATGCCCGCCTTCTCCCCTCCTTCCAACCTGGCGTAGGCGGTGCGACTGAGGGGTTGGCCATTGGCAGCGAAACGAGACCTTTCATCTCCTCTGAAGGTAAAACGCCAGTACGTATTGGGATCGGACGTGTCGCCACCGCGGGCCGTTAGGTCGATGCGCCCTGTCGGTGATTGGTTGCCGGACCAGGTCAATTCTCCCAGCACGGCCGGGCCGCCCAAATCGATAATGCTAGAAATGTAGCTGGCAAAGGGAGCCGACCCCGTGCCAAAGATCTGGAACTCGGCGATTTCCCATTTGCCCTGAGGAGACTCGAACATGAGGACTTGCACAGGCTCGGGAGGCAATTGAAAGTCTAGGACCGCGTCTGTGTTCTCCAGGCGCTCGACAACGACATTCCAGTCGACGAAGGCCTTGCCGCGCCAAGTCAGCTTGATCTCCCGCTCTCCGTCTTTGAGCGCATCCCCGTCGTTGGTGCCCAAGCGGAAGGAGCGCGGGAAAAAGGTGTCGCCCCGTCTCGGCGTGCCAAAAAATCGAACCCGGTCGATGATAAACGCCCCGCCCAAATCGAATTTGAAATACCTGCATTGCGCAATGGGATCGCCCCCGAGGGCATCCATGATGCCGCTTCTCCCCGGGGTGCCATTAGCACAGCGCAGGCTGCCCCCTATATCCCCTGAAAAGGCCGTGGTCTCGTCGTCGTCGAAGAGGAAATCTAGCTGCGCCTCGTCTTTCCAGCCATACCCGTCGTTGATCTTGATGGATCCCCCTCGCTCGCGGATCAACGGCGTGAGATTGACCTCTTTGTCCAGAGTTTGGGGCCGAATATGACCCGGTTCTAGGTCGAGCAGGTTGACGCTGCCAAAGGCGTCATCCTCGAAAGACATCCAAGAGCGCTGCTCGAATTGGAAAGATTCGGGTGGAACGCCGAAATCGGCTGCCTCGGGCGTGGGCAGATCTTCGCCGCCGATCCGGTAAACCGTCAACGCCCCGCTGTCTTGGTGCCCCCAAAGGGCGAGACAGAATCCAAAACACAGCAGAGACGTTAGGCGGCCGATTTGGACCAATGGCATTATTCGTTCCTCTTTTTCAGGGGTGCTACACCACATAATATCGTACGTAATATACAAAGTACCGGTCGACTCAGTGCAGACCCACCAAGACGGAGGTGAAGAACAGACCCGAGGCCTTCTGCTGGCGTTTGCCGCCGACCCGTTCTAGGGATCGCCGATCGTAGCGCATGCCCACCTCCGTGGTCAATTTGTAGCCCAAATAGGTAGTTGGATTCGTGAGTTGGAGGGCCAGCACTGTGCCGCGAAAATCGCCGCTGAGCTGGCCGGTTTGCAGATTTTCTTCTGAGGCTAGGACATCGTAGAAGAACCGCTGTTCCAAACCGCCTTCGATCTTGGTCGTGCGCAGTACGAAAAAGTGGATCTGCAAAAAGAAAAGCGCGTCCCAAGTGCGGCGTTTGTCCAGCGTCCGGTCGAAGGGGGTCTGGCTGAGGAACTCGCTTTTCGCTTTGGGAGAGATGGTCAACCCCCGCCACGAATACTGGTATTCCGCCTTGTCGATTAAGCCCAAAAATCCCGAGGACCGGCGACCGTTGCGGCCTTGTGGACCGAGTGGGTCGTAGCTAGCGGCGGGTTCGCCGTCGGTGCCCACCTGACTGCCTTCGTCATCGACGAGTTCGTCCAAGAGGAAATCCACGCCCGTATTGCGCTGACGCCAGGTTTCCCACTTAAATCGGTGAAAGGTACTCCACTGGTTTGAACTGGCGTATTTCCAGTCCGCATAGAAGGTGTTGATCCACGTATCTGTGGCCGCTAGGCGATCTGGAACTTGGACGTGGCGCCCACTGTCGATTCCCGGATCGCCAAATTCGGGCGTGGATACGATCCACTGCGACAAGGGGTCGGGGATATCGTCTTTGGCCAATCTCAACATATCGAAGAGGCGCAGGCGGCCCTTGCCCGGCAAATCTTCGACCACGGTTAGGAGGCCATAGGTCGTTAGATTCTCCTCGCCCGTCTCGCGTTTTTCCTGCCGCAGTTGTCCGAGAGTCAGCTTGGTTTGCGGACCGAGGTAGAGGCTACTGTAGGCATTGTAGCCCCAGTGATCTTTTTTGTACGGGTAATCGGGTAAATCGTCGTTCTCGAAGCGATCAACCCAATTGTTGTTGTTCAGATCCATACCAAAGAGAAACTCGGGCCGGTCGGAGTGGTAGCGCAAAAACGGTTCGTCGTAATCGGGCAGCAGATTGCGGCGGATGGGATTGTGGTTCTGGTTGAAATCAGAGATGAAATCTCCGTTTTCGTCATAACCCGGAAAGACTTCTGGGTCGGCGACGCCGGTCTGGTCGATGTTAAAATCGCCTACTTGTGGCGGCACCAGACTACCCTGATTGAGGCGCTTTTGATCGGGTTGGCGATCTTGGTCGTCGTTGTCTTCGACAAAATCGTATAAAAGTTCGGTGGCTTCGGGTGCGTAGTTGGCCACTCCAGATGGGGACACCGGACGAACGCTGGTGGAATAGGAGTCGTCCATGCCAAAGCCTTCCAAGAAGGCCGACCAAGGGTAGCTTTGCCAAGAGAGATTAGCCAGCCAACCCAGCGACCTTTTGTCACCTGCAATACCCGCAATTGCGCGGTGATGCTTTTTGCGTCGATTCGGGTATTTTCGATAGTTGGAATTGATATTTACTTCCCCGTAGAAATCGAAACCGCGCATATTGCGCCATTCGGCGCTGAGGCCGTACAGCAGATTGGCCGTGGGCAGGCCGTAGTCGAAAACCACTTGGCGGCTGTTGGTTTCATTCTTGATGTTGCCTTCGGCTCTGGTGACCGGCAGGAATTGGGGCACGCCAAAGCGGTTGGTCTGCCGATCCGAGCTCATTTCCACGCGGTAGTCGTTGGCCAATACTAGGCGAAAGCGCACATTTTCGATCGCCTGGATCATATCCTGGGCCTCTGCCAAGCTCAGATTCAGGCGCTGTTGCAGCAATAGCCGCAAGGAGCCTTCTTCGCTCTCTCCCTCCGCAGGAGCGAAGACGTAATGCAATACAATGCTCTCGGCCCCGTCGGCCACGAGCAGACCGTTTCGCACCGAACCACCCTGAATGTGGGTAGCGTCGAAGCCAAAAGAACTGCCGACAATGAGGGTATCCCGCTCCACTAATACCGCTGGGTCGGCAGGGGAAGGACGTTTGAGCTTGGTTTTTATCTCGATGTCCCTGTCGATGAGGATGGCTCCTGCCTCGCCGTCTTCTGGCGAGTCATCGCTGAGCCGCACTAGGACCGAGCGCAGTGCGTCCTCGAGTTGGCCGGTCGATAGCTCGCCCTTGAAGGGGTTGCCGGCGAAACTTTCCCGACTGCCATTAGAAGTGTGCGAATTGACCAGATTCAGTCCTATGGTCAAGCCTTTGAACAGATCCACTTCGGAGCGGCCCGCTACCAGATTGGTGGAGTTGACTCTGGGATCGACCAGCCCCACGGTCTCTAGCAGCACCGGTCCCGAGATGCGGGAAAAGAGTCCTGTGAGGCGCAGGCGATTAGTCGCCAAGTTGGCCATGACCCCATTGAAGCCGGCCTTTCTGAACGTCATCGGCGTCAGCGTAGTATTGAGTTCGTCGCCGACGAGGATGGAGAAGCTGTAATCCCCCTTGCTGTCGACGGCCAGCAATTGCCTGTTGAACCATCGCACGTACTGGCTCGCCTTGAATATCTGAGAGCTTTCGGCGATGCGCGGCTGCACCTGACGCCAGTCGTAAATGAGCCAGCCGCGAGTGATTAGGCTGCCAAAGCCATCGTAGAACAGGTCTCCTTCCAAGGTGGGACTGACGTAGCGCAGAAAGTGATCTCGGGCGTAGTTGGTGTATTCCCATTGGTGGTGATTTTCGGAGAATAAACTGGCCGGTAAATACCAGCGCTGTACTGTGGGCTCTAGGGCTTCGGTATAAATCGGCACGCCACGGGTGGAATAGACGACGTGGTCGCCGACTCGTTCGCCTAGCCGATAGCCGTACTCCGGCTGGGCAGAAGCGGCACCGGCCAGTCCTACCCAGAGGATCCAGGCGCGCGAATTCATCTTTACTCGACCCCTGCAAAAACCGTGATAAAACTGGTCGTTTCCGAGCGCCCTTTACTCCCTTTCTCAAAGACGCCCGGCGCGGCTTCGCGAATGCGCTCGGTGCCGATGCGCCCGACCCGCAACCCGACTTGGGTGGTGAGGATATACCCGAGGTATCCCGAGGTGACCGACAGTTGGACGGCGACCTGAGTCGAAGTCAAATCTCCGGTCTCTGCCGCGATTCCTCTGGCGAGCATGTCGTCTTCGTCGGCGACCAGATCGCGAAAGCGCAACAATTCGAGTCCCGTTTCGATCTTGGTATTGGGTGTCAGTCGCGTCTGGACCAACACTTGGGCGATCCCGGCCCAGTGTTGGCGTGGCTCCTCTTCCCGCAAGAATTCGCTCTGCCGGAAGTACTCGCTCTTTAGGCCGGGTCGCAGCAAAAAGGAACCCCATTCCGCGGTATAAGACGCTTTGTTGATCACACCGAGAAAACTGGTAAAATCGCGGAGGGGCCGTTCGTTGAGGTCCCTTGGATCGTCTAGCACTTGATGGTAGAAGTCGTATTTCAGCTTAGAGGTTAATTCGAGGCCCGGCACTCCGAGATGATCGACGGCGATGAACGACGAGTTGACCCAAGTATCCGCGGCTGGCAAAATATCCGGCACCAGCGGTCGGGCCGGGGCCGTTAAGAATGGCGTTGGCGCCCGGCGATCATCTGGGATGGTGTCTTTAACCCGCTTGAGCATTTCGAAAACCCGCACGCGTCCAAAACCCGCCCAGTTGCGGTCAAAGGTGAACAATCCATAGGTGGATTCGTTTGCTCGCTTTTGGGAAAACATGCGCTCGTCCACCCGTCCCAGCAAAAGACGCACATCTGGAGCGATGTCGAGCCCCACAAAGGCATTGTACCCGCGGCGATCGGCCTTGTAGAGATAGTCCGGCAGCACATCGTCTTCAAAGCGGTCGATCCAGTCGTTGTTGTTGAGATCGATGCCAAAGAGAAACTCCGGACGGTCCACCGCGAATCTCAGAAAAGGTTCTTCGTAATCGGGCAAGCTATTGGGTATGGTGGCGTTGTCGTTCTGATTGAAGTCGGAGATGAAGTCGTTGTTTTCATCCCAGCCGGGAAAGACAATATTATCGCCGACTGATTGCCCCCGGCGCACCCAATCGGGTAAACGGTCTTGATCGTCGTTGTCGTCGACGAATTCGTAGAAGGCGGTCGTAGGCGAATCGTAGAGAATGTCACCGGAGTGGTCGACGACGAATGCCGCGGTAGTAGAATAGTCTTGGGCGATGGAATAGCCCTCGAAAAAACCGAACCACGGGTATTGCTGCCTAGATAGGTTGAAAAAATAGGCATCGGCATGAAGCGAAGAGATTTCGTGATTGCCGCTAGCCGAAAAAATGGCGGGATTGGGATACTGAAAAAAGCGCAGATTGCGGTCCCACTCCCCGTTGAAATCAAAGCCGAATACATCTTTGCCCTCAATGGTGAAACCCCCAACCATATTGGCGGTGGGCAAGCCGTATTCATACCGCACCCGTTGCAAGTTCGATATATCTCGCACATTGCCCTTCGCCCGCTGTAGCACAATCAAGGCGGGTTCACTTTCTTCGATGACTTGGTTGGTGATGGGCGGTGCTGGGGTGGAGCGCCGACCGGTCTGCTTGTTGGACCACATTTCTACTTTGAAGTCGTTGGCTAATACGTAGTCGAATTCGACCTTGACAATCGAGAGTGGATCAGGACCGACGTAGGCCGGACTCTTGAAATCGTAGTTCAAGACAATGCGCTCGTCGCCGTCGGCGGCCGTGAAGCCTTCTTTGGGAAACCCGCCAAAAATGACCGGCCACTCGAGCCCCTCGCGCACCACTTGCTGGAGCGTGAAGACCGTCTCTAGCTCCGTATCAAAATTGCGGGCGGTGATGCGAATGTCGTGACTGAAAAGGGCGGCTCCTCCGATCCCGTCTGCTGGTGAGTCGTCGCTCAGCACCATGGCGATGGCGGTGACCGGTGTTGAAGACTGGCCAGCCGTTAGGCTGCCGGCGATCAGATCGCCGCTGAATACGTCCAATCCAGTATTGGCGTTGCGGGCGTCCACCAAGGTGCCGCCGAGGGTGATGAAGTCACCCACTTGCACGGTAGCCCGTCCGCCAATGAGACTGGTGGAATTGGAGACTCTAGCCGGCTGTGTGGTCACGCCCGTAGCCGGGTCACTTATGCGCGAGGCAATGATGGTGGCTTGGTATTTATCTGCCGCGAAGTCCATCTGTAGCCCATTAAAACGAGGCTTGGAAAATGTCATGGGGGTGAGGGTGGTGCGGATCTCGTTGCCAACTGTGATCGCATAGGAAAACTGGCCCTCGGAATCGCTACTCACTGTGAGATTGTTGAACCAGTCGTTGAAGCGGCCGTCCTTAAAGATGCTGCTACCCAGGGCCTGGGGTTGGTCTTGGTGCCAGTCGTACACCAGCCATCCGCGCGTGACGTAATGGCCGTAGATATCGTAGAAGTAATTGCCTTCGAGGGCGGTATTGACATAGCGCTGGTAGGGCTGACGCGCGTAGTTGGAATATTCCCACTGACGCCACTGGTATTCGTTGTACAGTTCCTGCGGCACGTACCATTTGCGCACCGACGGGTCGAGCGCCCCGAATAGGACCCCCGGGCCGCGGGGTTCAAAGCTCACCTCACCGCCGCGCTGGGTCCCGAGGCGAGATCCGTAGTCCTGGGCCTCCGAGCCGCCAACACCGAGCAAAAGCGACAACAGCAGGAAGAATCCCCTCAGCTCATTTCGGTTTGCCCATAGGCCCAATGCAGATGACATGCTCACCTCGTAGGCTTTTAATAGACAACGCCGACCGCACCGAGCCTTCTGTCAGTGCCGGTATCGGCGTTTAGCGTAACGGTGTATATGTAATGCCCCGGAGTCACGAGCTGACCCTCATCATCGGTGCCCTCCCAAGCAATGGCAAAACGCCCGCTGGTCTGTTTTTCCATTTGCAGAGATTTGATCGATCGGCCGGCCAAATCAAATAGTTCGATCTCGACGAGAACGGGACTAGCTATGTTGGTAATATCGTAGTGAATAGCAGTGCGGTCGTTGATTTGATCCCCATTGGGTGTAAATACGGCTGGCTCAGCGCGCACATTGGTCAATAGATCGTCGCTTATGGCCACCTCTACGGTCAGGTTGGTGGAAACAGGAGCGCCAATGCGGGCTAGATCGGGGTCTACTAGTGTTCCTCGTCCCAAATCCGCCGCATTGCCCGCGAGTATATTTTGTCCCACTGCGCCGACTTCGGTATTGAACGCTCGAGCCGAGAATACCGTGCCAAAACGCAAAACCGCTGTTGCGAATTCTACCTTGACGAGCGCATCATTTTCGTTTACTGGCGGCAATTGCAAAAGTAGGCCATGGTCTGAGACGGCCAACACTGCAAAGCCGCTGCCTGCTTCGACGGGGAGATCGTCCAATGAGCGCGCTGAAAAATCGGCCGATTCGATCTCGCCATTGGGCCCGTGGACCTCTACCATGCCAATGGACTCCACCTCGAGCGGCGTCTCGATTTCCAATTGGTCAAAACCGGCCGTTGTCTGACCAATCTTCGCCAGGACGGCGTAGGTGAAGACAGTCGCTGCACCGACGTCGGCGTGCCGGGGAAACACTTCTCCGATGAGGGTGTCGGCCAGAGCTGGCGTGGACAGATCAAAGGCCAAGGCCCCCAAGCCGGAGGCCGCGTCAAAGCCCCGGCTGGCAAACCCAACCATAAATTGAAAATAGCGGCGGGGACTGGGAGAGAGGATCGGCGTTCCCGACCCGGGCGTTCCCAAGGCTTGGGCCTCGACTATACCGGCGGCCGAGTACGGGGGAGACCAAGGACTCCAGTTCGTCAGATCATCGCGAATCGGCCCCTTCTCTTTGAGCTTGCCGTACTCGGCTTGCGAAATCTCGAGCTGTGCTCGCAACTCCAGTGGCAACTGGGTCCAGGCCAAAAGCGCCTCTTCTCCGCTCAGCAAATCGTCCTCCAGTTCGGTTTCGACCAGAGTTCTAAGTTCATCGTCTTCCACGTCTTGAGGACGCTTCCAGGGCACTTTGACCCGAATTTCTTCCAGATTCGACACGCCCCCCACCGTGCGGCTCACCTCGGTCAGTCCGATACTCTGGATGCCAACTCGGGTAAACTCGACCGGCTCGGGGTCCATGCCCGTGCGCGTGCGAATTTGCACGTCCGAGAGCACGGAGTCACCGATGGTTTCTTGGAGCCAGCGCAAGTGGCCCAGCAAGGCTGGCTCGCCAAAATCGAATACATTGGATAGATAGGTCGCCTGCGGCACAAATCCCTCGGCAAAAACTTGGAACTCGGCAATCTCGAAGTCGGCTGTCGTAAGCGATTTGAAGCGTATCTGGCGCACGAATTGGGTGGGGATGCTCAGATCGACGACCGCTTCCTCGTTCTGGCCTTCGAGGGCGATTGTCGTCCATATCGGCCGATTGTTGAGATAGGATTCGGGCCGGCCGTCATTGATAAAAATCTCGTACCCCTTGATAAAATCGTTCTGAAAGGGAAAGTCAGGTGCCGGCAGTTCGGGAGCGGCATTGCGGGGAAAAAATCGGATGCGATTGACGGCGAATAGGGCGTTGAGATCGAATTCTAAGATCAGACCGAGCGCACCGGCACTGGAGGCGCTGGAAGTAGCTCTTACTTCCAACGCTGTTTGACCGTCGGCGTCGATCAATTTTTTGTAATCGTTTTTGAAGCTGACTTGGGCACTGGGGATGGGACTGCTGATCGAGCCGCCGCGCTCTTTGCTGGTGAGGCCGATGAGAATGTTGTCGGTCGTGTCAACCCTTTGCGGAAAAATCCACCCGGGAAAATCAATGGACTCGAAGTCGATCACTCCACCGGGGGTATTGGTTTGATTGACGGTGGACTCATCCAAGATCGCCGTCGCCGCAATGGTCCCACCCCCTTCTTGCCACGGCAGTGATCCACTGCTGCCAATTAGGACGGTTTCTTCGACCGCGCTCCCGATATTTGCCGCGCTCAGACAAGAAATCACGAGCAAGAGGATTCTCTTTTTCATGTCAGTCCCTTTTCAGTGAAACTAAGCGAGCGCGCGGCCACAAATTCACTGACGGTCGGGAATGTACAGAAACGGCAACTGCTGCTCAACCGCCTTGTTGCGCGGCAATGCCCCCTTTCCATAAAGGTTTCTGAGGCGCTGGGCCTCCGCGGGATGGTATTTAGACGCGATTTCCAGCACTCGCTCCGCCTTGGGGGCCTGATCTTGTTGCAAGTACAGATCGATCAACTCGCCATAAGAGCTGTAAAAATTAAAGGCCGAGGGATTGCGGCGGAGGGCGGTTTCGTAGGCTTTTAGAGCTTGGTCGTTTTCCCCGAGTTGGCGGTGGGCCCGGGCCAAGCTGATCCACACCATTACTTTTTGCGGATAAACCCTCAACACTCGTTGAAAAGTGGGGATCGCAGCACCGACTTGGCCCTGGGCGGCCTGCACAGATGCCAAATTGTACCACGCCTGCCAGTAGGCCGAATCAAAGTACACGGCCCGCTCGAATGCCGCTTGCGCTCTTTCCAGTTCGCCCTCTTTGGCATAGGCATTGCCCAGATTGTAGTGGACGGCGGCGTCGCCCTCCATATTCATTGGCGTCAGATCCACATTGGCGAACACCATACAAACGATCACTCCTGCGGCCATGGCGGCAGCAGCCGAGAAACGGCGCATTCGCAGGGCATTCGCAGCGCAGTACCCACCATAAGCGGCGTACACCAGTAGCAGGGGAATAACCGGCAGGCGATAACGCGCTGTTACGAAAAAGGCGATGACGGAAAGGGCGTACAGCGCGACAAACAAAAAGGGCAAGGAGAAAGCGCGATGGCGAATGACCAGTGCAAGGCCCACCAGCGCCAGAGGACCAACCAGACCGAAGGGAAAGGCAATGCCCCATTTCCACATAGTCGCGCTCAAGATGGCTGTATAATGACGCCAAAAATACAGATCCTGATTGCGGCCAATTTCATCGCCCTGCCAGAAAAGGTGGGTTTTTTGGGCCAGTAGGACCATATAATCAACGGGTTGGGTGACTATGTACTCGCGGGCTTTATCCATGTAAAAATCGGATTGTTGCACCAGCCGTTCGGCTTGGGTTTCGACCTTGGATTGGTCCAACAGTTCGTACCATTCCCACCCTGGACGGATATTCACTGTGCGCTGGTAATCCGGATTATTGCCAAGGTAGAAATTGATGCCGGCATTGGCAGAGATGAGCACGGCATCGCCACCAATGGTGTAGTTGCGCAGGGTCACTGGGGCGATGGCTAGGAGTAAACCCAACAGAAAGGCGCTGGGCAGGCGCAGTTGCTCCAGCGAAGACCGGTTCTGCTTGCGGATCTCGTAGCAGACGTAGATAGCGGCCCCGAGCGCGAAGCTGAGCACAGTGGCCACCGTCAGAACGGCCAGACCAAACACCAAACCCGCCCCGGCAAATCGCAAAAAAGAGGGACGACGAAGGGCCCTAAGCAGCAGCGCCAATCCCGCCATATTGAGAAAAGTACCCATCGTGGCCGGAAGTATTTCGCCGTCAAAAAAGATCAGCGGGCCATAGAGAGCGGCAGCGCAGGCCGCCGCTGTGCCGACTGCGGCATTGAAAAGCTGCCGTCCTAGCGACCAGGTCAGGACGCAGAGCAAAGCGCCGCACAGCGCCTGAAAAAAGCGCACCGCGTAAAAAAATAGATCGGGAGAGAGAGCGTATAACAGGCCCAGCACATAGGGATATAGAGGCGGTTGCCAGAAGGCTTCCCGCCCCTGTCCCAGCCAGTTTCCCGCTGCTAGGTCCTGGGCGTGCTCTACGTAGGTGAGGCCGTCGACGGGAGGGTGGGCAAACAGGGGACTGGTCTCGATCTGGAAAATGTAGGCCACCCGAATGGCCAAAGCTAGGACGAATACGCCCCACGGAATAGAGAAAGTGCCAAAAGATTCGGCTTGTGTGTGTTTTTTAAACAATTTAATGCCAGTGATATAGATGTTTTATCAACACAAATTATACATTTGCTGCGTCCCGATTGGCCATTAAGAAAACATTGACTTGCAGTCTATAGATGGTTATCTATACTAAACAGTTGCCAACCAATCCATAAGCTCTCTTGCCCTTCCACAAGGAGGAACCTATGAGCAAGCTCTTAAAGGGTGTTGTGTCCTTTGCCATAGCATTTGGATTCACCACATCCGCTGGTGCCCACGATCCGCCGGGCGTGATCTTCGAAATGTGGCAATGGCCCTCTTCGCACTTACCGGTTCTGGATGCCGATTTGTCTGAGTGGGAGGTCGTGCCAGAGGAGTTGTGGATCACCGAACAGGATCTAAACAACCTCTTAATCACCCAAATTGATGTCACGGATACCGAGCCGGATGCGTCTGATTTAGCCGTGCGTTTTACGTTTGGCTGGAACGACGAAACCGAGCGTATCTACTTAGCGTATGACCGCTACGATGACTATTGGAGCCACCAGCGCGACGATATCGAACTGGCCGTCGATGCCGATCATTCGGGCGGGCTCTACTGGAGTTCGGAAGGGCAGAGCGATGAAGAAGCGCAACGTCAGCGCAACCGCCACGCCCAGATTTCCCACTTCTTCTTCCACAGCAAAACGGAAGAGGTTGGAGTACCTTGGAACTGGCACTGGATGACCCAGGCCGATTGGTATCGGGGGGAACCTTATTCCGATGGTGCCTATCAGTGGACCGAGCCCGAACTGGGCCAGGAATACAACTGGCAGATTGAGCTGTGGCACGTGTGGTGGGACGATTTTAACTGGCAAGATCCCGAAGGCAGTATTATCCACGATCTGCAAGAAGGGGAGATCATCGGCTTGGCAGCCCGCCACAAGGACGGGGATGTGGGCCTGTGCTGCGGCAATGAAGAGACCGGCGAAGTCTTCTCCGACTGGGCCCTCAATTTCAATGAATCTTCCGAAAACGCCGACTTCCTACCGGACTGGATTCTCTTGCCGGTCAACGAGGAACTGCTAGCGACGTCCGTCGAAAACGATACTTGGGGCCATATCAAGGCATCTTTCAGTCGGTAAAAGCTCCAACCATTTAATTTTTTGCTACAAACTCTCCCGTTGGCTCTGGCTACAGCGGGAGAGTTTGTAGTATTGGTCCCAGTTCGATGCCGGCCCAACTCATAATCTGTGAACGAACCGAGAGGTGAATGGGTTGACCGAGTGGCAGCAGGCCGAATACGAAGGCCAGGGTTATCTCCTCGTAGAAGATGCCCTGAGTGCAGATGAGCTCGACCGCGTCCGACGCGCTTTTGTCGAGGCCGCGCAGGTAGGTGCTCTGGAAGATCTGCCCAATCAAGACGACTGTTTCATCCACCTAGTAGAACATCCGAATCTGTTCCCAATAATCCATCGGATCTTATCCGACGATGTGTCTCTGCGCTCCCTTGCCGCGGTCTCCGTCGATCCCGGAGCAGCCGGCAGGGGTTGGCAGCGGAAGGTCGCCAGCATGCTCGGGGTTCATCATGCCGCCTCCAACCTGTGCCTCCAGCTATTCGTGTGCCTAGACGATACCCCACCCGACGGTGGCTGTCTGGCTGTGGTTCCGGCGAGCCACCGTTTTAAAGCTGAAGTCCCGTTTCCCGATATCACCTACATAGAAGAGATGCCCCACTACCTGCCGCTGCGCCTAAAGGCGGGATCGGCCGCAGTGTTGCACGGCAATCTCTGGCAGGCGCGCACGAGCAACCGCGCTGATGTAGCTCTGCGACTGCTCGAATACACCTACGTCCATAGCTGGATGCGACAGGCCTTGCCAGAGCTATCGCCGCAGGCGCTGGAGACGATCTATGCCAGAGATAACCTCGCCCACCTTTTCGGCGTTGCCGCCGCGCCTAGTTATTGGACGGGCAAGGTAAAGGACTATCCGAGCTCGGATGGTCTTCCGCAGAGACGCTACTCGCCGTTGAGCAGCGTCGGCAAGGGCACCGAGCCGAATTATTAAACCGCCAAACTTTGTGAAAAACTGGGCCTCAAAATGACACCTGAACAAGCTAGGCAACAGTACAACTCACAGGGATTTGTCTTTATCCGCGGGGCGTTGTCGGATGCCGAGGTGGAACGGGTACTCAAAGCCTTCGACCGGGCGGCGAAGAATGACTCGCTGTACGACCTGCTCCATCAGGACGAGGTGTTCGTCGATATGGTGGATCACCCCGCCATCTTCCCCGTCGTGCGAGCGGTGATAGGGGAGGATGTGCAACTGCGCTATGCCCATGGAGGCGTCAGGGAAGCCAACACCGAATCGGGCGGCGGCTGGCACTGCGATCTTTGCGACATAAAGGGCGTGTATTTGCCGGACTCGCTGATCATGACCAAAGTCTTCACCTATCTGGTGGACGTCCCCGAAAACGGTGCCACCTTCGCCATCGTTCCCGGCAGCCATCGCTTTGAGATGGGACATCCCTTGCCCGACATTGAGGATCACGAGGATATGCCACATCACGCCAAGCTAACGGCTAAAGCCGGCGACGCGATGCTCTTCAACGGCTACTGCTGGCACGCCCGCTTTCACAACCGCAGCAACAGCGACCGCAAAGTGCTCGAGTACTCGTACGTCCGCTCGTGGATGAAGACGCAGTACGACTACCGAGATCTGCCCGCGTCCATTCAGCAGCGGATTACCCAATCCCACAATCGACGCCAGCTCTTCGGCGTCCCAGAGCCCGGAATGAGTGATTGGGAGCGACGACTTGAAGGCGGCGAACCCTATCGCCCAATCGAAGTCGGCATTTGACCCATTCACATGTAGGTTATGACATTGCCGCTCCCGCCCAGCAACGTATCGATGATGGCCCAGAAGGCGGCGACGGAGACTTCGCCTAAGATCAAGCCCAAGAAAAAGGGCTTTAAAACGCGGTAGAGTTTGGGACCGCCAAAGTGCAGAATCGTCAATTTGCACAGATAGGCGAGCATGGCGGCAAACCATATCTCGCTGGTGAGCCAGCCAATGGCCAAAGGAAAGCCCAAAGGGTGGAACGGCCACCAGTACCAGCGCTTCTGAGCGACCATCAGAAAAGCCTCGAAGGCAGCGCCGCCGCCAGTGAAGATCCAACCGCGCACATCCACCTCCCGGGGATTGTGCACCAGCGATAACCACAGGTCCCAGTTGCCACCAAAGCCGGCATAAGATCCTAGGTTGATGCCGCCATAGGTGTACCCCAAGTGCAAATTCATCATCGTTCCGCCGATCATACTGCACACCAGAGCCAGTAGCAGGGCCAGCAAAAGGCGCCTCTTCGAGCCGCGGATCGATTCGGCCAGCTTGAGCGCGTTGGCGCAGGCGAGCATGGGGAAGAGGCGCATTTCCGCCTGCCATACCATAGTGAAGCACAAGGCTACCATGCCTTTGGCGCCCAGAATCGAAGTGCCTAGTCCCGAGATGATGAAATAAGGTGCCACTAGCGGGGGCCGAGCCGTGGGCACGCCACCGGCCGAGACGACCCGGGTGATGAGAATGTAGTAGATCAGGCAAATAAAGAGAAAAACGGGAATGACGACGGGGGGAAGCCCCGAGCGCCACAGCCAGAAACAGACAAAGAGCAAACTAGCGATCAGGCCAAAAAAAGCTAGGCGGTAGGACATCAACTCCTCGCTGTCATTGACGCCGCTGGCCGGCCGCCAGGCCGTGGCTACCACATCCCGCAAGTGGTGCCTAGCCGTCCACAAGCCAAAGAGCACAAAGACTATGCTAGCGCCCACGGCCTGATGGGTCAGATCTGCCAACTGGGAGTACTCGTACTGACTCAACTGCTCGGTGCTGTGAATGCCCAAGGTGCGGAAGAGTCCATCTTGGAACTTGCCTATCAAAAAAAAGAACCAGATGCTGAGGGAAATATTCAGATCAACCAGGTAGAAAAACCCGAGCCAGGCGTAACTGAGCGCCAAGCCTTCTCCCCAGGTGTTGATATCGCGAAACCAGTGAATCCAGGCGATGTAAAAGGGAAATTCGGGCACGACCGGCAGGTAGTGGTTTAATCCCGAAAAACTGAATAGAATGAAAGGCACGGCAAAGCCGAGCCACATTAATTTTTTTTTAAAAAAGGGTGCTACCTGCCTTGGACTCGTGCCTTCGATCATCTGCAGAGGCAGTTGCGTCATAGGATAACTGAGACGCTCGTGGACCGACCACTGACGATGTAAAATAGTGGCCATGCACATCATCATAAAGCTCAAGCACAAAAAGAAAGCAAACCAGTGCGACAAGGGTTCGATCCACGCGGCCCAGGGTATGGATTGGCCGCTTGGCAATCCCTCGTAGAGTGCAAAAATGGCCTGTTCATCTTGGGGTACCATCCAGTCGGGGATATAAGGCAGATAAACTTCGGCGAAATTGTTCTCCGGCGAGGCCATGTAGTAGGGGCCAGAAATCATGCCGATCAGATAGTTAAGGAAATTGTAGGTCGGCAGGGTTACCGCCATCAGCAGCATGGAGTAAACGAGGATGAGGTCGGCCCGGCCCAAGGCAAACTGACGCTTAATCAGCCCGAGGACGACATTGACGAAGAGGGTGAGGACAAAAAAGAAAAAGATGGCCCCGGGCGACGAACTGTTGATACCCATGGAGGAGGCCTGAAGCATAAAGACAACAAAGGGCGCGCAGAGGCTGACCAGTAGTGAGAAGATGGCCCCGACGACGATGCCTTTGAAGGTGAACGGGGATTTAGTGGGTTCAGGTGGCATGGGTGAGGTTGGACAGTATTCAGCGCTGGACGTACTTGTAGGCAGCGGCTGCATTCTGCCAAAAGTATTTCTGCACTGCTAATGGCCCTTTGGACGCGAAATAAGCGCCGACAATGGCCTGCACGGTGGCGTGGTCGCTCGATATTTCACACACCGGCCAGTTGGAGCCGTATATGAGCCGATCCTCACCGAACGCGTCCCACAACACTTCCAGCGTGGGCAGGTAAAATTCGAGGGCGGCCGGGGCTGGCTGTACCTGACTGTACTCTACTAGGCCGGAAACCTTGCAAAAAATCTGCGGCCAGGCCGCGGCTGTGCGCACGTATTCGACCCAGTCGGAATCGGGCACTTGGCCGTCTATCTTTGGCTGGCCGCAGTGGTTGAGCACCCAGCGCAGATCGGGCACTTGGCGCGCCACCGCCCATAGCAATTCGGCCTGCTGGGGGGACACGCTGATATCCACTTGTAGATCGTGGTCGGCCATTGTCTTGGCGCGCTCGATGGCACTGCCGTCATCTGCGACAAATTCAGGGCCAGCGCGAATACCTCTATACAGCGGGTCGGCGGCAAAACGCTCGATGTGGGTACTGAAGCCGGGTCCGGAATCGACGTACCCAACGACTCCAACGATCCAGGAGTCGCTGGCGGCCAGGTCGAGGAGCCACTGGTTATCTTCGAGCCAGACACTAGCCGCCGTCACTACGGTGCCGCCGACGCCGGTGGGTTCGGCTACTGCTCTGTGGTGCTCCGGCAGTACGGTCCGGTAAATGGGTCCGTCCTCTTTATTGGGCCAAGGCACTCCCTGCGGGCGATGGGGATCGTAGAAATGGGTATGAGCGTCGATGATCACTAATAACCTCCCAACGCCATCTGATTGTCGATTCGATAGAACAGAGCTATTTTTCGATTTGGCAAGGAGGAGTTGAACTCATGAAAGATGGAAAACTGCACGGAAAGAAGATCGAGTATTACGAAAGCGGGAAGATACGCAAAGAAGGCACATACGACAACGGCCATGAGGACGGACAATGGATCGTCTATTACGGCGATGGTGGGGTAGAATACAAAGGGGAATACAAAAACGGGAAAAAACACGGTAAATGGGTCGGATATTTCGCTAGCGGAGAGTTGCGCTACGAGGGCTGCTTTGAAAATGATAAAAGTGAGGGAAGATGGGTCGAGTACTACAGAGATGGAAAAGTAAAAGAAGAGATAAACTATAAGAATGGGCTATTTGACGGGAAGTGGACTTATGTGGACGAGAACGGACAACTAAGAGGGGAAGGCACTTTTGTCATGGGAAGCGGGAAGTGGGTCGAATTTGACCCAACTGGGAAAAAGACCCAGGAGAGACTCTATAGAAACGGAGCGTATATCAAGACCGTATCTGCGTAGGTGAAGCCCACAGAAAAACCGTATGAGGAAATTCATTATGTCACAGCCTCCCATTTTCGCTCCCGACAACAAGAAAGACATACTCGCTTTTTTTCAGCAGTATAAGTACGTCGTAGTCGCCTACGCCCTACCAGCCGACGACATCCGCACCCTCAACGCCTTTGTCGATCGCTCCAAAGGGGAAATCCCTCGCGAATGGGGCCCCGACCGCTTGGGCGTCTTTTCGCACGGGCAAATCTTGGTTCACCACCCCGAGTTGGACCGCTTTATTCAGCCGACGGTTTCATACGATATAGTGCGGACCATCATGGCGCCCCAACCCCGCTTTGCGCAATTCGATTTCCGCGACGTGCCCGCTGGCAAGGGCGATGGCGAGATGCGCTTCCATCGCGACCGGCCCTACCAACCTACGACCCAGACCGAGCCTGAGCGCCCCTACGAATGCACCTATGTCTGCGCCATACACTACTTGAGTGACGTGGGGGCCAGCGACCCCTGTTTTTGCGTCGTGCCTAATAGCGGTCCTTACGAGACGGTGGAGGACGCCCGAGTCCAACTAGGCGATGCTTATGCGGAAGTACCTATTCGCGGTCCGGCCGGTACTCTGGTCCTGTACGACATTGCCATTTTTCACACCCGCCTGCCCGGACAACGCGTCCGCGCCCGGCGCACCTTGCACCACTACTACAGCCGCGCCGCCAGCCAACCCCTGACCAATTGGGTGCTCCTCCCCCAGCGCTTGGCCGAGCATCCCGACCCCGAGCAACGCACCTTTTACAGCCAGTGGTCCGCGGCTACCCAAGCCTACGCCGAGGCCGGTTTTTCCTCGGAGTACTACGAGGAACACGTGCTGGAGAAACTCACCTAGACAGCGCGCAAAATCCCATCGCTAAAGCACGCCTTCACGCAACTGTGGAGAATTAATTGTGGACCCACTAGCTCTCGACGAATCGCAGCACCGCGCCGCCCTCGACCACTTGCAGGAGCACGGCTATGCGATCCTGCCCAGCGTGCTGGACGGGGAGTGCCTCGCAACGCTGCGGAACCAAGTCGATGCTGCTTTGGCCGCTGAACGCGCTGCGCCCTTTGACCCCGGGGATGGAGCCTCAATGCCGGACGACGAAGCCATTGAAGCCTTTCTAGCGGCCAACTACGCGGTCAGCTCCGAGGAACAGGCCCGCCTCATGCGGCGCATTCGCCATACGCGGGCTGCCCAACTCG
>JAPPEG010000199.1 GCA_028875345.1 Gemmatimonadota bacterium
CTCGCTCGACTAAAAACATCCGCACGTACATCCACGGGGCGTCTGCTTCGAGCCGCCCGCCCAACGCAAGTGCGGCGCTTCCCCCTTGCTTTAGGCCCACTAATTCCTCGCCGCGCCAACGCTTCCCGGTCGTATCGACCAGCCCCATCGCAACCTCGGTCCTCATCAGCGCGGACAGCACATAATCGTCGAGCACTTTGGTTTCCTCGGTCTGCACGCCGGCGGGGTCGCGCAAGCCCAGCCAGTCAATCTCGCCCTCTTGGATCTCGATGATTTCCACGAGGTCTTGGGCTGCACGCGCTAGTTGACGGCTTTGGTCCGGCCCGCCGATAAAAGGCACGCAGCCGCCAAGCGAGAGTGCGAATGCAATCACTAGCCCAGCCATGTCACTGCTCCAGCCGCCGCAAAACGGGTAACAGTATATCCTCGGCCACGCGCTCCCAACTCATCTTCTGGGCCGCGGCATAGCCTTCGGCAAGCAGTTTTTTTCGGCCAGTCGCGCCCGCGGATAACTGGCTGGCCAAGGCGCTGGCCACCACCTGACTTTGCAATGCTTCGGCCTGTGTGCGTTCTCGCGCACCAATCGGCTGGCTGGTGCCGTCGGCTTCGTCGAGCTGGGTATAAGTTCCCTCGATAAAGCCGTCCAATCCCGCCTCGCCGGCTGCTTGGCGCACAAAGCCGCGGCAACCGCACACATCGCTGACCACGCTGATGGTGCCAGCGCTCAAGCACTCGACTTGGGAGATGCCGAAAGGCTCGTAAATCGACTGCCCGAACTCCACGTCGCTGCCTCGGCGCAAATCGGCGAACTCCGCGTTGGCTGGCAGGAACGCGCAGCTTTGCTGATCCCACCCAAATTGGTTGACGAAAAGCGCTTTGACGGCGCGCGTGCGCGCATTAAAGGCCCGGACTAAAAGGTCGAATTTTAGCTCGCCGCTGCTGAGGTCGCTTCCCCCCTCGCGGTGGACCAGCGGCCAACCGTACGCGGCCATGCGCTGGACGTCCTCGGGGTCGCGGCGGCCGGTCTCTGTTGCCAACGCGATAAAAAGTGCCCGTTGGCCGCGCTCCCACAGGTGGTGATCGAGGTGTTCGAGTACCAGCAAATCGCGCCACAAACCCTTGCTCTCGACTAGGCGGGCGACATGGGTGAAGATCAGATCTGGAGTCCAACCCAAGAGCGCGGATCCGCTGGCTTGGACTTTTTTTCGGGCTGCCTCGCGTTCGGTTGCAGACAACTCGGCGGCTGGTACGCCGTTATACACGAGGTCGATGGGACAAGTGGCGAATTCCGGCCCGAGAAAGCGCAGCTCCTCCTCCACCCAATCGCCGACGGCGAGGACTGCGTCGAGACGCCATGCTTGGCTGACGAGAGCGTGTTTGAAATAGCCGTCTTGCGGGCCGAATAGCTCGTCGATGTACTGGCCGTTTGCGCGCGCTTGGCGCAGCGCATTGTAAAAGGCAATGTCGCGTCCGGGCCGCTCCTCCACCAAGGGCCGCACGGTGGCCACTTCGTGTGCGTAGAACAGGGTCTTACACGCTGCATCGCTCATCAGGGCCTTAAAGGCGGTACCTAGCCCCATGAATTCATGCGCCAATAGCAAGAAGGGCGCGTCTCCGACTAGGGAGCGCACGGCCGCGAAACCCGGCTCGGCCAAGCGCAGGTATTGCTCGTATTCCCAGTGCTGTTCGTAGCGGTGCGATTCGAGGCCAAACTGGAGAAACAGGTCGCGCTTGAATTCGTTTAGCCGCTCGGGCGGGCGGCTCACATCCACCAGCAAAACCTCGGGCGAGGCTCGATGCCCGTCTTGGGTCAGCAAGCGCCGGCCATAGACCAAGCGCACGCCAAATTTCCGCTCGACCGCGCTGAGTTGGTCGGCGATGTCGGCGGCGCGGATGCTGCGAGTGGCGTCGTAGAGGATTTCGCCGTCCAGGCCGAGCGGTTGGGCACTGTCTGGCTCGGTTAAGGGGCCGAGCAGGATGGTGCGCTGGCAATGAGCTTGGTAGCTGCGGGCCGTGATCAAACCGCGCAGGACCGTGCCGATTCCACCGGCTTGCTGCACGGCTTCGTGCGTGACGTGGACGAGCGTGGCCATACTAAAAAACATAGATCGCCGGGCATTTTCTGTCTAATGTCAGCGGTGTAATCGGACTTTGCGTACATTTGCCATGCAGTGTAAACCAGCAACTTTTTTTAGGAAACAAAATGGCCACAAACCGCTCCGCTCCATTGCCCCCCGCCGCGTATGACCAGCTCATCGACCTAGCCTTGCGGGAAGACCTCGGCACCGTAGATGTAGAAGCCGATCTGACTGCCGCTTGGACCGTGGCGAGCGATGCCGAAGCTCACGCGCGCATCATCGCTCGCCAAGCCGGTGTCGTCGCGGGTATTGAGGTCGCCCGTACGGTTTTCGCCCGTCTCGACCAGAGCATCTCTGTGTGCGCTGAGGTTGCCGACGGGGACGAGGTCGCAGAAGGCCAGACTCTCGTCCGCTTGCAAGGTCGTGCGCAGGCGCTCTTGGCCGGGGAGCGCACTGCGCTCAATTTTCTGCAACAGCTTTCGGGCGTGGCCACTCTGACTCATCGCTATGTGGAGGCTCTAAGCGGCACGGCTACGCGCATCACTGACACCCGCAAAACCACGCCGAGCTGGCGGCACTTGCAGAAATGGGCTGTGCGCTTGGGCGGCGGCGTTAATCACCGCATGGGCCTGTACGACGCCGTGCTGATTAAGGAAAACCATGCCGCGGCCGCAGGCGGCGTCTGCGCTGCCATCCGCGCGGCACGGGGCCAAGCAGCGCCGATCTACGTGGAAGCCGAAAATCTCGGGGAGGTCGAGGAGGCTCTTGCAGGTGGCCCAGATCGCATTCTGCTCGACAATATGGACGCGCCGACCTTGCGCCAGGCCGTAGCGCTCATCCGCGCTGACAATCCCGCCGTTGAGATTGAGGCCACCGGCGGTTATACCTTGGCGACCGTGCGCGAGGCCGCTGCCGCTGGTGTGGACTTTGTCTCGATCGGTGCTCTGACGCATTCGGCACCGGCGTTGGATTTGAGTATGCTTTTTGAGGGATAGGAGTGACGGGTAATCTAACCGTCCCGCCATTTGCAATAGGGATTGCGCACGAGGTTGGCGTTGTAATAGCGCGGATCGTCCGATACTTCGACGCCGGCCCAAGGAGGTTTCTCCACAACCTCGTCCCGGCTGCTCAGTTCGACTTCGGCGAGCACCAAACCCTCGTTTTCTCCAGAAAATACATCGATGGTCCAGACCTTGCCCGCCCAAGGCAAGGTATAGCGCGTCTTTTCGATATGGGGCCGCTGGCACAGGGTCGCTAGGATGCTCTCGGCGTCTTGGCGCGGGATTTCGTATTCGTACTCGCGGCGCGCGATGCCGCTAGTTGCCCCCTTGAGCGTGAGTACCGCCCGCTCGCCTTCAATGCGCACGCGCACTACGCCGCCGTCTTGGATGGGAATGTAGCCCTGCCGAAAGGCGACGCCCGCTAGCTGGTCGAGGCAAGAGCGGTCGGCGACGAGGTACTTGCGCTCGATTTCCCAGGACGTCACGATTCTTGCTCCTCTATGTGCTTGGCCAACCCGCGGGCTAAGTCGCCGCGCAAAACGCCGATCACGTAGGCGTCCTCGCGGCCAAAGCCCTGAGTCAGCGCTTCCATTGGCTGTACTTGAAAGACGCGCGTCCCCCCGCGCTCTAAACGAGCTAATTCGCGCAACGTCCGCGGCGCTAGGTCGCTGCTGGCAAATACAAAGGCCAGCTTTTTGGCGCGGCGCACGGCCGACAGGCCGACGACCGTGGCTCCAGAGCGGCAGCCGATCCCCAAGAGCGCGGATAGCTGCGCAGTTGGGTTGAGGTGGGGCAGTTCTTGCTCAGACAAAGGCTGGCTTAATGGGCACTGACCCGCGTGCTGCCGAAATGTTGGCTGCTTCGAGGACGCCGATTACCCGGCCCGCGGATTCAGGGGTAATGACGAGGTCGGCGCGGCCCCGCAAGTGCGCGAAAATGTTTTCGTAGTACGCGTCCCAATTGGACTCGGCGAAGGGCACCTCAGTGCTCATCTGGCGACCGTTGATCAGCGTCTTGACGAGGTACTTGCCGCCCGCATCCTCGATTGCGCCCTGCGTGCCCAGCACCCGCCAGCGCGG